>JAPLOD010000020.1 GCA_026692735.1 Planctomycetota bacterium | reverse complement strand
TGGATCAAGCGATTGTCCGTGCCGCTGGGTTCTTCGGCTATTTTGTGGACAAGGCAGCGATTCCCTATGGCGAACACGCGCCATGGCCGTATCATGAAAACAACGGCAAGAATGCCATGGCCGCGGTGCTCTTCGCCGTTCAGGGAAACCGCACCGTGGAAACGCAATTCTTCGCTAAAATGGTGACTGCTTCCTTCAAGAACCGCGAATGCGGGCATACCGGCCAGGGATTCAGCTACTTGTGGGGGGCCTTGGGTACGAATGCCGGCGGGCCTGACGCAGTGGCGGCTTTTGTCAAAGAAGCCTCGTGGCACCTTGACCTCGTGCGGCGCTGCGATGGTTCATTCACCTACGACGGGGGCGAGCAATATGGACTGGGCAGGACGGAAGACAACACCTACTACGGCAAGAGCAGCTATAGCGGTCTGAGTCCGGCAGCCACGTATGTCCTCACATATTCGCTGCCACTGAAGAAGCTCTACATCACCGGCAGGGACGCGGATCAGGCGAACTGGCTGAGCAAGAAAGATGTGGCGGAAGCCATCACATCCGGCCGCTTCGATGTGGACTGTAAGAAAAAGACCACGCAGGAGATCGTGGCGGCGCTCGGCGATTGGTCGCCAGTCGTCCGTGGCTGGGCGGCGGAGGAACTGGCCAAGCGCCCTGAAGCGAAGGCGATGGTGCCCCAACTGATCAGCATGGCGGAAGGCACCGATGCGCATGTCCGCCAGGGAGCCTGTGAGACGCTCGGCTGCATCAAGAGCGCAGAGGCCCTGCCCGTATTGGTCCGTCTGCTCAAGCACGAAGACCGCTGGCTGCGGTTCAAAGCGGCGAATGCCCTCAAGAAAATGGGCGACTCGGCGAAACCAGTCGTCGCCGACATGCTCAAGGCGGTTGTTGATACCGCCGAACCCCTCCAGCCAATCGCGTGGGCTGATCCCATTCAACTTGCCCAGGGGGAACTGGCGGAGGCCCTGTTCAGTGGCTTACTGAGAGATTCCATCAAGGCCATTGACCCGAAACTGCTCTACCCGGCCATCAGGGCCGTCTCCCAAAATCCCGATGGCATGGCGCGGATGAGGCTTAGGAACACGTTTGAGAAGCTTCTTACCGTGGACGACGTTCAGGCGCTGGCACCGGAGATCCTCGCCGCCGTCAAAACACCGTGCCCGGCGGACACGATGTTTGGCAATGAGATCCGCATGGGAGGATTCAAGGCATTGACGAAATATCACTTCAAAGAAGGCATCGAAGCAGGCGTCATCTTCGCGAAAACCCAGGGCGGCCACGGCAGCGAAAGCAGAACTGGGGTGATCATGAAGGAGATCATGAGCTATGGCTCGGCCGCCCGCGAAGCGGTGCCGGGGCTGAAAGAGTTAATCGTGGCCCTCAATGCTCAATGCAAGAAGGGGGAGTTCCCCGCAGGCGAACTCAACAACCGGAGAATCACCGCAGTCGAGGCGGCTATCGCGGCGATCGAAGCCGCGAAAGACCAGCCCGAACTGCGGAGCATCGCACCGGCCCAGCCACAGGGCAGCTCGAAGAAGTAACCCAACTAAGCGGTGCAGATATTCAACCGTGCCTGGACTGGCGCCGCCGCCGGGGTATATGATTCCTTCAACCAAACAAATGGGGGGAGAAAGCGCCATGTCAGAAGCGAACAAGGCTCTAGTGCAGCGGTACTACAAGGAGGTCGTGGGCGATCTGGCCGGCATCGCCGAGGTGGTCACGGCCACCTTCGTGGACCACCACTTCCCACCCGGCTTGCCGACTGGCCCGGAAGGCGTGCGGCAGTTCTTCACGACCATGGGCGGTGTGTTCAGCGACATGAGGATCGAGACTGCGTTCATGCTCGCCGAAGGCGACAAGGTGGACTGCCATTTCACGTTCACGGCCAAGCACACCGGCGAGTTCGCGGGCACAAAGCCGAAGGGGAATGCGATCCGGCTGCCGGCCATTGCCACGTTCCGCATCCAGGGCGGGAAACTCGCGGAGGCGTGGGAGATCTTCGACAGCGCGAGCCTGTTTCAACAGATGAAGGCGTAGCGGCTGCGGGCACGCTCACCGGCCCCGCACCAGCGTGTTGTCCATCATCGTCAGGACCGCGTTGCGGATGCCGAGCGCTGAACTGTCGGCGCGTTGGAACACCCCCCGACCCGGCGCGCTTTCAGCGCGCCACCCTCTCCCTCACGGGGGAGAGGGTGAACGGTTATGGTGAGGCAGACCACCAGGAAACCTGGGGAACCGATACGACGGGCGTTGCGAGGTGTGAACGCCACAAGTAGAGGAGAGCCGCACAATGAAGAAGACCATGATCGCGGTGCTGCTGATGCTCGCGTCAGTCGGGTCGGCTCGGGCCGCGGATGCCGAGGCGACGCTACGCGAACTTGAGAAGAGCTTCGTTCAGCCGCCGGAGTCGGCCAGGCCCTGGGTCTATTGGTTCTGGCTGAACAGCAACATCACGCGCGAAGGCATCACCGCGGACCTGGAGGCGATGAAACGCGCCGGCATCGGCGGCGTGTTGATCATGGAGGTGGACCAGGGCGCCCCGGTGGGGCCGGTGGCGTTCATGGGACCGCAGTGGCGCGAGCTGTTCAAGCATGTCGTCGCCGAGGCGCAACGGCTCGGGCTGGAAGTGAACATGAACAACGACGCCGGGTGGAACGGCAGCGGCGGGCCGTGGATCAAGCCCGAGCTGTCCATGCAGACAGTTGTCTGGGGCGAGACAACCATCGAGGGTCCGAAGCGGTTTGAGGAGAAGCTGCCACAGCCCAAAGCCAATCACGGCTTCTACCGCGACATTGCTGTGCTCGCGTTCCCGACGCCCGGGGAATTCCGCATTGCCGACATCAAAGGCAAGGCACTCTACGAGCGCCGGGGCGTTCCTCCCGCCGCCGAGACGAAGGTGGCGCCGGAAATGGCAATCGCTCGCGAGCGCATGGTAGATCTGACCGCGAAGATGGACAAGGACGCTCACCTGGCGTGGGAAGTGCCGGCCGGCAAATGGACGCTGATGCGCATCGGCCACACGACGACAGGTGCGGTGTGCGGCCCGGCGCCGGCAAGCGGCAGCGGCCTGGAGTGCGACAAGCTCAGCAAGGAGGGGATCGAGGCGCAGTTCGCCGGCATGATGGCCAAGCTTATCGAGGACTCGCAACCGCTCGCAGGCAAGGCGTTGGCCGCGACGCACATAGACAGTTGGGAGATCGGCTGTCAGAACTGGACGGCGCGGATGCGGGAGGAATTCCAGAAGCGGCGGGGCTACGACTCGCTGCAGTATCTCCCGGCGATCACGGGCCGCGTCGTGGACAGCCTGGAGGTCTCGGAGCGTTTCCTGTGGGACCTGCGGCAGACCGTCTCGGACCTGCTGGCGGACAACTACGCCGGGCACCTGGCAAAGCTCGCGCAACAGCACGGGATGCGGCTCTCAATCGAGGCGTACGACGGTCCGTGCGACGACCTGACCTACGCGGGCCGAGCCGACGAGCCGATGTGCGAATTCTGGATGGGCGGCGGCCGCTTCGAGACCTGCAAGGAGATGTCGTCGGCGGCGCACACGTACGGCCACCGGGTCGTAGGCGCGGAAGCCTTCACGGCGGACGATCATGAACGCTGGCTGCAGCATCCGGCCACAATCAAGTCTCTTGGCGACCGGGCGTTCTGCGATGGCGTGAACCGGTTCGTCTTCCACCGCTACGCGATGCAGCCGTGGCTGAACTACGAGCCGGGCATGACCATGGGGCCATGGGGCCTGCATTATGAACGCACACAGACCTGGTGGGAGCAGTCCAAGCCGTGGCACGAGTATCTTGCGCGGTGCCAGTTCCTCCTGCGGCAGGGGCTTTTCGTGGCCGACGTCTGCTATCTGCAGCCCGAGGCCGCGCCGCAGGGCTTTCAGGGCCACAACTGCCGCGGCTACGACTACGACAATTGCACGCCCGAGACGGTGCTCACCCGCATGTCCGTGAAAGACGGACGGATCGTGCTGCCAGACGGGATGAGTTACCGCCTGTTGGTGCTGCCGAACGTGACGGCCATGACGCCGCCGCTGCTCGGCAAGATCAAGGAGCTGGTTCAGGCCGGCGCCGTGGTCATCGGGCCGCGGCCGCAGAAGTCGCCGAGTCTGTCCGATTACCCGAAGTGCGACGAGGACGTGCGGCGGCTCGGCGAGGAACTGTGGGGAGACTGCGACGGCAAGGCAGTCAAGGAGCATGCTTGCGGCAAAGGCAGGATCATCTGGGGATTGACGCCCGAGGAAGTCCTGGCGCAAGACAAGGTGCCGGCGGACTTCACGGCAGGGCCGTTCGTCCGCTGGATTCACCGCAGCGTGGAGGGGGCGGAGATCTACTTTGTGGCAAGCAGCAGTCCCCAACCCGCGGACACGCTCTGCACCTTCCGCGTGACCGGCAAGCGTCCCGAGCTGTGGCAGCCCGACACAGGCCAACTCGCGCGCGTCCCGTCCTATGAGGAGGCCGACGGCTGCACGCGCATCCCGATCCATTTTGAGCCGCGCGGCTCGGTGTTCGTGGTGTTCCGCGGCGAAGCCCCGCAGCCGTCGGAGCGCATCATCTCTGTCACGCGCGACGGCCAGGAGCTGCTGCGCATGGCCACGGCGCCGGCGGTGAACCGCGACGTCACCAACACGTTCACCATGAGCGTGTGGGTGAAACCAGACGCCGACACCCCACTGCCGCCCGAAACGAACACAGGCATCACGTCCTATCAACTGGAACGCAACGACGTGCTCTTCCCCCCGCCGGGACATGAGGTCTACAGCGAGGGCCACGCCGGCGCGGGCATCGCCGCGGGGCGCAACGGCGTGTGCGTTCACGAGCATGGAGCCAGTTACTTCCCCGCTCTGCTGGTGTACGCCGCCCCGTTGACCAACTGGACGCATATTGCAGTCGTGTACAGCGACGGCACGCCGAGTCTCTACCTCAACGGGAAGCTGGCGCGGCAGGGGCTGAAGAGCCCCATGATCGTGCATCCCGGCGTTGGCGTCCCGCACAACCGGAGTGTCACGCCGTTCAAGGGCCAGGTGGCCGGCCTGCAGCAGTTCGACCATGCCTTGACCGAGGCCGAGATTGCGAAGCTCGCGGCCTCGCCGCCCGCTGTCAGCGAGCGGCGCGATGAGCCGGAGCTCAACCTGGTGAGCGGCGAGGTCTGGCGGGCGGGGAAGTACGCCATCAAGACCGCCGATGGCAAGAGCGTCGAATTCCAGGTTGCTTCGCTGCCGGAACCACTGGAGATCACCGGTCCGTGGGAAGTCCGTTTTCCGCCGAACCGGGGCGCACCTGAGACAATCACGCTCGACAAGCTCGCCTCGTGGAGCGAACACGGCGATCCCGGCGTGAAGTATTTCTCCGGTGCTGCGACGTACGCCAAGAGCATCAACGTGCCACCCGAGATGCTGGGGAAGAACCGGCGGCTCTATCTGGACCTGGGGAAGGTCCAGGCGATGGCCGAAGTGAAAATGAACGGCAAGGACCTTGGCACTCTGTGGAAGCCGCCATTTCGCGTGGACATTACGGGTGCGGCGGCAGCCGGGAATAACGCACTCGAGGTGAAGGTCGTCAACCTCTGGATCAACCGCATGCTTGGCGACGAGCAGTTGCCCGAAGACTGCGACCGCAATCCGAACGGGACACTGAAGAAGTGGCCGCAGTGGGTCCTCGATGGCAAACGCAGCCCGACGGGCCGTTTCACCTTCACCACCTGGAAGCTCTGGAAGAAGGACGCGCCGCTGCAGGAGTCCGGCTTGCTCGGACCGGTGACGGTCCGAGTGGCGGCGCGGACGGACGCGAAGTGAGCACACTCCAAAACCCTTGACGGATAGACATGTCGCCCACAGAATGGGTGCGGACCGGAACCAATGCAGGTGGTTCGTCTGCGCCACGGGCGGGACGCCCGTGGTACCACGAACGTCTCGTTCGTGGAACCCGTCGAAAGCAGGAGGAGAGGCATAGATGAGAATCCTCTGTGGGTTGTTCCTGCTGCTGGCGACAGGTCCTGCCGTTCTTTGCGGGGCCGAAGAGAAGGATGCGCAGACCAAGCCCGTGCTCCGGGCGGAGTGGACCATGCCGGCCGCCTGCGACCCGTTCTCGCAGCCCCGCATCCAAGACTTGAAGGAAGAACTGCGGCAGACCGGCTACCGACTGGTCATCGCCATCCATCCGGACAAGCCGCCTACGGCCAAGGGCGAGTACCCGGCGAGAGACCTCTACATCATCAACGCCGACGGCACGGGCCTGAAGCAACTGACCAACACGCCCGACCAGGAGGAGCGCGCCCCTCGAGTTTCGCCTGACGGCAAGTACTTCACCTACAACTACGGCGACTTCCTGGTGGACGCGAAGACTCTCAAGGTTCGCCCCGTCAACGGCGGCTACGTGTGGGCGCCCGACAGCAAGCGGACCGTCTCCGGCGAGAAGCGCGGCCTGGTCTACACTGACATGGACACCGGCAAGGCCGGTCCGCCGGTGAAGGTGACGCGGCGGGTTGACGTCCTGGATCTTTCAGCCGACGGCAAGTGGTTCATCTTCGAGATCAGGGATTATCTTGGGCAGAAATACACGATTGACATCATGCCGGCCGACGGCGGCGAAATCCGCAAGCTGCCCAACCACCCGATCAAGGACGGCGAGTGCCACCCCGCCTTCTCGCCGGACGGCAAATGGATGTGCTGGAACGCGGGCGACAGCCTGGCCGTTCGCAAGTTCGACCCTTCCCTTCCCGAGGGCACCGACGGCAAGATCGTGACGCTGCCCAAGGAGAAGCTGGGACAGGACCCGTGCGGCCGGTGGTCGCACTGCGGGCGGTACATTGCTTTCGTCAAGATCCTCCACTCGGGCAGTTGGAAGGTCCACAGCCCGCTCTGCATCGTCCGCGTGGCGGACGGGGAGACGATCACACTGAGCCCGCCGGGTTGGATCGGTCACCACTGGGACTACGACTGGCTGCCGCCGGCCGAAGAGCGGACAACGGAACACGCACAGTGAAGAAACAGCCGGTTGGGATCGGGGCAGCGGCTCTGCTCGCGGCTCTCGTTGCCGCCTGCCTCGTTTCCTCGTGCGGCACGACCGGGCAGGCGCGGCCGTCGGCGGGCGCTCCGCCGGCGGTGACGACGCCAAGCGGCGTTGAGATGGTGGCAATCCCCGGCGGCTGGTTCGAGATGGGAAGCGAGGCGGAAGACGAGACGGACGCGCCGGTCCACCGGGTGTACGTCAGTCCGTTCCTGATGGACCGGTACGAGGTGACGCAGGAGCACTTCGAGAAGGTGGTGGGGCGCAATCCGTCCCGCTGGAAGGATCCCAAGGGCCCGGTCGAACAGATCCGCTGGAGAGACGCCGCCCAATACTGCAACGCGCGCTCGCGGTTGGAGGGCCTCGTGCCGTGCTACGACCCGGCGACATGGCGGTGCGACGAAAGCCGCGGCGGCTACCGGCTTCCCACAGAGGCGGAGTGGGAATACGCCTGCCGCGCGGGCACGCGGACGGAGTACTCCTTTGGGAACAATCCGGCCAAGCTGAAACAGTTCGCGTGGTTCAAGGAGAACTGCACCCGCAGCCCGCAGCCGGTGGGTTCCAGGCAGCCCAACCCGTGGGGTCTGTACGACATGTACGGCAACGTGTGGGAGTGGTGCAACGACTTCTATAAAGAAGGGTACTACGGGGAGAGTCCCGAGAAGGACCCGCGTGGCCCCGACACAAGTCTGGCGCGCGTGCTGCGCGGCGGATGCTGGAACTCGCGTGCGACCATGTGCCGCTCGGCCTACCGCAACAACGAGGACCCTGGCTACACTGATGCCTGCTTCGGCCGCGACGTTCACGGCCAGGTCGGT
This sequence comes from Planctomycetota bacterium, assembly GCA_026692735.1. GTDB lineage: Bacteria > Planctomycetota > SZUA-567 > H5-PLA8 > H5-PLA8 > JAPLOD01. Next base: position 2,938 of record JAPLOD010000020.1, on the reverse strand, counting down.
TTCCGATGTGTGAGAAGCGTTCCCGAGACCGCCGCCACTGAACGCTAACCACGAAGAACACGAAGACCACAAACAAGAATTCACACAACTACGCCCGTATCGTGTTCTTCGTGCTCTTCGTGGTTCATTGTGTTCTTCGTCCTGACCGCGGGTTGCCAACCCGCCCGCCTGTACCGCAGGCATCTTGCCTGCCCCGGGCAGGCTGGAAGCCTGCGGTACGCTCGCAGTGCCACCGCATCTTAACAGTTTCTTAACGTCTTCGTCCTCCGGTTTGACGGCTTCCTGACGGCGCCGGTAGTACGCTTCCCGTTGGGGAGGACGAACCATGGACCTGCTTTACATCGCGATCACGCTTGTGTTCTTCGTCCTGACCGTGGCGTTGATCGCCCTTCTGGAACGACTGTGAGCGCACGAGCATGAGCACGATCTACACGATCTGTATCGTCGTCGCCGCGGCGCTCGTCGTGTACCTGTTGGTAGCGCTGCTCAAGCCGGAGTGGTTCTGATGACCGCGAATGCATGGGGACAGATGGCCCTCTACCTCTTCCTCTTGCTGGGGCTGGCAATCCCTCTCGGCATGTTCCTGGCCCAGGTGTACGAGGGGAACGCCGGGTGGTTGGAGATAGTGTTGGGGCCGGTTGAACGGCTGATCTACAGGCTCTGCCGCATACGCCCGCGCCAGGAGATGACGTGGCAATGCTATGCCATCGCCCTGCTGCTGTTCAACCTGGCCGGCTGTCTGGTGGTCTACCTCCTGCAACGGTTGCAGGGCCTGCTTCCGCTGAACGCGCAGGGCCTGCCCGCGGTCGGGGCCGATTGCGCGTTCAACACGGCCGTCAGCTTCGCCACCAACACCAACTGGCAGAGCTACTCGGGCGAGAGCACCATGAGCTACCTGACACAGATGCTGGCGCTGACGGTGCAGAACTTCCTGTCGGCAGCCAGCGGCATGGCGGTCCTGGTGGCGATGGTCCGCGGCTTTGTACGGAGGGAAATGCCGCTGCTGGGCAACTTCTGGGTGGACGTGACGCGCAGCGTCCTTTACGTGCTGCTCCCCCTAGCGCTGGTCCTGGCGGTGATGCTCGTCTCGCAAGGCGTGCCGCAGACATTCGACTCGTACCGTGCGGTGCCACTGCTTCAGTCCACGAAAGACTCGGACGGGAAACCTGTCGGTGAGCAGGTCCTGGCGCTCGGCCCCGTCGCATCGCAGGAGGCGATCAAGCAGCTCGGGACCAACGGCGGCGGCTTCTTCAACGTCAACGCGGCACACCCGTATGAGAACCCCACGCCGCTATCGTGCCTTCTTGAGATGCTGGCCATTCTGCTGATCCCCGCGGCGCTGTGCATCACATTCGGCGTCATGGTGCGGGACCTGCGGCAAGGCTTCGCGATCCTCGCCGCGATGACCATCCTGTTCGCCGTTCCCCTGGTCGGCTGCGTCGTGGCGGAACAACACGGCAGCCCGGCGTTGGCCGCGGGGGCGTGGGGCGTGGACCAGGAGGCTCACGGCGCGGTGGCGCGCGAGGGCAGCCCGCGCTCGTTGGGGTTGACCGTTGACGAGGAGGTCCCGCGCAACGCTCAGCCCGGCGGCAACATGGAAGGCAAGGAGACCCGTTTCGGCATCGCGGATTCGGCCATCTGGGCAACGGCGACGACCGCCGCCTCGAACGGCTCGGTCAACTCGATGCACGACTCCTACACGCCGCTGGGCGGGCTTGTGCCGATGTGGATGATCCAGTTGGGCGAGGTGTCCTTTGGCGGCGCCGGATCGGGCCTGTACGGTATGCTGGCCTTCGTCATCGTCGCCGTTTTCGTTGCGGGACTGATGGTCGGCCGCACGCCGGAATATCTTGGCAAGAAGATAGAGGCCTACGAGATGAAAATGGCCTCGCTGATGATCCTCATCCCGCCGCTCTTGGTGCTAGGCGGGACGGCTGTTGCCGTGGTGTGCGATCCGGGCCGCGCCGGCATGGGCAATCGCGGCGCCCACGGTTTCAGCGAAGTCCTCTATGCCTACTCATCCACAGGCAACAACAACGGCAGTGCGTTCGCGGGCTTGAATGCCAACACCGTCTTCTACAACGTCACCACGGGCCTTGCGATGCTTGTGGCCCGCTACTGGCTGGCAGTCCCTGCGCTGGCCATTGCCGGTTCGCTGGCGCGCAAGAAGATCGTGCCGGCCGGGCCTGGCACGCTCCAGACGCATACGCCGTTGTTCATACTGGTGTTGATAGGCAGCGTCCTCCTGGTCGGCGCGCTGAGCTTTATCCCGGCGCTGGCACTGGGACCGATTGTCGAGCATCTGCAGATGATGCGGTGATCCGGAGGGGGACATGAGCAACACCGTTCAGGCACGGCCGCTCTTCGACCCACGGATTGTGAAGCGGGCGCTGGTTGATTCGCTGCGCAAGCTGCACCCGCGGCACCAACTGCGCAACCCCGTCATGTTCACGGTGTACGTTGGCAGCATTCTGACGACAGGGCTGTTCTTCCACGCGCTGGGCGGCGACGGCGAGGCGCCGCCGGCGTTCATCCTTTCGGTCTCGCTATGGCTGTGGTTCACGGTCCTGTTCGCGAACTTCGCCGAGGCCATGGCCGAAGGACGCGGCAAGGCGCAAGCTGAGGCGCTGCGCCGCGCCCGGCGGGATATCCAGGCCAGGAAGCTGTCCGAACCCACGCGCGGCGCGCAGGCAACCCCTACGCTCTCCGCCGACCTGCGCAGAGGCGACATCGTACTCGTCGAAGCGGGCGAGCTCATCCCCGGCGACGGCGAGGTGCTCGAAGGCGTGGCCTTCGTTGATGAGAGCGCTATCACGGGCGAGAGCGCCCCGGTCATCCGCGAAAGCGGCGGCGACCGCAGCGCCGTCACCGGCGGCACGAAGGTGCTCTCGGACTGGCTTATCGTCGGCATCACTGCGAACCCCGGCGAGAGTTTCCT
>JAPLOD010000019.1 GCA_026692735.1 Planctomycetota bacterium | reverse complement strand
CTGACGACGTTCTTCGGGTCTTTATCGCGCAGGACTTCCCAGCGTTCGCGGGCGCCGAGTTCTTCGAGCCACTGGCAGGTCTTGGTGAAATCGGCCTCGCGCGGGTATGACTCCGGATTGCAGACCAAGACGCCTCCGCCGCGGGCCAGGAAGTCGGCAACCGCGCGGCGCTGGGCGTCGTTCATGGTTCCGACGACGACCACGTTGTAGGCGTTGCTCGAGAGTTTCTTTGCCAGGTCGCCCGGCGTACCAATGTCGGCCTCGACACCCAACGCGACAAGGGGTTTCACGACGTAGCCGGAATGAACGCCTCCGAGAAAGAGAACGGCAGGACGTTTCTCATCGGCGGCGTTCAGGGAAGACGGAGTCCAGACGAGAATCCGCAGTGCACAGCATGCCAAGAGCGCCGCCTTGCATGTGTTCATCGCCGTCTCCTCGGGAAGAGCTGTCCCAGTCGAGCGTCATTGAGCGTTGATGCAGCTATCCAATAGCAGACCCCCAGGATCGGCGGATGTCAAGCCAACGCCGGCGCGTTCATCTGTTGCGCGGTCCGTAGGATCGCGTTACGGCCTGGCGAGACGGCCGAACGCGTCCAGCACGGGCAGGGCGTTGCCTTCGAAGTCGAAGAACGACCTGCCGTCGAAGCCGCCGAGGTTCGTGCCCGGCATCGGCTGAAACTCTGCCGCCCACCAGCACACGCCGAGGCCCTTGCCGCCGGGCACGCCCTTCACCACCTTGGCGAGTTCCTCAACGAACGTGACCTGGCCCTCCTTGCCGGGGGCGATGCCCACGATGGGCTTGAGGGTCTTGCCGTTCGCATCTTTCTCGATCCACGGAAAACCTGTCTCCACGACCATCACGGGCTTGCCGTAGCGCTCCACGGCGTTGTTGAGACACGTGCGCAGGTTGTCGAGCGTCCCGTGCCAGAACGGATAATAGCTCTCGCCGATGATATCGAACTCGACTTCCTGCTTGCGGAGGTTGTCGAAGAACCACTTGGTGGTGCCCCAGTCGCCGCCGCGGTCAATGTGGACAATGATCGCAGGCGCCCTGTCACCGGCCGCCTCCTTGATGCCGCGGATCGCGGCCTTCATGAGCCGGCCAAGCTGCGCCCACTGTGTGGGCGTCTCGAATCTGCCGCCGACCTGGCCGTCGGGCCACACCATGCCGGGGGTGATCTCGTTGCCGACCTGCACGTAGTCGGGCAGCGCGCCGGCCTTCTTGAACGCGGCGATGCAGTCGCGGCTGTACTCATACATCCGCTGCTCGAGCTGCTCGAACGAGAGGTCCTTCCACGCGGCCGGCTTGCCCTGCTTGCCGGGGTCGGCCCAGGAGTCGGAGTAGTGGAAGTCCAGCATGAAGCGCAGGCCGGCCTGCTTGACGCGCACGGCCACGGGTAAGGTGTAGTCGAGGTTGTTGATGCTGTCGTAAGGCTTCTGTCGCGCCTGCTCCGCGCTGCTGGTGAACAGCCGCAGCCGCACGCAGGTAATGCCGTGGTCCTTGAGGACCTTGAAGGGGTCCTGCTTCTGGCCGCCGTCGCGGTAGACCTTGCCCAGCGACTCGTAGAGCGCCACGTGCGAGAAGTCCACGCCGGCGATGAAGCCGGCGGCCGTTTCACCTGCCGCTGCGGCGGTGATGGGAAGGGCCATGATGGCCGCGCAGGCACACCAACAATTCACAATGCAAAACTCACAATGCAAGATTCCCTCACGTCTCACGCCTCAAGCGCCACATACACCGGCGAGCGACACGGCGAGGTGGCACGCAACGGTGTATGTGCTATTCGAGGATGTAAAGAGGCGTGCCTGTCGTGCCAAAGGTGAGGAGGGAGTACCCATGCGGGCGATCTGTGTTGTGGCGGCTCTGTTGCTGGTGGCAAGCTGGTGCTCGGCCGGCGAGGCTGACGCGAAGGCGGCAGACAAGGGAAAGGAACCCGTCAGCCTGTTCGACGGCAAGACGCTCAACGGCTGGAAGGTTACCGGCTGCGAAGCCACGGTCGAGGACGGGAATATTTTCCTCAAGGCCGGCAACGGCATGGTACGGACCGAAAAGGTATACAAGGATTTCGTCCTCGAAGTGGAATGGAAGGCGCTGAAGGCGGACAACTGGGATTCCGGCGTCTTCTTCCGCTGCGGCGATGCCCCTCACGGCCAGGCCTGGCCGAAGACCTATCAGTCCAACCTGAGGAAGGGGCTGGAAGGCAACGTGGAGGAACTCCCGGACGCCCGCAGTAAGGGCCTCACGAAACCTGGCGACTGGAACCACTTCAAGCTGACCGTCATCGGCACGAAGGCGGAGCTGGAGATCAACGGCAAACCGGCTTGGAAGGCTGACGGCGTGAAGACTCCAGAGGGGTTCATCGGCCTGCAGGCGGAGATTCCCGGCGGCGGCCAGTTCCTGTTCCGCAACATCCGCATCGTGGAACTCGACGCAGCCCGCTGAGGCGAGCCACTTCAGAATTCAAAATGAACAATGAACAATGCAAGATTGGCGGCGTTCATTGTTTTCATTTTGCATTTTGAAGTTTGCATTGGCTGAGCGGTTTGAGCGAAGCCGACTTCGGGCCGGCCGGCAGGGGCCGCCACCCCGCTACTTCGCGCAGGCCGCCTTCCCGCTCTTGCCCAGGGTGGCCTTCTAGACGACGTTCACCTGGCCGACGTAGACATGCTTGCTGTCGCGAGCCATGGGTCAGCGCCTTACCTCGGCGTCCGCCCTTGCAGCATCCCCGTGCCCTTCTTCAGCGTGTAGTTCACCTTGGCCTGCGCGTAATACGACACGCCGCCCACGACGACGGCGGTCTGAATGTCGCGCGGCACAGGCACCTTGTCGGCCAGGCCCGTGTTGACGACGCCTTCCGTGTCGAAGCCGGCGCTGTCCAGACTGGTTCCCTTCATGGAGATCGTGACCTTGGCCTTCTCTCCGCCCTTCGTCACTGGATTCGTCTTGTCCAGCCGCGGCCACTTCACCTGCACCTTCTTGATGTTCCCGGCGCTCAGGCCGGTGACCCGCCCCTTGCAGTCCACCGCGCCGTTTGCCGTCACATTGCCGATGCCGACCGAGATGGACTGGCTCTCCTTCAGCGACAGGCCCGCGGGAAGCTCTATCTCGCTCTTGAGCGTCACGCCGTCCAATTTCTGGCCGAAGTTGAACTTGCCTTTCATGTCGAAGGTGACGAGGCCGGTGTTCGCGCGCTGGTCCACGACGGTTGTTTCCTTCCCGGCTTCACCGCCGCTCACGGGCACCATCATGCGGGCCGTGCGAGTCGCCCCGCCGACCTGCGTGCCGGTCGTCTCGACCACGAAGATCTGCGGCAGCGAGAACTTGCCCGCCAGATTGCGCCCGTCGAAGTCGCCGAGAGCTGGCAACCTAGTGGTGAAGGTCTCGTTGGCGCCGGCCGCGCGGGGCGTGCCCTCCACCACGTCAATGTCCACGACGCCGCCCATGCTGCCCGAAACAGTGATTCCCAGGCCGGACGCTGGATTCACAGCCTGGTCCCCCGTCGTAACGTTTACGCTCGTACTGCCGGAGTTCGGCGCGAGTGTCACCGAGACCTTGGTGAAGTTCGAGCTCTTGCTGAAACCGTCGAAGGCGATGGCCACGACCGTATACTGGCCTTCATTCGGAAACTGGTACGTGATCGTCTGGCCAGCGACGGGCTGGCCTTCCTGGACGCCGTTCAGGAAGAAGAACCACGAGAACGTCAGCGGTTGGCCCGACGGCGAGACGGCCTCGGCCGTGAGCGTCACATCCGTGTTCGTGCGCACAGGATTCCGTGATCGCAGGATGTCCGTGATGACCGGCGGGTCACCCACGGCGGGGGCGACTGTGATGGACAGTTCCTGGCTGTCGCTGCCCGCCGAGTTGGTGGCCGTCACCGTGATCTTCGTGGTGCCCACGTCGGCGGACGCGGGCGTGCCGGAAAGCACAGCTCCGGAACGGGTGAGCCAGCCCGGCAGCGGTATGGCGTCGAAGGTGATCGGCCCGTTGCCCGTGGCGGTGATCTCGTAGCTGAACGCCTGCCCGGCGCGGGTGTTCTGACTGAGGGAACTGGTGATCATCGGCGCGCCGGCGGCATTGATCGTGATCTCCAACGTCTTCGTGTCCGTGCCGAGGTTGTTGCTGGCGCTGATGGTAACGCTCGTCTTGCCCGTGGCCGGTGGCGTGCCGCTGATGGTGTCCCCGGAGAAGCTCAGACCCGGCGGCAGGTTTGTCGCATTGAACGTGATGGGAGCGTTGCCGGACGCCGCGATCTTGTACGAGAACGCCGTCCCGACGTTGCTCGTTGCCGTAAGCGCGCTGGTGATCGCCGGCGCACCGCTGGGGTTGACAGTGATCCTCAATACCTTGCTGTCGCTACCCGCCGAATTGCTCGCACCCAGGGTCACGTCCGTGGCGCCTTCGGTCGTGGGTGTTCCGCTGATGGTCCCGCCGCTGAGGCTGAGGCCCGCGGGGAGCGGCTGTGCACTGAAGGCAATGGGCGTCGTGCCGCTGGTCTGGATCTCGTAAGAGAACCCTTGGCCCACCGTGCCCGTGGCGGTCAGCGTGCTGGTGATCGCGGGCGCCTGGCCGGCCACTGTTATCGTCAAGGTGGCTGAGCCGGTGCCGACGCTGTTGGTGGCGCTGATCGTGACGCTGAAGGTTCCAGTGGCCGAGGGAGTGCCCGATATTACTCCCGTGGATGTGTTGACTGATAACCCAGACGGCAGTCCCGTGGCGCCGTAACTCGTCGGACTCTCAGTTGCCGTTATACTGTACGAGAAAGAGGTGCTCTGAGTCCCTTGAGCAGTCTTGGGACTCGTGATGCTCGGTGTCGGCGCGATCTTCACGATGATGGCATCGTTGCCGCCAGCATTGCTGGCTTGGAGGGCGCTAACCGTCGGGAAGTTCGTGGACGCAGTCTGCCCCGTAACGTATGCGTTGCCAGCGCCGTCAACGGCTATTGCGCCGCCTGCTTCCTCGCCGCTGCCGCCGAGGTAGGTCGAGTATACGAACGAGTTGCCTGATGGGGCGAGTTTGACGACGAACAGGTCAGCGCCGCCCGCGTTGGATGTCTGGAGCGCATTCGCGGTGGGAAAATCAGTGGATAGCGTTCGCCCCGTAACGTGAACGTTCCCGGATCCGTCAATGGCAATTGTATTGTTGTAGTCGGCACCGGTTCCCCCGAGGTACGTCGAAAACACGAGGGCGTTGCCGGCTGGATTCAGCTTGGCGACAAAGACATCCTGATTGCCAGCATACGCAGGTTGCACCGCGTTGACGATGGGAAAGCTCGTCGACGTGGTGTTGCCAACAACGTAGGCACTCCCCGCGGCGTCCACCGCGATCCCGGAGATCGAGTCGGTGCCGCTTCCGCCGAGGTACGTCGAGTATATGATGCTATTGCCTGTGCCCCTAAGCTTCGTGACGAAGGCGTCCGTACTGCCGCCGGAGCTGCCCTGGAATGGGTTCAGCGTCGGAAAGTCAGTGGAGAAAGTGTAGCCCGCGACGTAAACGTCGCCGGACGCATCCACCGCTATGCCGCCCCCTGCGTCTTCGTTGCTGCCGCCAAGGAAAGTGGAGAAGATCAGGGCAGTACCGGCGGCATTGAGTTTAGTCACAAACAGGTTGTTTGGTGCAGCCGCAACTGCCTGAAAGGCGTTGGCCGTTGGATAGTCTGAGGAACTGGTTCTACCGGCGACGCAAGCGTTCCCGGCACCATCTACCGCGATATTGGTGGCAACGTCCTGTCCTCCGCCGCCAAGGTACGTTGAGTAGACCAGAGCATTGCCCGCAGCGTTCAGTTTGGCGACATAGGAATCCCAAGCGCCTGGCATACTTGCGTGAGTGGACTGGAAGGCATTTACAGTCGGGAAGTTCGCTGATTGCGTGACGCCAGTGACGTATGCGTTGCCCGATCCGTCTAACGCGATGCCGCTACAAGTGTCGGAACCACTGCCACCCAGGTAAGTACAGTATACAAGTGCCGTACCCGCCGCGTTCAGCTTGACAATGAAAACATCGTTACTCCCAGCATTTGCCGCCTGGAAAGGACCCGCCGTGGGAAAGTTGGTGGAGCTGGTTGTACCGCCAACGTATGCGTTCCCTGAGCTACCCACAGCGATGCGCCCACCACCATCGTCGCTCCCACCTCCGAGGTAAGTAGAGTAAACGAGGACCGGGTCTATCACCAAAGGACGCTGCCTGTCGTGAGCAGCGACGTCGAATGCAACCGTCTTGGCGTCACTCAGGACGTAGCGGGCGTCGATCTCGCGACGGCCGCCCTCCGTTTCCTGGTACACGATCGGCTTGTGCTGACGCAGGACCCCGCCTTTGGCGTGGAGCAGCAACTCGCCCGCGTCAGTTACCTCGATGTTGTCCACGCCTTCATAGGAGAGCGTGATAAGCGCCGGATCGGCCCCCGGGGCCACAACGAAGTCGTACTCCAACTGCGTCTGGTTGCCGTAGTACACAAGGTCAACGCCCGGATAGACCTTCTCGTACCTGACCTTGCCGTAGTGCGGGACGTCGGTGCGCCACCTAGCCGGGTCGTTGCCGATGAAGTAGTTGCTCTTGCCCTCCATCTCCTCCAGTCCGACGACCGCCTTCGGCGTCTGCGCGCGGACAAGCTTCATGCGCATCACGGTGAACTCGGGCGGCGGGCTGCGCTGCTCTAACGGGTCTTGGAGACTGCCGGAGGATTCCGGCTCCGGTTTCGGTCCGGGCTTCCGCAACGACAGCACTGCTTCGTCTTCTGTCAGGAAGAGGGTGTAGCCGCTGCCGCGTGACAGGAACTTCACCTCGCCGTCCACTTGGCCGTCGTTCCGCTCGAACGTCAGTGGAAGCCGACCATAGGTTGCGTTCAGGCGAGACTGCACGGCGGTGGAGCCGCCGGGAATAGGCACCGGAGGTCTGTCCGCGATGTTCGCGCGCGAGGATGCAGGGACCGTGCGAGATATGGGCACACGGGCGCGCCAAAGGATTAGACTGACCAGCGCCAGTCCCGCGACGATGCCGAACCGCAGTGTTTTCCGAGTCCCGAACATGGTAACGCCCTCCGCAATAGTCCCTTGTGCCAACACGACCGATACAGTTTCGTTGCTCGGCTGCGTGCGGCTGGCGTGGTGTACGGCGGATATGAAGGACGATGGAACGGCGAAAAAATACGGAGCGCCGGACCAAGCCGCCGCTCATAGAGGCCCCCGCCAAGGGGCAGACCAGAACAGCAAACTTGGCCGACGCCCCTTGCGGGGCGCGGCTCAAGTAAGCTGCTCCTGATCTTCAAGAGCCTTTCGGCTCAGGTTGGCGGTTCTCTATGAAGCAGTTCCCTGATGCTCGCGCATCTTCAGATTGTCACGACAATGCTCTCTCTTCTGTCTCCTCCGATGGCCTTGTGGGTTCAACCGTTACTTCTCTTACGCTACCCCTCGGACCGGGACATGTCAACGGTTATCTGGACGGCAAGGGACGGCGGCGCCGCGCCCTGGCCGCTCGGTGGCGGTAGGCGTAACGCGAGGCTCCCCCTGGCCATGGATGATATAAGCTATGCACCTAGTGCAGTCTTCGACACGGAACTGAGCCGGGTTCAGGGTTCAGGGTAACGGCAGGGGCGGGACGGGCGTCGAAATCCGGCGGATTGCGCTACATTGTGCAGTCTTGGACACGGAACTGGGACGGGCTACAGGCTACAGGCCACAGGCTACGGGCTGCAGGTGCGGGCGGCGCCGGGGGAATGGCGGCGGCACGGCTGATCGCCATGTTGGCGACGGCATTCGTGAAGAACACGTTGTCGCCGTTGGCGTAAGTCGTCGGAGTCCCGGGTCCGTTGACCGTCCAGTTCTGCGTGACGGTGTCCCAGTCCGCGCTGTTCGCGCCAGTCCTTATCACAGCGGTAATCCTCCGAACACGGCCTCGTCCGATCTTCGTGTCTTTGCTGGCAGAGAAGTTGTTCCGTGTGAGCCGGCGCACTGGAATGTTGATCTCCCCACCGCAGCGCACTTGACTGGCCGCGCCGCGTCGGTAGTCTGTTGCGCCGGTCTCCGGGGCGGCGCGCGCGGCCTCTATCTCTAAGGAGGTTCTCTGTCATGGCAACTCCAGTGCGGCGGGCCGCAGTCGTGGGTGCGACCGGCGTGGCCGGGCAACAGTTTCTCGTGAGTCTGGGCCAGCATCCCTGGCTAAAGGTCAGGCGGCTCGCGGCTTCCGAACGCAGCGCAGGCAAGAAGTACCGTGATGCCATCAAGGACGCCTCGTCCGGCGCCACGCGCTGGTTCTGCGATGAGCCCTGCCCGAAGGAATGCCTTGACATCACAGTCGAAGACGCCGAGAAACTCGTGCTGGACGACATTGATATCGTCTTCACCGCTATCGAAAGCGACGCGGCGAAAGTCGTGGAACCCATCTGCGCGAAGAGGGTGCCCGTGATCTCGACCGCCAGCGCGTTCCGCTACGAAGCGGACGTGCCGGTGTTCCTGCCCGGCGTGAACATTGACCACGCGGCGCTGATCGCCGTCCAGCAGAAGAACCGCGGCTGGAAGGGCTTCATCTCGCCCGGCCCCAACTGCACCACCGTGGGCCTGGCCATCAGCCTCAAGCCGCTTCACGACCGCTTCGGCATCACCAGCGTCATCATGACCAGCATGCAGGCCGTCAGCGGCGCCGGTCGCAGCCCCGGCGTCTTGAGCTACGACATCCTCGACAACGTCATCCCCTACATCCCCAAGGAAGAGGAGAAGGTCCAGACCGAGACGCAGAAGATCCTCGGCAAGCTCACCGGCGATGCGATCGTCCCCGCCCCGTTCAACGTCTCCTGCACCTGCACGCGCGTCAACGTGATTGACGGCCACACGGAAGCCGTCTTCGTCGGCCTGCAGAAGAAGGCGTCGCTCGACGACATCATTGCCGCCTGGGCGGAAGGCTTCAAGGACTTCCTCAAGCTCAAGCTGCCCAGCGCCCCGCCGGAACTGATCCACTACACGTCCGAGCCGTTCCGGCCGCAGCCGCGCCTGGACCGTGGCCTCTACGACGGCATGGCCACGGTGATCGGCCGCCTGCGTAACGACAACGTGCTGCCTAACGGCGTCAAGTACGTCCTCTTGAGCCACAACACCAAGATGGGCGCGGCCAAAGGCGCGGTGCTCACCGCCGAATACCTCATCCAGCGCGGCGTGATCAAGTAACTCGACCCTCCGGGTCGAGTGCTGAGCATTCAGTAACGAGTCCCGGGTGCGCGAGAGCGTATCCAGGACTCGCTGTTTTTGGACTGGCTGCGGCGCGCGGTAGTTGCACCCGTCGCGCGTCCCTCCATAATGCTCCCGTTCACGAAAGGCCGACCGCACCGCGGCACACGGGAGAACCATCATGCCGAAGATCACGTTCATGGGCGCCGGAAGCACCGTCTTTGCCAAGAGCATCCTGGGCGATAGCCTCTGCACGCCCGCGCTGCAGGACAGCCACATCGCGCTCTACGACATTGACGCCACGCGGCTCAAGGAATCCGCGCAGATGCTGGGCGTCATCAACAGGAACATCAACCGCGGCCGTGCCACCATCACCGCGCACCTCGGCCCCCCCAACCGCCGCGCGGCGTTGCAGGGCGCGAACTACGTGGTCAACGCCATTCAGGTGGGCGGCTACAAGCCGAGCACCGTGATTGACTTCGAGATCCCCAAGAAGTACCCCTATGGCCATGATCACCGGCGCACTCCTCGAAGGTTCCAGCATCCGCGGCGTCGGCCTGTGCCATTCGGTGCAGGGCTGCGCCGAATGGCTGCTGCGCGAACTGCGACTCCACGACGGCGTGAAGAAGCTGCGGTGGAAGATCGCCGGCCTCAACCACCAGGCCTGGCTGCTCGAAATCGCCGACGGCGGCAAGGACCTTTATCCCGCAATCAAGAAGAGGGCCGCCGAAGGCCTGGCGCTTCTGCGCAGGGAAGGTCCGAAGGCGCTCATCGAACGGGCCAGGAAGCGCAGTCCCGGGAAATGGCGCGAAGAGTTCCCCGTGAGCATGGCGTGGGACATGGTGCGGCTGCAGGTGATGCTGCACTTCGGCTACTACATCACGGAATCCAGCGAACACACGTCCGAGTACGTCCCGTGGTTCATCAAGCGCACGCATCCGGAGCTCATTGACGAGTTCAACATCCCGCTCGACGAATACCCCCGGCGCTGCATCGGCCAGATCGAAGACTGGAAGAAGCGCAGCCACGAACTGGTGAAGAACCCGACGCTGTCGCACCAGCGCGGCGGCGAATTCGGCAGCTACATCATGGAAGCCATCGAGACCGGCAAGCCGGCGCGCATCCACGGCAACGTGTCGAACACCGGCCATCTGATCTCGAACCTGCCGCGGCGCGCGTGCGTCGAGGTCCCCTGCCTGGTGGACGGCAACGGCGTGCAAGGCTGCTACGTCGGCGACCTGCCCGAACCGTGCGCGGCCGTGAACCGCACGAACATCAACGTCCAGTTGCTGACCGTGTCGGCGGCCCTGACGCGCAAGAAGGACTACATCTATCAGGCCGCCATGCTTGACCCGCACACCGCAGCCGAGTTGACCCTGGATGAGATCAAGTCGCTCTGCGACGACCTCATCAAGGCCCACGGAAAGTACCTGCCGGAGTACAGGTAGCCGGCGGGTGGCGATGGCATGTGTGGCACGGGCAGCCTCGGTTTGCTGTTGGCTGCCCGTGAACGTGGCTTACACGCAGTGCCACACCGAAGTCATGACGACAGATCGCTACTCAACGCTACTGATCGCTATTCTACGCAACCCTATGTCTGAAACGCGGTCTCGATGTGTCGTATATGTGAAGGAGGAACCGCCTTTCGTGGCCGCCATTGATGGTGTGCTTTCGGCACGGCTGCGTAGCGAGAGAAATCTTGGGAAACTTGAGGCGGCATGAAGGCCGGAGTGCTGTCCTGGCGGGTCGGCCTGGGCACAGGGCGGGACTACTGGGGCCGCAGATGTGACGCCGGCCGACGGTCAGCCGGAGTTCCGGTGACACCATACGTATCCCTCCCCCCGCTTCTGGCTTCGGGCACACCCTCCCCTGTCCGTTTCGGATTTCGAGCTTCGAGTTTCGGATTTCCCTCTACATCCGCCACGGCGCCCGCATCGGCCGCACGAGCAGGCGGTTGGCTTCGTCATCGCCGACGAACCGTTCGGCGACGGGGTCCCACTTCAGCTTCCGGCCCAGCAACATCGCGATCTCAGCCAGGCAGCACGCCGAGTTGGTCCGGTGGCCGACTTCCGGGTGACACACGGTCTTGCCGCGGGTCTTCACCACCTCGATGAAATCGTTCTGGTGGCTGCCGGGGCTGGCGTGCAGGCGGATTTCGCCGGGGTACAGCGTTGAACGCAGAATGCTCTCGTCGCTGGCGCTCAAGAACGACCCGTGGACGGCGATGTTGATCCAGCCCTTCTCGCCGATGAACTTCACGCCCCGCGGCTCCTTGCTTTCCATGATGGCCGTCACGCCCCCGGGGTAGTGCATCTCGACGCGGAACTCGCGGAACGTGTTGAAGAGTCCCTCCGCGGGCCGTTCGCCGCGCCCCTCGAGCTCCAGCGGCCCGCTGGCGTCCATGCCCATGCCCCAATGCGCCAGGTCGTGGACGTGCGCCCCGCGGTCGCTGAACTCGCCCATTGCGTAGTCGGAGATGTAGCGGAACGAGCCGGTGCAGCGCCGTTCCGTATACGGAACCCACGGAGCCGGACCCAGCCACATGTCGTAATCGAAACCCGGCGGCACGGGCATGGTGGGCTGCACGTCCACGTGCGGATGCGTCACAGGCAGGTTCGTCAGCACAGTGTGGAGCTTGCCGATGCGCCCGTTGCGCACCAGTTCGCACGCGTGGCGCGAGCTTTGGTTGCTGCGTTCGTGGCTCCCGGTCTGGAGTACGCGCGCATAGCGCCGGACGGTCTCACACACCACGCGCCCCTCGGCGATCGTGCGCGTGAGCGGCTTCTCGCAGTACACGTCTTTGCCCGCCTTGCAGGCCGCGACGGTAACCAGCCCGTGCCAGTGGTCCGGCGTGGCGATGATGACGGCGTCAATGTCCTTGCGTTCGAGCAGTTCGCGAAAGTCCGCGTAGGGCTTGCACTGAGTTCCAGCTCGCGAGGCCGCCGCTGCGCTGCGTTCTTCGCGCACGTCGCAGACAGCGACCATCTCCACGTCGCTGCGCGCCCTGAAACTGTCAAACAGTCCCCCGCCCCGCCCGCCCACGCCGATCGAGCCCATCACGATGCGCTCGCTGGGCGGAGTCTTGCCGTCAGCGCCCAGCGCCGACGCCGGGATAATCGCCGGCGCGGCCAGAACGCCCGCGGACACGACCGCCCGCTGCAGGAAGCCTCGCCGGCTTATCTCTGTGCGCACTGTGCCGCTCTTCATGGCTCCAGTCCCTTCTCGGTGTTCTCTCTACTGCTTGAACGCTGCCACAGCCTCGGGCAGCCGCCGTGTGATCCTCTCCACGCAGTACCCGAACCCCGCCCTCTGGACCGTAGACAGGTCCACGCAACCGCCGCGCCGCGTGTAGAGTCCCGGATGCACCGCGGCCTCGGGCCGCGACGCTTCCGGGTAGAACTGCATCGCGTTCGTCTCGACGCCCATGATTGTGCCGGCGTGAGCGGCCAGCAGGCAGTGCGGTATCTGCGCGAGCATCGGGTTGGTGAGGTCCTGCACCATCAGCGTCATGCCGTGCGCCTTGGCCCAGCACAGGCTCAGCAGCGCGCCGGTCTGCGTCTTGCAGGTCTTCAGCGCCACGCCGGTCCAGCCCAGCGCGCGGCCCAACTTGACCAGCCGCCAGTCGTGAGCGCTTTCGTCCATGAAGAGCGGCTTGCGCGCCGACACGCTCCGCACGTCAATGCGGTGTTCCTCCAGTTCGTAGGGGAACGGCTGTTCGACGTAGAGGATCATCCCGTAGATCCGCGGATGCTCGATCATCAGCCGGTCCAGGATCGCGTTGACGTACGCCGGGTCGGTGACGGTGCAGTTGAAGTCGCTCGTCAGCCACTCCACGCCTTCCTCAACTGCCATCGTGCCGACTCTCGCCAGGCGGTCGTAGTCCCACGCCGCCTCGTTGCCGCGCAGCTTGACCTTCAGGCACTTCAGTCCATCGCGGCGAATCCAG
Source organism: Planctomycetota bacterium (assembly GCA_026692735.1). Lineage (GTDB taxonomy): Bacteria > Planctomycetota > SZUA-567 > H5-PLA8 > H5-PLA8 > JAPLOD01. The sequence goes on along the minus strand of JAPLOD010000019.1, from coordinate 1,719 downwards.
TCGCGCAGCAGGACGGGATAGCCATCCTGTGGTTCTTTGCCGGTGAGTTCCGAAGGATCAACGAGGTCCTTGCCGCCGACGAGGTGCCACGCGGGCAAGCGACTCGGCCGCGGGCTCACCAGGTAGTCCGCAGGATACCTGCCCCTAAAGGAGACCTTCGCCCCCTGCGCGGGACTGAGGAAGTGCGACAGGTCATGGTTCATGTACGTGGCGTTGTACGTCTCGTAGACCGGCACGTTATTGACCACGCCATACGCGTCGTGCAGGGCGATGTCGAAGACCGAGCAGCAGACCAGCGCCGCCAGCCACGGCATCGGCTCGCGGCCGCGGCGCTTCCGGTTGAACGCTCTGAGCAGCCGCGGCAGCTCCGTCTGCTGGAACGCGTGGCCCACTTCCAGCGCGTGCCCCTCGGCCCGAAAACTCGCCCACGCCCGCGCAAGCACGACGCAGAACTCTTTCAGCGCTTCGTGCCGTTCCTCGTAGCTCAAGCTGGACGGCCAGACCCACTGCACCGACAGCGGCGTTTCGCCCCAGCCCTGAGCGCTCTTGCCCCGCGCGTTCCTGACCGTCATGCATGCCCGCGCGCAGGTGACGTACGTAAGCGTCTCGGGGCCGAACTTCAGCGGCACGCGTGTCTCCACCGGAAGGAAATACAGCGTGACCTCGGACGGTCGAATGTCGGTTTCTCTGCGCGCCATGGTTGGTTAGCCCTGTCTTGCTGCAATGCTCTACCAGAAAAGCCGGCAGTGAAAAGCAGGAATCCCGACGCGCGCGCCGGTGAGCATGTTCGCCGTGGGCCTGCAATCCGTGCGGGGTTGATCGCCGTCTTCTTCTCCTGCCCGGCGCAGGGACTGTCGAACGTTGCCGCAGTTCGACTTGACGGCAGGCACGCGGCATGGATACTGTGGCGCCGTCGGAAATTTCGCTTGGGCCGAGTACCCAATCCGAAATATGCAACCAGGAATACGCCAGCGCGGTGTCCCTGTCGTCTAGTGGCCTAGGACAGGGGCCTTTCAAGCCCCCAACCCGGGTTCGAATCCCGGCAGGGACGCCACTCCGCAGAACGCCGCGCAAGGCTGCAGACCAAAGCAGAAGCTGGAATTGAACGCCCCGGCGGCGGCGAGCAGCGCTGCGGGCGAAGTCTGCTCAAAACCGCAGAACGAAGACCTAAACTGCGGTAGTTCGGTGCAAGGGTTGTGCAAGAGTTTGGATCCACGAAGTGCCCCGTGTGAACCGCCTGTTGAACCACTTCCGCCAGAACTCGCCCGCGTGGTGAAGGCGTGGCCCACGCTGCCGCCCCACATCCGCGCCGCCGTTCTCGCGCTCGTCAACACGGGAGGGCTGCGACCATGAGGGGCGGCCGGAGACCCAATTGCGGCCGGCGCGGGCTGAAGACGGTCGCCTGCCGGATTCCCGTGGAGCTTCACGAAGCGATAGCGTGCGGCAGGCGCGACGGCGAGACGTTCCCGCAAGCCGCTTTGCGCCTATTCGCGCAGGCAACGCTGAACATGCCGGAACAGCACTCTCATACCCCGAGGCGAAGGAGGCCCGTGTTTGAAATTGTACGCCCCTTGGCGGGCCTGCTGCGGAAGAGGGCGCGACATTCGCGCTCCCGGATGAAGGTGATGCAGACCATGCGATCAGTCCGACGGCGGCCGACACAGGATGGTAGTCGTCACCGCCGCTTTCATGGAAGTGTAGTGGTGTGCGAGTCGCGGC
>JAPLOD010000018.1 GCA_026692735.1 Planctomycetota bacterium | reverse complement strand
AGACCTGGAACACATTGCCGCCGCGCTGGACAATGTGCGCCAACTCGCTGTCTGAAAAGTCGGGACCGCGAGCCCAGAACGAGGCCGGCGTGAAACGGTAGTCCAGGAAGAAGTCCAGCCAGGCCAACCGCTCCGCGTCCGTCAGTTTGCGCCCCAGGTACTTCTCGATGCCCCAGTTCCAGGTGACAGAGGTACGAAACGGCAGGCGCCGGGGCAGTGCGAATGGGTAGACGCGCACCGACACGTTCAGGTTCGCCGCGGGTGCCGCTGGGCTTTCCCTGAAGGAAGCCCGGTACTCGAAGACAGTCGGATCGGCCAACTGGAGCGTGGCAGGAGCGTGAACGTCGAACAGAAACGTCACTGACCGCTTGTGTGCCTCGGCCAGCGCCAACCGACCCGGCAGACAGACATCCGGAATCCAGCCAACGTTCCGCACCGGAACCTTGAACTGCGGATGATGCGCTGGCCCCGTATAGTGTACGTCCAGAACCTGGTAGGCACGCAGTACCGGCTGGGTTTCAGCCTTCGACAACGGCTGAATATCGGCCTCGACCTGTGCTGGCCCGGCGGATTGGGCGTCGCCAGCCCGCTGCACCAGGACCTGGAATGCTTCAGACTCGTTACGCGCTAACTCGCGCTGGCAGACCCGCCGCGCCGGGGCCGGTCAACCGTACCATCGCCGACACCGGATGCAGAGCCAAACGCCCCGGCGGATTCTGTTCTGCCAGGACGCCTCGGGCAGAGAGAAACAGCACGCACGCGATTGTAGCGATGGCAAACCATGGCAACAGAGCAAGTACCCCGGCGCGCGTTAGGTTACGCCTCGCGGCATCACCGATACGGCGTGAAGGTCGCGACCGTCGTCGCGTCACTGAAAGAGTGAGGACGTGTGCTTGCGCGTCCTGCCGAGCACGATAGTGTTGGTGGTTGTTACCGACGGTTGGCAGCGGCTCGTAGTCCCGGGTCAAGAGAGGCTTATGCGTGTCTTGCCGTTGCAGATGCAGGTGACGTTATTCACGCGTGACGTATTTCGTGAGTGGGCGCAGTTGATGGCGCATCTCGTGGGTATTAAGGACCTGGGTACCCTCTCGGACCCAACGTTGATGCCACTTGTGGATGCGCCTCCCGAATTCCCGCGGATGATATGCAATTTCAAAGAGAAGGGCTTGGTTTTCGAAGGCACAGGCAAGGCGCTGACCTTCAAGTGGGTTGGGCTTCCTTCCGGAGGATACGCCGAGGATCACGCGAAGACGTGCCGGGAGGTCTCCCACAAATGCCTGTTGGATTGCATGGAGAAGTTGAAGGTGGTGGTAACCAGAACAGCGTCGGTAGCGACCTGGGTTATGGCTGATCTGGATTGTGGCCCCGGAGAGTGGGTTGCCAGGCGGTTCTTCAGGGAGGAGCTTCGTAAGGCACCGTTTAACCGGCCCCAGCAGACGGAAGTGCATTCCCATAAGGTCTATACGTTCGGGGCCTTCACCGTGAACTCGTGGGGTAGGGTCAGGACTGAGAAGCTGGCTAATCCCGATCGCGAGAAGCTGACCGACATGGCGGTCACTTTCATGTCTGACATAAACACGCTGGCTGAGAACGCAGCGCCAATCCAGGCCGAAACGGCCACGGCCTTCTTTGAGCAGGTGTGGGCCGAACACGTCCACGTCCGCAGTCTGTACATCGGAGCGTAGCCACCATGGATCTCCCATACAAGCCGGCGGCGTGGTACAAGGACCTGGAGGCGGGGACAAAGGCGGCATATCGCGCCCGCGACAACACGCGGACAAGTGACGCGTTACCGGAACGGCCTTTGGCGTTACTTCGTGGTCCGCGGTTCTCGGAAAGCCCTGCCGCCATTGCGCCGCCCCAATCCTCGGAGGCTTTCAGAGTGTTCGGCTCAGCAACGCCGCGGGAGCTGTTTGCGCAGGCGATCTCACACTGCGACATCGAAGACCTATTGGCGCAAGTTACACGGTCCTTGGACTGCCCAGAGTGGGGTTGGAGTCTTGGGCCGTATTGCAGGGCACTGCTCGGCATTGGGCCGACGAAGAGCCTCGTTGAGGATGAGATCGCTGCGTTAAGGTATCTGGAGCCAGGCTGGAACGGCCCCAAGTCGCCGGCGATCTCAAGTGAGGCGATAGATGACGCTACTGACTGGGCCAGAACGCTTGAGACGTTTCGCCCTGCTCTGCCGTGGCCGAAGGTTGGACCGACAACGAATGGTGGGGTCATACTGCAATGGTTTGGGGAGCAAACGGAAGGCAGAGAACTCGAACTGGTCTTCAGGGGAACGGGAGTCATTGAGGTCCTTGAGGGGATGTAGTGCTGCAATGGAACCCCAACGGATATTGGACGACGACTTGGTGCATCGGTATCTCCACCCCACGCTTTGGCCCGAAGGTTGTGATCGGCCCTCCTCAGGTGCATTCGACGATGAGGAAATGTCCGTTGATTGGGCTCGACTCGCGACACTTGGGGAATGCGCGAGGCGAGGTGGCCCGTTCCACGGGGCGGTCTCCTTACAGGCCGGCTTTCTCAGGCATGAAGCAGACCAGGATGTCCGTCACGACGCCGATATGACCAGTAGCCCGCCGAACCCCGCGCATACGTTGGTTGTTGGGAGGAAATCACAGTCCGTTCGCAGGAAGATGGCGAAGCACGCGATGCAGTTTCCGCACCTTAGGCCGACACGCGGCTAGTCGGGTGGCCCTCAGGAAGCGGGCGCACGCCACCGCCCGTCCCTAGCATGCCTGCACCTTGCCCCGACCCCCGTTCCCTACTTCGCCGCCGCCGCGGCGACCGGCGGCTTTTTTTGCTGCGCCGCCTTCTGGTCTTCTGCCAGCCGCCACGCCAGGTACGCGTCCATGAATGGGTCGAGGTCCCCATCGAGGACTTTGGCCGTGTTGGTCTCCTTCAGTCCCGTGCGATGGTCGTTGACCATGGTGTACGGCTGCAGCACATAGGATCGGATCTGGCTGCCGAACGCGATCTCGCCCTTGTCCGTGTAGCTCTGCTTCAGCTCCGCCTCGCGCTCGATTACCTTCTTACGGGCGAGTTTGGCTTTCAGCAGTTCCAAGGCCAGCACCGCGTTGCGCTGCTGGCTGCGCTCGACCTGGCAGCGCACCGCGATGCCCGTGGGGACGTGTTTCAGCATCACCACGGACTCCGTCTTATTGACGTACTGTCCTCCCGCGCCGCCCGAGCGGCAGGTGCTCCGTTCGATCTCCGCTTCCGGGATGACGATCTCGCCGTCGCTCGCCTCGAATTCGGGCGTCACGTCCGCCGCCGCGAAACTCGTGTGCCGCCGCGCGTTCGCATCGTACGGCGAGATGCGCACCAGCCGGTGCACGCCGATCTCGCTCTTCAGGTAGCCGAAGGCATACGCGCCGTCAATCTTCAGAATGGCCGACTTGATCCCCGCGGCCTCGTTGAAATCCACGTCGAAGAAATGGACCTTGTACCCGCGCCGCTCCGCCCAGCGCACGTACATGCGCATCAGCATCTCCGCCCAGTCGCAGCTCTCGGTGCCTCCCGCGCCGGCCTGGAACGTGACGAACGCATTGCGGTAGTCGTTCTTGCCGCTGAGCTGCAGTTTCAGCTCGAAGCGCCTGACGTCGTTGGTCAACTGCGCCGTTTCGGCCTTGACCTGTTCGGCCATGGCCTCGTCGTTCTGCGCCTGGGCCAAGTCGAGCAATTCGCGCAGGTCGCGAGCCTGCTGCTCGTACTGTGGGAAGTCGCCGATGATGTTCTTGATGGCCTTCAGTTCAACGATCAGGACTTGTGCTTTGGGGTTGTCGTTCCAGAAATCCTGCCGTTCCATCAAGGCTTCGATTTCCTGCTGCCGCTTTACTCGTCCCGGGATGTCAAAGAGACCCCCGCAACTGAGCCAGCCGCTCGCTCGATGCCTCTAGTTCCGTCCTCACGTCCGCAACATTAAGGCCCACGTCTCTTCTCCCTCGAGTGGTTCTCTGCGGTGGCATGGGCGTCGCGCCCACGTGTGTCACACCCGACACCCGCGCCACAACGGCACTGTACTACAATCAGGGCAGGCTCGCAACATCGCTCTCCGGCGCGCGTGGCGCCGCAGGTCCAGCCTGCCGGCCGGAGTCGGGAGCTTTAGGCAGGAAATCGCGCAGATCGCTTCCGGGGCAAGGCGTGATGCCGTGCTCATCGTCAAACACGGCATTGGCACGGACCAGCCCCAGGTCGGAGCAGTCCAGCGTCCGCCCGCAGTTGGGGCATATCGCCTCGCAGTGCTGCTCATCCAGCACCGTCTGGCAGATCTCACAGACATAGAGCAGCTTCGCGCTCACATCTTCTCTCCCACTCCCAGTATACAACCTGCAGCCTGGAACAGGAAACCGCTTCTTGCAGTGCGCGGCGGTGAGCGGGAATGCCGATTGACGAATGACGGATGACCAATGACAATTCAAAAATGACAGAGGACAAGCGACGCATGGCAAAGCTTCTCTCCCTGCTCCTGAGCGCCGGGCTAGCCCTGATGCTCTGCGGCTGCCGCAAGGCGGCGGTCGAAGCCTACAGCGCGACGCCGGTCCAGACCGCGCTGGTGACGGGCGAGCCCGCGTTCCTGTTCCGTCAGGTGAAAGAGAGCAAGGAGACCGAGCAGCCCTGGTACAGGGAATTCCAGGTGGTCATGGACCAGAAGGCGCCGGAAGCGCCGGGAAAGGCCGAGGACGCGGACGCCGAGAAGGACAAGACCGGCGCGCTGGACGCGTTGATTGCCGAACGGAAGCCCGCTATCGCGCAGGCGAGCGCCACGTTGCTGGAAGAGGTCCGGAACGCCATCCAGGCGAAGCGCAAGCCCTCGGATAACTGGAGCGTGGTCAGGCTCTCCATCGGCCGGGCCAAGCGCCCCAGCGAAACCTTGCTCCAGGTGGAGGTAGGACTGACCAGGCTCTACGCCCAGCGGCCGGCGATCGCCCTCAACGATATGCTGATGGAGCTGTGCGTCGCGAAGCTCAGCCGCGAGGCGGGTATCACCTACTCGTTCCCGCGTGCCCACAACCCCGTGGTCAACTGGCGCGAGACGAACGTGTCCGCCCGTCAAGCGCTCGAAACGTTGCTGCGCGCGCACAACTTCGACTACCAGTTCATGAACGCCAGCTACACCTACACCTACAAGCTCCAGGCGTTCCCGACGCGCGGCGCCTTCAGCGACGCCGTGGTACACGACGTTCTGGAGAAAGGCGGCGACACCCTCAACAAGGGCGTCTCGGGCGTGAAGGTGACGCTGCGGGAGACGCCTAAAGAGCCCCCGGTTGTGGCGGCGGACAAGGAGAAGGACAAGGGGAAGGGGAAGGCGAAGGGGAAGAAGCCCGCGACGGTACCGAGCGCCGCGCCCGCGCCTCCGCCGGAGAAGACGCCCGCGCCGGTGCCGGAGCCGGAGAAGACGCCTGCGCCGGTGCCGAAGAAGAACGAGAAGTGATGATCCGACCGTTGCCCGCTATTTCGGCCATTCGCCGCCGGGCATAGCGCGCAACACGAGCCTGCTCGCGTCCACGGCCACGTGCCTGATCTTCTGCCGCTTCCACGTGTAGGTGATGTACACAGTGCCGTCGCGCGACTGGATGACGGCCGGATACGAGTACTCGCCCGGCTGGTCCTCCAGCACCAGCGCGGCCTGCCAGTTCTTCCCGTCAAGCGACACGGCCACGTTCAGCGGGCTGCGGCCTTTGCGCGTGTGGTTGTAGACCAGAAGCGCGCGGCCGTCCTTGAGCGTCACGGCGTCGGTGCCGCTGTTGGGATTGGGCAGCACCGTATCGCCCATCAGTCGTGCAGCGCCTTGGCGCTTCTGTCGCGGCACAGAAGCTGCATCCTGCCGCTGGGGTACGTCAGGATAGACGGCTGGATCGCGCCAACTGTCTTGCCATCGTTGAGCGGCCCGATGCGTTCCCACGTCGCGCCGAGATCGGGCGTGCGTTCAAGGAACACGCGCCAGCCATTCTCCTCGGTGCTCGAAGGGCACAGCAGGGCGCCGTCCTTGAGCTGCACCGGCTTGTTCTTCACGGGGCCGATGACATCCTTTGGCAGGCGGCGCGGCTTGCTCCACGTCTTGCCGCCGTCCTCCGACGTGAGCAGCATGCCCCACCAGCGCTGCGGGCTGGGGCCGACTTTGTAGAACAGCAGCAGCGGGCCTTTCTCAGGCTGAAAGAGGACGGGATTCCAGGCCGGGAAGCGCTTGCCGTCCTCCTGCACCCCCGTCGCGACCTCGACAGGCTCGGTCCAGTTCGCGCCCGTCTTCCGCGAACACCAGATGCCGACGTCCGCCTTGCCTTCCGCGCTGCCGCCGAACCACGCCGCGGCCAGGCCGTCGGGGATTTCGGCTATCGTGGACGCGTGGCACGAAGGGAACGGCGCGTTCTCGTAGATGAACTCGCGCAAGACGATGGCGGGGTCGCCTTCCGCGGCGAGAGCGCGAGGCAAGAGCAGAACGAAGCACAAAGCCACGGCCAGGACTGCCGCGCTGTTCATGGGTCAACCTCCGATTGGCACTCCCGAACGCCGCCTCAGGCACAGTAACAGCTTGCCGGAGACACGCAACCACAGCGCGGCGTGCCGCGGAGACGCGGACAACGGAAGGGGATAGGGTTCAGGGCTCCGGGTATCGGGTTTCGGGTATCGGAGTCTGCCCCTTCTGCCCTTCTATTGCTCCCCGCGCCTGGCTTAGGTTGCTGGCGAGATGCTCACGCTGGGAAACCCGTGGTAGAATGGTGGCATGTATCGGATGGCGGCCTCTCTTTGCCTCGCCTGCGCGGTTGTCTACGGCGCCGACGCGCAGCGCCAAGGGATGATGGGTCTCAGCTTCAGGTTCTTGGGGCCGAGGGCAGCGTGAGGTAGCTATGCGCAAGCGCACTATCGCGTTGTTTGTGGCCGCGTTGTTGACGTTCACGGCGGCATCGCTCCTTTTCACCCGGCCGGAACCGACGCTGCGCCAGGATGTCGTCTTCGGCACTGGCGGCGGCGAGCAATTGTGTCTCGATCTCGCCATGCCCGGCCGCAGCGGCGGCCCGTTCCCTCTGATTGTCTGCCTTCACGGCGGCGCATGGATTTCCGGCAACAAGTCGAGCTACCGAGAGACCATCCTCGACTTCGCGCGCCGCGGCTACGTTGCCGCCTCCGTGCAGTATCGCCTTGCGCCCAGACACAAATTCCCCGCTCAGATTGAGGACGCGAAGTGCGCGGTGCGGTACCTGCGCGCGCATGCCGCGGAGTTCCGCATTAACCCGAACCGCGTGGGCGCGCTCGGCGACTCCGCGGGCGGCCACCTCGCCCTGCTGCTGGGTCTGATGAACCCGCAGGACGGCCTTGAAGGCGGCGGCGGGTGCGCGGAGCAGGCCAGCAAGGTCCAGGCAATCGTGAACTACTACGGCCCGACCGATCTGGCTGCGAATGACGATTGGGCGGAAGCCTCACGCGCCGCCGCCGCGAAACTCTTGGGCACGACCGATCCGAATGACCCCATCGTGGCACGCGCTTCACCGGTGACATACATTGACAGCGCCGATC
>JAPLOD010000017.1 GCA_026692735.1 Planctomycetota bacterium | reverse complement strand
CGCCGCCGGCCCTTCCGCCGGCGCGATCTTGAACATCCCCACCGTGGAGCACCCCATTGACGTGGGCTGGGGCCAGGACAAGCGCGTCAACCAAATGCTGGCGTCGAACACCTGCCTGGACGAAGCCGCGATCGTCTGGTTCGGCCGCGTGCCGCCATGGAAGGAGGACGGGCCGGGCGCGTACGACAACCTGGTCGAAGTGCGGACGTACTACGAGCCGACGGGGCTCTACGTCTGCTTCGCCGTCGTGGATTGCGGGCCGATCAGGCTGCGCGAGAACCCCGTTCACGACAAGCTCTACGTCCTGGTCAACGCCACCGACGGCGCCGGCGAACGGCCCGGCCCCGACGACAAGATGTTCGTTGTGCCGTGCGGTTCGCACCATCTGTGGGAGAAGCAGGGCGGCCGCGAAGCCTATCGCGGCAACGGCACGGGCTGGGAGAAATGGGAGCCGCCTGTAAGGACCGAACCGATGCCGCCGGAGATCAAGCGCGACCCGGCCGATATGAAGCCCTGGGGCTGGCGCCACCACACCTACTACTTTTTCTCGGGCGGCGAGGAGAACCCGTATAACGGCTACTGCGGCGCGCTCTGGCTTTCGTGGGAAGCGCTCGGCTTGAAGCCCTCGGAGGACGCCAGGTTCCGCATTGCCTTCATGGTGGAAGACCACGATCCCTCAATGCCCGCGGACCTGTACGACCCGGCGAAGGGCAAGCCCAAAGAGGAGCCGCCGGCTGTCGCGAAGAAGGACGACAAACCGAAAGACGACAAGCCCAAGGACGACAAGGCGGCCCTGGCGCGGCGCATGGCCGGCCTGCCTGACCTGCCATCAAGAAAGGGAGACGCCAAGGCCGGCGGTGGAGGTTCCCCGCCCGCGGGCAGACGCTACCTGCCTCCGCCCGTGCCCGATCCCCACGCGCGGCTGGAAGAGGTCACCGAAACCAAGGACGGCAAGGAGCAGAAACGCATGGCCCTGCGGTATCCCTTCGACGGCGCGCATCCGCCGTGGCGCCGTTGGGACCCGAAGACCAGGACGATCTGGCATGTCTGGCCCCCGAACGCCGACAGCGCCAGGCCGAAGACGTGGGCCACGGCCCTGTTCCGCAACAACGTCATCGTCAAGCAGCCCGCCGCGGACGTGAAGGGCGACCAGGCCATCGCCGGCCCCGCGGATATCGAATGCACCTGGACCGGTTGGGGCAATGATGTCCCCCATCACGCCGCCACCGGCAACCCCGACCTGATGGTGCACCCTGAACTGTACACGCTGCACATGCGCGACTTCAACCTGAAGAGCTTCGTGCGCATCAAGCTCAACAAGCTGAAGGGAACGCCGAAGCGCGCGTTCGTCAAGCTGCCCTGCTGGTCCGGCGATGGCGGCAACACCGGCCCCTCGCTGCTGTCGTGGTTCCTGCTTGAAGGCGACTGGTGGCCGGAGACGCTGACGCAGAGCCATCCGTTCCAGCCGATCCCAATCTACAACGGCATCTATCGAACCTGGGTGGACAAGGGCACCGATTCGGCCTTTGAGGTCACCGACCTGCTGAAAGAAGCGCTGCGCCGCAAGCGCACCACGCTCGACATGGCGCTGTACGGCCCCGACACCGATATGGACGCAGGCAAGTACTTCCGCAAAGCGCAGCTTCAACTGGTGCTCCAGTATTGACGCACCGCCTTCGGCCCCGGGGCATTGAGCAAAAGGCGACAGCCGCATCGGTCTGTAACTGCGCAGACCGATGCCACCCCGAGTAGCACAAGCCGCGATCAACGGTCACCTATCAGACTGCGGCCACCCGCCGTGACCCCCTTCGATGGCCGGTGTGTATATTGCCCAGCAGGTTACACTCGGCAAGAGGGGACTCATGCTCTGGCTCTCGCCTCGATTGTGGCTCGTCCTCGCCATGCTAACGACGGGGGGTGGCGATATCGGCGGGGCAGGCGGCGACGACGACGCTGGAACTGAGACTCGTGATCCGGCTGGAGAACGCGAGGCATCTCGCTGTTGCGGAGCTAAGGAACACCTCGGACGGCGAGGTGGCCATCATCGAAGATCAAGCCGACAACCCCTTCTCAGTTGACTTAACCGATCCCGCAGGGAATCTGGAGATAGTCAACCTTTCCGCGGGCTCGCGCCGGCTACCGGATCAGTTGCCGCCGTCACGGTTGATTCTCCTGAAGCCTGGCGAGTCATGCAGTCGCGAGCTGGGCTGGGGTCTGCGCGCCGACGAACTGCCGGGCAGGTACGTCGTCAAGGCCAGATACGAGCCAACGCGCGCGCAGGCGGCCGGAGCAGAAGGGGCGGGCAAAGAGAAGGTCTGGCTGGGCAAGGTTGTGTCCCTAGGCGTCGCCATGGACGTCGAAGGGAAGCTCCACGGCGTTGGCGCGGTCGAGAACCCGATTGTCTGGGCGCACAAGCACAAGAAGGACACACTGCGGCTCAGTCTGTTCGGGGGGTCGCCGGCATTGCCGAGCCAAACTGCGACCCTCGCTGTTTCGGCACAAAGCCGGTTCAAGCTTCCGCAGGGCTGGGGAATCCCCATGATGTACGGTGCCGCGGGATGGTTCATTTTCCGAGACACCGGAGCCGGGCAGTTCTGGCCGGTCGGTGGCGACCCACCACGGGACAGGAACACATGGCTGCGCGCCTATGCGCTCCCGGACGAGGTGGCAAAGCAGCAGCCCTTCCCAAAAGACTACACATGGCTCCGCGAACTCGACGGCGCGAAGGTCCGTTACCGCGTCGTCACTGAGGAACGCTATGTCATGCTCTTCGAGGTCTGGGACGAGGAGTGGGAAGTGTCGAAGCCGGAGATGGAAGAGTGTGTCCGGCTCGTCAAGAGCTGGCCACTCCAGACACCGCCGTAGAGCTTGGCCGCGGCCCCTTCCCGCGCTTCACGACTTGGCACACATGCGGACAATGAGGTTGTGTGGAGCAGCAGCGATCGTTACCATGTTCCCAACCAGCGAGGGACGCAGGCGGTGTCAGCCGGAATTGCCAATCCACAGTCCGCCATCCGCGAGCCGCAATCGCTGGACGGCGACACGCGCTTCCTCGATCCGCAGGTCTTCGCGCGCATCGCGAACCTCGAACTCGTCGCGCGGTTCATCGTGCAGGGCTTTCTGATCGGCCTACACAAAAGCCCGTATCACGGCTTCTCATCGGAATTCAGCGCGTACCGCAAGTACGCCAAGGGCGACAGTTTCAAGTTCATTGACTGGAAGGTGGTCGCGCGCACCGACCGCATCTACATCAAACAATTCGAAGAGAACACCAACACCCGCTGCCACATTCTTCTCGACGCCTCAGGCTCCATGCGCTTTGGCGGCGAAGCCGCTCTGCCCGGCGGCAGGTCGCAGGGCATTCAGAAATGGATTTACGGCCGCAACCTCGCCGCCGCCCTGACCTACCTGATGATCCACCAGGGCGACGCCGTGGGCCTGGCGATCTTCCGCGACGCGGCCGCCGACGTCATCTCCGCCCATTCCAGCACCGTCCACCTGCACCAGTTGTACCGGGCTCTGTCCACGGCTGAGCCGAGCCGCAGCACCGACACGGAGAAGGGCCTCGCCGGTCTGCCGGAACGCTTCCCGCAGCGGGGCCTCGTCGTCCTGATCAGCGACCTGCTGGACGACGCGGACCGGGTCATCGCGGCGCTGAAGGGCTTCTGCTACAGACGCCACGAGATCCTGCTCTTCCACCTGCTGGCGCCGGAAGAGCGCGAGTTCCCCTACCGCGAGAACATCGAGTTTGTGGATGCCGAGACCCAGCAGACGCTGACCGCGCAGGCAAGTTACATCGCCAAGGCCTACCGGGAAGCGCTCAACGCCCACACGGAGAAGATCAAGCGCTTCTGCCGCCAGAACGACATTGATTTTGTGCCGTTGTCCACGGCGGAGCTTCTCAGCACGGCGCTGCTGGCGTACTTGAGCAAGCGCCAGCGCTCCGTCTGACCGCCTGTGCGTGTCGCGTCTTAGAGACTACTTCCCGGGTTGGCTTACGGCCGTCTGGGGCGCCGGGCTCTTGAAGAGCGTCAGCAGCTTGGCCTTCGTCCACGGCTCATTGACGTATCCCAGGTGCCCGCCGCGCGGCAGGAACACCGCGCGCTTGTTCGCCGCGGCCTTCTTCAACTCCGCCACATCCTCCGGCAGGTCAAACGGGTCGTCCTCAGCCAGGATCAGCTCGCTGCACGGCGGCTGTTTCTGCAGCAGTGTCGGCAACTGGATCGGGTCGGTCAGATCCGACAGGCTCTTGAAGCCCGCCTTCCGCTCCCAGTAGGGGAAGCACATGTCATCCATGAACTTCCCGTAGCCCCACGCCGCGGCGTAATCCTGTTTCACGTACTCGTCGTCGAATTGGTTGCCGCTCGGCAGCATACGGAGCTTGTAGGTCTTGTCGTTCCGCACGATCACGTCCACCAGCGTCAGGCGAAACGCCGCGGCGATGCCGGCGCGCATCAGGCTGTCCGAGAACGGCACCAGCTGGTCCGGCGGAACCGGCGTGTGCCCGGCCAGTTTTCCAGCCAACTGAACCAAGGTGTAGTTCCAGCGGTCCTCGTTGTGCCATTGGTCAATCAGCTCGCCCGTCTTCTGCAGGCGGATGGGCGGCGAGTAGGCCTGGATGGCCTCGACCTTGAAGGGCAGCTTGCCCGCGGCAGACAGCTCGCCGAGACGTAACGCTTCGAGCGCGCCGTAGCTCATGCCCACGATCCCGATCTTCGAGACCTTGCCCTTCACGTCTTCATGTTCCAGGAACGCCGCGATGATGTCTCTGACGCACTCGCTTTCGGACATCAGGTTACCCGTGACGCCGCGCCCCGAAATCTCAATGAACCGCGGCAGAAAGGTCGAATCGAACGTCAGCACGTGGTTGCCCGCTTCCGCATACCACGATGCCCAGAGCCTGCCCAGCGGGCTGTCGGACTTCCCGTCAATGCCCAGCAGCACGACGACCAGCGGCGCTTCCTGCGGCTGCAGGATCGCGCGCACGGGCGCCTCTTTCCGGAAGTCAACGACCTTGAGCTTGTACGATTTCTGATTCTTCAGCTCGATGTCTTTGATGCTCAGGTATCCGGCTATAGTAGCATACAAAGGGTCCTTGTAGCCGAACTCGTACGCCGGCAGGCCGCCCTGCGCCGTCCCGCCGGGCGCATCGCTGCTCGCCGCCCGCGCCCGTTCGTGGAAACCGGCCTGCATTGCGGCCGCCGCTGCCAGCACTCCGTAAACGACACCCCTCAGACCGCATGAATGGCCGGCCTGCCACACTTCCCGCAAACGCATTCTTGCCCCCTCACCCCAGGAAGAACACGAACCTGAACGTTACGTTCCGTGGTTGGAAAACGCCACACCGAACGTCCTGTTCCTGACAGAACCGCCGATTCTACGAACGCGGTAGTGCCACGCAATGCCAATTCCTGTCCGCTACTTCTCCAGAATGCTCTTGAAGTGCCAGTAGGTCACCGGCGGCGCACCGCACGGCGCTGCCCAGCGTACGCCGTTGGCGATGACCGCCCGCACGTTCTTGTCGAAGTACGTCGGGAACGTCTCGTGCCCCGGGCGGAAGTAGAAGACGCTTCCCGCGCCCCGCTTCCACGTGCACCCGCTGCGGAACACCTCCCCGCCCCCGAACCAGCTTATGAATATCAACTCGTCCGGCTCCGGGATGTCGAAGTGCTCCCCGTACATCTCCTCGTGCGGCAGCACGAAGTGGTCGTTGATCCCGGCCGTGATCGGATGCCCGGGCTTCGTAACCCACAGGATCTCCGCCTTGCCGTCCTCGCGCCACTTCAGAGCCCCGCTGGTGCCCATCAGCAGCAGGAACGGCTTGCTCATATGCGCCGAATGGAGCGGGATCAGGCCCATCCCTTTGTGCACCCGGTCCCGCACTTTGGCCGCGAGCTTGTCGTCCACGTCGCCGTGAGCCATATGCGCCCACCAGATCAGCACGTCGGTCTTCTCCAGGACCTCGTCGCTCAGCCCCTGGCTCGGCTGGTCCAGTGTCGCCGTCCTGACATCCATGTCCGGCTGCGCCCGGAGATGCTCGGCGATGGCCTCATGGATGCCCTTGGGGTAGACCTTCTTCACCTCCGCGTCTTTCTTCTCGTGCACAAACTCGTTCCACACCGTAACGCGAATCCTGTTCGCCATGTGCGTCCGCTCCTCATCAGGTTTAGCCGGTCGCCACCAACGTAGCGCGTCATCGTGATTCGTACAACACAAATCGCGGCACACGAGACCACGCGTGTGCATCACCGGACTTGCTGAGGCAAAACGCCGATACCTGAACTGTGGGGGACAGTTTGGGGAGCGGCGACATGGCAGAGCAGACACCGGAATGCAAAGCACGGCGGGCGAAGTTCCTGGAGGAAGCCGGGGCGGC
>JAPLOD010000016.1 GCA_026692735.1 Planctomycetota bacterium | reverse complement strand
CGTCGTCGAAGCGCCAGCAGGTCCTGCCCGACTCGACAGTGCAGCATATCACCGACGCTCTCACCGCTTCGGAGCATGAACGGCCCGACGTGCGAGCGGCCGTACGTCTCGACTGGGCGGCGTTCGCCCGCCAGTTGCCGGCGCGTCTGCGCAAGATAGTCCGCTGGCTGGCCATCGGGGCGAGCAAGACCTGGATCGCCCGGAGGCTGAAGGTCACCAACGGCCGCGTCTCGCAGCTCTTGACCGTGCTCGCGCAGGAGATCCAGTCGTTCTTCGGGCCGGAGATCGTCCCTGTCGGCTGCATCGCCTGAACCTGGCAGTTGCAGTTGCCTGGCGGGAGCGGCCCACGCTCCTGCCGGGCAAAGGCGTACGCGCTGGTGAATGACAAGCCCCTTCAAGGCTTGGCAGCGAGCGAGACGCAGATCAGCTCCTGGTTGTTGCGGGCGTACACGCAACGATTGGCAAACGCGGGGTGCGACCACACTACCTTGCGCCCGCCGGTGCCTGAGGATGGCATGTCGGGGTCCAGGATGTGGGCACGGCTGATCTCTTCGTACCCTTTGGAGGTCAGCCGGCTCAGAATCAGATCACCTTTCTCGTTGAAGATGAAAACTCGGTCGTGGTGCGGCACCATGAACACGGTGCTCCAGCGCTCTTTGGGTTCCGTGCCCCCGCTGGTCGGTGCCAGGGCGGTCCAGACACGTTCTCCGGTGTTTCCGTTCAGGCAGCACATCTCGCCGTACAGCGAGACCCCGTACATGAAATTGTCGAGCAGCAGCACGGTGCTAAGCGTGGTGTTGAACCCCGTCTTCTTCCACTCCTTCTCTGGGGCGCCTCCTGTGGATGCTTTCCACAGGATTTCGGGAGCCGCCGCGCCAGGTTTGAACTCCAGCATCAGCGCCCCCTCGTATTGGCTCGAAACCGCCAGGCGATTGCCCTCAATAGCAGGTGTGGTGATGGACATCCCGACCTTGGTCGCGTGTGGTATGGACCACAGAACCTTGCCGGAGTCCGGCACCAATCCCGCCATCCCGTCGGCGTGCCAAACGATAAGTTGGCGCTGCCCCGCCAGCGTGCAGATAAGCGGTGCGCTGTAGCCCGGTTCCGACGCGCTGAGTGCTTTCCATAGCTCCTTGCCGTTGTGGCGGTCCAAAGCCAATACCGCTGGCCCGGACCCCCCAACCAGAATGATCACCTGATCGCCCTCGACGAGGGGCTGGATCGCGTACCCGTACAGAGGCACCGCCGCGCCGTAGTTCTGCACGAGGTTCTTCTTCCACACTTCCTTGCCTGTGGCCGCTTCCAGGCAGTAGAAGTCACCCATCGTTCCCAACGTATAGACCTTGTCGCCGTGCACGGTGGGCGTGGCCCGTGGGCCGGTCCCGTAGGCCACGGTGTACTTGCGGAGATAGCTGTGCGTCCAAAGAATCTTGCCCGTAGCTTCGTCCACACACAGCACGCGCTCCAAACCCATCGTCTTGTCGCGAAAGTCCCAACGCGTTTTCACCTCTGTGTCCGGATCCTCCTTGGTTGTTCGATCCATCAGGAAGACCCGACCGCCGGCAACCGCAGGACCGGAATAGCCAGCGCCAATGGGTGTGCGCCAGCGTACGGGCAATCCGTTGGCTGGGAATGCGTCCAGAATTCCATCCTCTCGCCACACGCCATCACGCTGCGGACCGCGCCACTGTGGCCAGTCGTCGGCATGAAGTGATGCCGCACTGAAGCAAAGGCTGATCTGAAGCAACGCCAGCCAGAGGGATCTTGACAACTGCATGCCATGCTGTCGTAGCCGGTTCATGTTCGCTCCGTCACGCGGGGGGTGAGTTCAGCCGTGCAAACCCACGGGATTGTGCCTGATTCTGGTTCAAGCGTCGAGTGCTCGTCCGAGATGATGGTCACCGCCGCGTTCTTTCCGGTGTTACGTGACAATCCCAACTGAGAATCCGTCCCGGCAGCAACACTTCCTTCCGCACCATCCTGGGCTTGGCCGTGTGGCCGGCCCATTTCGTCACAACCCGTTTCCACAAGGAGGTCGTCATCATGGCAGTCACTGTGAGGCATGGCGTCAACTCTATCAGTTCGGACTCGGTCGCCGGGAAGACCGTCGCCGAGGTCCGCGAGCAGGTGGAGGAGGTCCTCAACGTCCCCGATTCGGCCCAGGTGCGCGTCAA
>JAPLOD010000015.1 GCA_026692735.1 Planctomycetota bacterium | reverse complement strand
GAAGACCGAATCAGGAAACCATCAGGCGAATGGGAGGGGGAAGGTGTGGCCCGAGACTGCCAGCCCGACCCACGCTTTCAACCCGCCGCCCGCCTACGACCATGCGCTTGTTTTGGGGCTAGAGAGAACTCAACGGGCTGCCACGACGGCTTCATGAACAATTCCGCACAAAGCAATTTGCCTTGTTACGCGGCAGTAGATTATCCTCGGCCACGTTGGCTTCTCCGGGGACGAACGATGGCGCAGGGAAAGCGCATCCTGATAATTGCGGCTACCACGGAACGCGACTATCAGCGCGAAACGCTGCTTGGGATCCGTGAGTTCGCTGAAAGGCGGCGCTGGACATTGTTTGTCCAGATGATCAGCCGGATAACGCAGGGCAAGTTGTCGCAATGGACCGTCGCCGGCTACCCGCTGGACCTCTCCGAGTTTCATAGCTCCGACTTCGCCATCCACGGCACGATTGTAGACTTGATGGACGTCGGTATTCTGCGCGCGATTGCGAAGATCCCCGGGCCCAAAGTCAGCTATTCCGACTGCTTGGCGCATTCTCCCCTGCCGCGTGTCACGATGGACAACCTGCAGGTCGGTCGTCTGGCCGCGCGTCATTTTCTGGAGCGCAACGTCAAGCACCTGGGATTCTTCGGCGCCGACTGGAAGCTCCACTTTGCCCTGCAACGGCAAGCCGGATTCGTCCGTGAACTGGAGCACACGGAAGCTGTGGTCACTTCGCTCTCGCACGCTGCGGTAGAAGAAGGCGAAGGTCGTGAGTTTAGGGACTGGCTGGAGCGAACGCCGAAGCCGGTCGGGTTATGGGCCGCGGATGACTACTTTGCGCGCAGAATAGCCCAACGTTGCGCGGGTTGGGATATGGACATTCCGCGGGATGTACTAATCCTTGGGTCCAACAATGACGCATTCCATTGCGAGTTCTGCATCCCGTCGCTCTCCAGCGTCATTATGCCCAGTCGCGCCATCGGGTATAAGGCCGCGGAGATGCTGGATACGCTGATGCGCGGACAGCCGCTGTCACGGCACGAGCTCCTGATTCCTTCCCCGGGGATTGTGGAACGCACATCGACGAAAGCGACGGCGTTCGGCTGCGGCGAACTAGATCGCGCTCTCCGCTTCATCCGCGAGAACGCAACGCAACCGATAGGCGTCAAGCAGGTCGTTGAGCACGTTGCGGTCTCCAAGCGATCGCTCGAATCGCTCTTTAGCACTCATCTGGGACACGGACCTGGCGAGGAGTTGCGCTGCGTGCGTCTGGCTCTGGCCAAGTTCTACCTGACAACTACAAGTCGCCCGATTGGGCAGGTTGCGCACCTCTCGGGCTTCAGCGACGCCGCACATCTTGGGCGTGTGTTGCAGCGTCATGAGCGGCAGACGCCAATAGAGTATCGCCGTCGTCATGCCAGCGTGGGCGAAGGAAGTGCGAGCTGAGTTGTTCAGTCTCCGTGGTGCGCATGTCGCCCCTGCGCAAAAACGCAATCTATTCTGCGCGAAATACACTTCCCCTGGACCCCGGTTTGGCGTTATAGGAATGCACATGTGAATTGGCCGGAGTTGTGGAGGCTCCGAATGACTGCGCATCCTTGTCGTCGCTGGTGCATCGTGCTGGCAATGGCACTCGCTGCAGGCGCCTCGGTTCACGCCGCGACGCCGGCTAAGGGAAGCGTGCCGCCTCCGGCGCCAAGCCCGTTGGTCGAACAACCCGATCCGGCTCTGTACCCACGAACGCTCAGCGAGATCAAGGGCATGCTCGCTGCGCTCACGCCGCCGCGCAATCATTGGGAACACGTACAAGAGAGTTTCCTTACGCGTTTGAAGGCGCAGCGCTACATCTGTGGCATTCCGTACGAGAATCTCAAGTGGAGCAACCAACTCGAAGAGTGCGTACGCCTGGGCGTAGAGGCCTTCTGTATGAACAACGAGGCATCGCACGGCCCGAAGAAGCCGGCCCAGATGAGCGATGAGGACTTCAAAAAAGCCCAGCACGGCGCCGGCGGCAATATCTTTGCCGGCCTGACTGATCCCGTCGCCTGTGTTGACGGCTGGATGTACGACTCGGCGTTCGGTGAGTTCAACGCGGTGGGTCATCGGCGTTGGTGCATACATCCGGGGATGATCGAAGCAGCCTTTGCGACCAAAGGTCCATTCGCGTTGATGCAGTTCAACTGCTCCGGCCCGGCCCGTGACTGGGACTACGTCGCTTTCCCGGCGCGCGGTTACATGCCGATGGAGCTCAACTATATGGGGGCGGCCACCGCCTGGAGTTGCTCGCTGAACATGGGCAAGTATCAGTGCCCGCAGAAGGATCTTGTGAAGGTCACGGTCCAACCCCTGAACGAAAAGCTCGAAGGCCTTGGCGAGCCATATCCGCTGGATTGCTTGACCGTCGAGTGCCAGGGCTTTGGCAGCGGCCCCGCAATCGTTTTCCGGCCTGTGGGAGGCTTTACCTCCGACGGGTTCAAGATGAAACACGACGCTAGGTGCCGGGTGACGATCACGGGTTTGCAGGATAAGTCCAACAAACCCGCCCAGATTCAGTATGTGGTGCATTTCGTGGATCTCAAGAAGGTGTCCGACAGCCCGGAGAGCCGGCGCATCGTCAGCGACCATCTGCGGAAGCGTCTGGACGCCATCCAGGCTGGCAGCGATAAGGTCGAGAAATGGGAAGCGCTGACCGCTTTCTCATCCGGAGAAATGCTCACGTCCGCTGACCCGTCGCTCGCCAAGGAAGCGCAGGAAGGGATTGCGCAGCTCTTGAAAGACCCTGTCGTGCGGAAGGAATACGAGGCTGCGTTGAAGCACGATGCGGTTACGGAGATGGAGCAGAAAGCCGGCAAACAGAAGAACAAGAACAGGAAGAGAGAGGAGCTCATCGCCGTCGCGGCGGCGTATCGCGATGTTGCGACCTTCTCCAAAGGTACCCGCGCGGGAAAGAAGTCAGCGGCCGACTTCGAGCGTCTGAGCAAGGACCTCGGGCTGTCCACGCCCTCCGTTGCGGCGGCCACGCCGGAACCCGCCGCGCCTGCACCTGCCGCCGCCACAGCGCCGCCGTCACGATCAACGGCTCCGCAACCGGTGCTCGCACCTGCCAAAGCCACCGTCGCGCCCGCGGTTCTCGATCAATGGCAGGCTCGTTTGGTCAAGAAGCTTGATGCCCTGGCTAGAAACGGCACGAAGCTTCGCCTTCACAAGGCCGGGCAGGAGAACGGCGAGATTCGTGGCGCGAACGACACAACACTCACTGTTCGCATCCAGGGCAACGACCTTCCAATGCCTTGGAAACAGCTTTCGCTTGCCGATCGCGCCGCCTTGGCCAAAGAAACCGTCAAGGACGACGATGTGGAAGCGCTCCTTATAGCCGCTGTCTTTCAGTTGGCCGATGGCAATGCTGGCACTGCCGAGGATCTGTTCGGGAAAGCAGCCGTCAAGGATGCAGGCGCCGTGAAGGATGCAAAGGCTAC
The DNA here is from genome assembly GCA_026692735.1 of Planctomycetota bacterium. Taxonomy (GTDB): domain Bacteria; phylum Planctomycetota; class SZUA-567; order H5-PLA8; family H5-PLA8; genus JAPLOD01. Next base: position 19,110 of record JAPLOD010000015.1, on the reverse strand, counting down.
ATTGGCGTCGCCATAGCCCGATGAGCCACCGTGTGCAAGACCCTTCCGCGATGAGGCGCTGCTCACACACGCTCTGGCTGACAACCTTTGTTTCGGTTACACGCAAGGAACACTCATGAGAACGCGCTCGTCGTCATTCCCTTGCTCGCTGACGCTGCACGCTTCCCTCGCCATACTCGCATGGTGCCCCTCGCTACTGGCCACCGAACTCTACGTTGCGAGCAATGGAACCGACGGCAATCCAGGCACCAAGGAAAGCCCACTCGCGACGCTCGAAGCGGCACGTGACGCCGTGCGCAAGAGCATCGCCGGTGGCATGAAGGACGACGTTACCGTGCACATCGGTCCCGGGAACTACTTCGTCGAGAAGGCCATCGAACTGGATGACCGCGACGGCGGCCGCGACGGACACACGATTACCTACAAGGGCGCGCCTGACTTGGGGACTCGCATCTATGGCGGGCGGCGCCTGATTGGCTGGAAGAAACTCAACGACCAGGAAGCGGAAGTAGATGTGCCCGACCTGCAGCAGCACTTCACGCTCTACGAGAATGAGCAGGCGGCAAACGGCGGCCAGCTGCATGTGTTCCAGGATGCGCCGGCTGGAAACTGGCGCAGAGAAGGAACGCGCCTGATCTACCGCCCACGTAAGACTCCTGTGGAAGACCAGGTGGTCGTGCTCGGCACCACCAAGGACGTGTTTGTCATCAAAGGCCGCTCAATGGAACAGATCGCCGGAAATATCGCATTCGACGGCCTGTACATGATCGGATCCGATTTCGTTGCCGGGTGGAAGAAGGGAGCGACATGGAGCACAAACTGGGACGGGGAATACGATGGCAAGCCGTGGGGCGGCAAGACGCTCTGTGACGCGGTCCTCGCGCCGGACATGCGGCACGGCCAATTCTACGTTGAGAACGCCAAGAGCGTGGTCATCCGCAACAGCAAGCTGTACGGCGCCGGCTTCATGGGCGTGATGTTCAACCGCTGGGCGCAGGAGAACCGCGTCGAGAACTGCTGGATTGAGAACGCCGGCTGCAACGGGCTGTTCTTCATGGGCTGGGAATGCGGCCGCGGCCCGTTCAAGACGGTCGCCGAGTCCTACGTCAACAAGAAGAACGTGATTCGCAACAACGTCTTCCACGACATCGGCCGGTTCGCCGACGACGGCGCCGGCATGTACATGATCTTCAGCGGCGATAACGTCGTCGAGCACAACGTGTTCAACAGCCTGCGTCGCTATGGCGTGGCGACCAAAGGCTGGCGCCCCAAGCTGATCAACCCGTTCTACGCGGTGAATCGCACGTTCCCGCTGAAAGACCCGGCAAAGATCGAGTCCTTCGGCGTGAAGGAGATTACGTTCTATGACGGGTACGTGGTGACGGAGGTGAACCAAGGCGCCGAACTGCAGCACTCGCGGAACAACGTGATCCACTTCAATGACCTATCCCAGATCCCGCGCGATGGCAGCGATATGGGCATGATTGAGATGTGGGGAGCCGGAACCGGCAACAGGTGGGAGTACAACGCGTGCCACGATGGCGTGAACTGCGGAGGCTGGGAGGAGTGGCTGCACGTCCTGTTCAACGACGATGGGTCTCATCAGGCGACGGTCAAGGGGAACATCATCTACTGGATTGCCGGCGGTGGCCGATCGCGCGCCATCATGTCCAAGGGCAACGATCAGACGAACGTCCACAACATCATCGCCGATTGCGATCTGGCCGGTGCCGCGACCATCGGGCCTTTCGTGGAGCCTGCGCACGACATGGTCTGGTCTCATAACATCGTCGCCGCTCAGATCAGGCATCTCTACGAGGGCGGTGGCGGACAGGAGGTGGCCTGCGGCGTGCCGCACCAGATTCTCAAGGAAGCGATGAAGAATCTCTATTTCTATCAACCCATGGGCGTCGGCACGGCGTCCGCTGAGGAACAGGCGCGGATCAGGCAGCAGGTCGAGAACAGCCGCAAAGGCGGGAAACTGGAGGTGGACTCGGTATATGCCGACCCACTGTTCGACCGCAACCGGCCTTGGTGGGATACCAACTACTCGGATTATCGCCTGAAGCCGGAGTCGCCAGCGCTCAAGCTTGGCTTCGAGCAGACAGATGTCGAGAAGATCGGCCTGGAGGCGGGCTTCCCGTTCAAGCTCACGGAGGTGTTCGATCACCCCGCGGGAAGCACCTGGAAGGCCGCGAACTTCAGCCGCATCTACATGAACCGCGTGACCGGCGATCAGGTTCGGCCGCGGACCGAGCGCAGCTTGTACAAAGGTTCGTGGACTCGCTACAACAACGTCAACTTTGGCGACGGCCAGCACACGCTCTTCCGGACGCGCCTGAGTTGGGTGCCGCCGAAGCAAACCTTCGAGACCACCATCGGCGGCGAGACCATAATGGCCAGGGAACTGTGGGACGACTTCTGCCCGATTCCGTATTGGGAGGTGAGCCCGGTTTACACCCAGGAGGGCAAGAAGGGCCCCGAGCTTTTCGAGGTCCCGTTCGCAGCGGAGAAAGATCCTGCGTCGGTCAAGTGGACTGTCGTTAAGGAGCCGCTGACCAGCCGCGCGACCGTCAAGCATCCGCTGGGCGTCATCAACTGCGATGTCGTCAACGGCGAGAACCATGCGAACAGCGCGGCGTACATGCGTTCCAGCGTGTATGCCAGGAACGCCGGGAAAGTGGACGCGGAGATCCGGGGAGCCCATGGCGTGAAGGTCTGGCTGAACGGGGAGCCGGTCTTCTCGCAGTTGGGAGACGTTAACAAGACGAAGCGCGTGGACATCAAGCTCAAGAAAGGCTGGAACCAGTTTCTGGTGAAAGTGGTTCAGGACGAGAAGCCCTGGGCTCCCGCCATGCAGGGATACGGGAATTTCTGGGCCAGCGTCACCTTCTACCACCGGATCGTCGGCGGCACCTTCACGGTGCCGGGCTTGCCGGGGAAGGAAGTGGCTATCCAGCCCGACAATGGGACCGCTGTTGAGGTACGCCTGGATGCACCGGACGGGAAGCTGATCGGCGACCTGAAATTCGGGCAGACGACTTGTTCAATCGAGAAGACAAACGGCCGACATGGCATCTTCCTTGTGTTCCCGAACGAAAACGTTGAGGGAATGGACTGGTTCAGGTTTGAGTCACCGGCGCAGACCGCGGCGAACGTGCCGGGCAATCCCGTGCCAGAGATTCCAGCCGATCCCTACCTGGCCCATCTGCGTGCGACGAAGGGCATCTTGGACATCAGCACCATTCACAAAGCAGCCGCCAGCTCGAATTGTCTCGATGTGGTGGTCGTATCGGCTGGGTTCAAAGCGGACCAAATGGCGGATTTCCACGCAGCATGCGGACGCCTTGCGAAAGAGCTGCTGGCGAAGGCTCCTTGGAGCCGTTACCAGAGCCTGATCAATGTCCATGCGGTGTTCATCGGCGATGAGAGCGTGGAATCAACGCGAATCAAAGTGAATGGCCACAAGGGACAGATACTCGCCTGCGATAACGGCGTTGCGGTTGAGTACTCCAGGTATGCAGCCAATTCGGCGGCGACGATTGTTCTTCACAACTCCGCATTTTCGACCGCATCATGCGGCGTGTGGGGCGTCCTGACCGTCAACAAGGGCGGGACCAACGCGGCGCTGCATGAACTGGGCCATGGTTTTGCCGGCCTGGGTGACGAGTACATTCAGCGGAACACTCCTTTCAACGACAAGCCGGAGACGCTGGCGGAGTTGGTCAACGTCACCGCGACGGAAAGCCCCAGGCTCAGCAAATGGCACTACTGGACACAGGACGACTGGCCAGGGTTGTTCGGACCGTCGAGACCTTGTACGGGGAAGAACGTCGGCAACTTTGAAGGCGCTGGCTGGATCAAGAAGATCTACAGACCAGAGAATTCCTGTATCATGCGCTGCAACAGCGGCTTGTACTGTTGCGTGTGCAGCGAGACGCTGGAAGCGAACTTCTTCCGATACCTTGATCCGTTCAAGGTGGCCGAACCTGCGAACGACGACATCGTGGTATGGAAAGGCGAGACCGCGGATTTTCGAGTAGCAGGCATTGACCTTCTTCGCCAACCGCCCGAGTGGCTGAAGTCCCGGTTGAACCTGTACGTTGACGGCGAACAGGTCGCGAGTTCGGATTGTGGTGATGTTTCTTTTCAGTTTCGAGGTACGGCGCCGGGCGTCCATCAAGCCGGCGTCAGTCTCAACATCCAGAGTGCGTGTGTCCGCCGGGATTTCGGCTTTCTCTCGTCAAACCGCGGATGGCGTGTGACCGTCGTTCCGTATGAGCGGCCCAAGATCGCGCTAAAGGCCTCGGTGTCGGTTGCGACAGACGGCGTGATTGATGAGGCTGTTGAGATCAGGCATGAAAAGCCCGCCCTGTTTGAGCTCAAGATGGACTGCGCGCCGCCGGGGGCCTTGCTTGAGTCGGGTCGGTTCAAGTGGAAGCCGGTGGCCGACCACGCCGGTTCGTGGCGTGTCGACTTCACCGTGCTCCACAAACAACGGCCCTGCGTGACCGAGTCAATGGAGATTCGTGTCCAGCGGTCTGCAAAGGGCGAGGAGGTGGTGGACGTGCAGCCGCTCGAACCCATTGACGCCGTAACGGGAAAACGGACGACGGTTCAGCTACGTGCCGGCGCGAAAACAGGTGGTCATCTTCTGTTTGAGCCGGTCCAGGTTCTGTCGGGCGTCACCTTGAACCGTTACACTGGAGAACTGTCCTGGGTGCCACAGATGGACCATGCTGGACTTGACCGCATGCGATTCCGCGCGAAGAACGGCTCGGCAACGCAGGAATTCGACGTGTTCTTTCGCGTACGCCGGGACGCCACGCCAGCCCCGGTTTCGTACTGCAACAGATACATTCCGCAGACACTTGAGACGCTGAGGCAACTGAAGCAAAGCCCGGTCACCTATCGTCGACTCTTCGAGAACCTGCGTCTGTTGCGAGACCGCTACGCGAAGATCTACTGCGAAGCGTTGGCTGGCGCGAAGGAACTCTATAGAGAACTTGAACCGAGGCTGCGGGAGAACTGCCTGCAGGAGCTGTACCTGCACGCATGGGATTTCTGCGACAAGGCGGACGTGCTGAAGTGGATGCGCGAGATTGCTGACGGCAATACATCGGAACGGGCCAGGAGCCTGATGAAGCGGCTTGATGAGATTGACGCCTATAATGCGAATCGTGCAAAGACCGAGGCGAAACCAAGTGCATCCACCGAAGAATGAACCATTGCCTTCCGGCGCACGGCGTCGGCGTACTGTTCCAGAAATCAGTCGCAGACGCACCAGTACCGACAACGATAGCCTGTCACCCATGAAGAACTACACGCGCCAGTTCTAGTTGCTGGCCGTGGCGGGTTGGGTGAACCGCGAGCAGCAAGCCGTGATCTAATGCTTCGACATCTCGACCAGAGTCATCCAGTCGGGCGCGCCACGAGTTTTGGGCGAGAGAGCTGGCGGTCACGATGACCGCGCGACAGAGCCCTTCTCGCCAGCAACCTTCACGAACTCAACGGTCGCACCGTCCGCGATCGTGTCCGCCTCGTCGGCGGGCGCGCCGTTAACGCGGACCTGGGCCGAGTCGGGGACGTTCAGAACCTCCTCGACCTGCTCACGAACCTCGGCGACGGTCTTCCCGGCGACGGAGTCCGAGCTGATGGAATTGACGCCATGCCTCACGGTGACGGCCATGATGATGACCTCCTCTTGTTGAACGGGTGGTGACGAAACGGGCCGGCCACGAGGCCAAGCCCAGGAGTGAACTGATGGAGATGACAACGGGGTCAGGCGATACAACCGGCCGGCACGATCTCGGCGCCGAAGAACGCTTTGATTTCCCGTGCCAATACGTCAAGCAACTGCGACAGCCTGCCATTCGAGATGCCCAGCCGGCGGGCGATCAGGCCCTTGCTGTCGCCGACCACCAAGCCGCGCACGATTCTGCGCAAGCGGCGTGGCAGCGTGCGCATAAATGAGTTCCAGTCAATGCGCGTGGCGGCTCGCACGTCTGGCCGTTCGCGCTCGGAGGTGGTGAGCGCGTCCGTGATGTGCACCACCGTCGAGTCGGATAGAACCTGCTGGCGCCGCGACGACGACAGCAAGGACAAATGGATCAACTGCGCACGGCCGCGAACCTGCGCGGCTGGCGAATGCACGTCAGTCACGGTCGTGCCAGTCAGCAACCGGCCGCTGCGATATCGAACACCTGACATCCAGACCAGCATGCTCGGTGGTAGGAAGACACCGCCTCGCCTGGCAACGGACGCAAAGTTTGCCCAGGCGAACGCCAGCATTTCGCCGGCGGCTTCGTCTGGATCGGGAAGACGCCGCGCCAGAACGGTGACGCGGCTGAGGAGTTCGGGATAGATCGTCTCGAACGCGGCCTGTGTCCGCCGGCGAGTCGGGAACGGCTTGGCTGTGGTGGGCATCGGGATCTCCGTGGAAGTGCCGGTGCCGGATCGTGTCAACGATGGTGGCGGTGAACGTGGACCGCTGAGGAACGTCGAGGACGGCAAGAGGCGGGTCGCCAGGCCAGCCGTGCCTGGCGATGCAGAGTGGCATCGTTGGCACGGAACCGGCTGACCGGCGGTGAGGGACGGAGACGTCAGGACAATCCTGACGGCGGAAAGACTGGTCGAAGGCAAAGGCAGCTACCACACTATAGTAACGCGTTTCGCCCTGGGATTAAGCCGGACGCATGGTGCCGGCGGCTTCATTGGAAGCGACACCCAGACCGATCTGCCATCCCCGGTGACGATGGAGATCGTAATGTTCAGGGTTTTGGCTGGGTCGCTGCATGGAGGATCAAGCTGTCTATCTATTAACCGTTAATAGATAGCGCCCTGACCGCCGGCAGCATAACCGTTATGGGTCATGGTGCGTAGGCTCGCCATCACAGAAAACGCGCCCGGAAACAACCGTGATACGATTTCAAACACGCGGTTCTTTCACCTAACGGGCATCAGAACGGCTCCTTGAGGTCCCAGGTCCGCACAGGACACGCAGGCAACTGGGTGGTGGAGGGCGGGACCACGAAGGCCGATCTGCCAGCCCTGGTGACGAGGGGGATCGTCACGGTCGGGCCGGTGACCGGCGGTGAGGAAACAGGCCGTCATGCATCGCCACTTCGTACCCGGTTAAGCGACCATCTTTCGCCAGAATGCACCAGGAGAGTCTCACGTGCTAGAGTTGCGCGAGTGTTGTGCCGCCTGCGTTGGTCGGCCCCTGCCGCCTTGGACACGCTGCGTGGTATCATATTCAACGCGGCGGCGCCAGAGGAATGCGAACGTTGAACGAATGCTCGCGTTCGTTGTTCTCATCCACGGCGAACATCAGTGCGACAGGCAGGCCGTCTTCGAAGTAGAGCTGCGGCCGTTCAAGCGAATTGAGCTTCTGCTTGCGCCCGTCCTCCCACGTGATCTCCGTCGTCGCGACCAGGGGGTGTTTCGCGAGTCGCCAATCAAGACCGTCGTCGGACTGAAAGAGGGCGGTGGATTTCCCCTTGCCGGTGAAATGCCCCGCGTTGTCCTTCACGATAACCCAGTAACGGCCGCCCGACGTCCAGATGAACGGGTCTTCGGCAGCGAACGCGACGCCCTCTTTCACGAACACCGGCTTTGGGTGCTTGGTGAACGGGCCGGTCGGCGAATCGCTTGTCGCCACGGCGTGCAACACGGGGCCGCCGAACGGTGGCTTGCCCTTGTTGTCCACGGCCTTGTAGAGCATCAGGTAGCCGCCGCCGGGCCGCTCCGTGACCGTTGGATTGGTGGCGCAGAGCGCGTCGATGAATCCCGGCGTCGGCCCAATGAGCGGCTTGTCGAAGCGCTGCCAGGGGCCTTCCGGCGAATCGGCGATGGCCACGCCGACGCGCTGGTTGTTGCGGTGGACAAAGTTCAGGGCCTTCGATGCGACGCCGTCACCGGTGTTGCCCATGTAGTAGAGATAGTACTTGTTGCCGAACTTGTGGACGTTCGGGTTGTGGGTGCACAGACCGTCCCAGAACTCCTTGCCTCGCGTGGGAAGGGCAACGTCGCGATGCGCGAAAAGCCCCAGCGGCGTGTCTCCGACGGCATGCGCAATCTCGGAGTGCGTCACCCAGGCGTTGTGGCCTAGCTTGCGCGGCCAGCGCGAGTAGTAGAGATGGCACTTACCATCGTCCCCGCGGACCATCGTGCCGCACCAGATGTAATACTCCGGGTCGCTGAACTTGGCCGATGCCGGAATGGGTTGGATCATCGCCGCGAAATCGGGGTCCAGCATCGTGGTGTTGCCTTTCTCAGGGGCGCTGGCTTCCCCAGTGTACGCGGATGCAGCCAGGCAGCCCCACACGGCCATTGCGGCCCACACGCTGTCAGCGCCCCGCATTGGCTTCTCCATCGGGCTCGACGATCATCAGGTGCCCGCCGTTCGGTTCCATGGCAATCTGGATGACGGCCTTGGCCTCAACGCTCTGCTGCGAACGAGTGGCCACTGCCTTGCCCGGAGTATCGCTGAAGATAGTGGCCTTGTACTTCCTGCCTGCGGGGAGGAAGGCCAGTGCAAAGGGATACGTCTCGGCCTTGGCGCCGGACATGCTGGCGACGTACCACGTCTCACCGCGGCGCCGGGCAACCGTGACGTACCGATTCGCCTCGGCGCTGACTTTCATCTCGTCGAAGAGCATCGGGACCTTCTCAACAAACTCAATCTCCCCGCCGCTGTTCTCACCGACCGGCGACCACTGCCGCATGCCACCACGGATGCTGTGCCGCCCGTACCACACGCCCAGCATCGCCGCCTGGTGGCAGTGTGTCTTCGGGAACGGTGGCTTCTTGCCGATCTCCGGCGTATAGTCGAAAGGGCCCATCAGGTAGCGCGTGAACGTTAGCATCACATCGTGGACGGATTTCATCTCCGGCACGATGGAATGCTCCGCCTCCTCTCCGGCGCCGCCTTCGATGTTCATGAGGTTGGGGTACGTGCGCGAGAGACCATACGGATAGTAGCCGTCGTGAATGACGCAGATGAGCTTGTGCTCCGCCGCCTTCTTCACCAGGTAGGCGACGGTGCGCTCACACTCCTGGCTCACCGAGGGCGTGAAGCCGGGCTTCACGCCGGAGATGCCCATCTTCTCGTATGCCGCGAAGACATCATCAATGGCATGCTCGCCGCCGAACTCCTTGAACAGCGCGCTGCGAACGTAGACGCACACGCCCATGGGTGGGTTGAGCTGCTTCCCGTACGCGGTCAACTCCGGCATGTCCAGGTCCACGAGGTTGCCGCCGTTGAAGGAATTCGGGCGGAAGGGCACGTAGCCCTTGGCGGGCACCGTGGGATTTCCGAGAACGTTCTGGCGCCACTCCGGGTGTTTCTCCCAGAACTCCCTTTTGTTCCTGTCAAAGCTGGCGATTTCCTCCGGCGTCCATTTTGTCTCCGCGCCGTTCCAGGAGTGGTCAATCTCCATGTACTCGAACTTGTGCGCCGAGGCGAAATCCAGCAGCTTCTTCAACTCGGCGGTGACCATCTGCGCGTTCCGAATCTGGCAAATGGCTTTGCCGGGCCGAATCCACGACGTGTTGGCAATGGCGCACGGTGGATTGAGATTGTCCACGATGAAGCGGTTCTCGTACAGCTTGCCCAGGGTCTCGCCGATGATCATCACCTCCCATGACGTCTTGAACGGCAGCTTCCCGGACGCCGGAGGCCCGGTCGGTACGATTGTGTTGAGCACGTCCTTCCTGCTCTTCCAGAAGGCCATGGAGTAGTCGGAACGGTCGGCGTCGGTCAGCGAGACGAAGTTGCCTTGGCCGACATCGAGCGTGACGTTGCACTCGCTCTTGCTGGTCATGGTGCCAATCTTCACCGAGCCGTATTCGTAGTTCCGGTTCTGGTAGACCGTGTGGTTGGCAGTGAACCGGAACTCGGTCAGACGGTTCTTCACCGTGATGTCGGTGATGTCCGGCTGCGTCGGAAACTCGTAGCGACAGGCCACGCCTTCGTTGTAGGCGCGCAAGACCACGTTGAGCAGGCGCTGCTTGCCACCGGCTTCCCGGAGCTTGATGGTGAGCTGGTCGTAGTGGTCCCGCACCTCGCTCAGGTTGCCCCAGAGGGGTTTCCAGGTTGTGTCGGCGGCGGCGGTTTCCGTTCCGGCCAGTTCGTAGACGCCGCTGAAGCTGTCGGGCGCCGTCTCGACACCCAGCAATCCCTCCTCGACGATCCGGCTGCTCTTCAGGCCAATACTCCATCGCGGTTGGCCATTCCTGAGATTAACCTCTACCTTCACGTTGCCATCGGGTGATCGAACGGCGTACGCTTCCTCGCCTGCCGGCGCGGCGGGCGCGGTCAGCGCCGTCGCCAGCGTCAGCAACAGCGCCGCAATGACGGCCTGTCCCCTCCCCTGTCCTCGTCTCCTCCAGTTCATCGCAACTCCACTTCCACGCCGCCGCCCTTATGTGACAACCGCAGCTTCAGCGACTTCGCCGCCTCGTCCCACACGGCTTCCGTTGCGGCGGATACTGGTTGGACCTTCCACTCCGGCTTGCGCGAGCAGGTGATGGACAGTTCCGTGTCGCGCTCAGGATACTCCGTGTTCGCCTGCAGCCAGAAGCGCTTCCCCTGGTCCTCGACCTTGGCGAGCACGTAAGAATGGACCTGGATCTTTCCTGACAAGGTTGTGACCAACTCCGATTGCACCGGAATCTTGTAGGACTGTGCCTCGTCCTGGTTCTCGTTGCCGTTCATCACCGTGATGGTGTCGCCGGCGCGGCCGGCGAACGCGTCGCCGTCATACCAGGCCGGATAGGTGGCATCGAAGAGGGCCTTCACCGCGGCCACGTCCTGAAGCTGCGAGACGGGGACATTCTTGATCTCGGGGCCGAGAGGCACGTCGCCCTGAGGCAGGACCGGGATGAAGTGGTAACGGCCCGTGTTCGGGAATATCTCCCAGAGTTGGCCGTCAATGTTCTTCATCTTCTTGAAGCCATAGGTGCCGGCGTAAAGCGGACCGTACTCCACGTAGTGACTCCAGGTGACCGCATCGGCCTTGGCAGTCTTGTCGTTGTAGACTGCCAGCTTAATATCCTTGAGCAGTTCGGCCTTGCCCGGCACCAGGCGGTGCGCGATGGTGGCCTGGACCACCGGAACAACGAAGCGCTTGAAGGTATCCGTGGTCTCATACTTGTCGTTCCAGAGGGCGGATTTCCAGGGCCCAGTGGGGGAACGGGCCGCCTCCTTGATGCCGTACATCAGCGTCTGGCCGTCGAGACTGTAGATGCTGCACCCGCGGGCGATGCCCTGAACGCACATCAGCGTCCAGAAGATTCGCGGCATGGTTCGGAGTTGTCCGCTACGTTCCCCCTGGCAGACGTCAAGCCCGTTGAAGCCGGCGTTTTGCCAGTAGAAGCCGCCGTCCTCCCAGGCTCCGTGGGCGAGCGTGATGCCGCCCAGCCACAGCCCCATGACCGCGCTCTGCGTGTAGAACTGCCGGCGGATGATGTTGTTCTTCTGCGTAAAGACAATGTACTGCCCGTATTCCTTGAGGAAGTCGCTCTGCTGGTCCCAGAGGTCCTGCCAGGCGTCATCCTTATACGTGCCGTCGGCCTCGTGGTAGAAGCGGCCGTACTTGGCGAGAATCCTGACCATGCGGCGATGGTAGTCGCCATCGCCCGTGTCGCCGCGCACCTTCTCGTACACCTTCTTGATCGTCTCGCCGCCCTGGATGCCGACGAAGTTGGGGTACTTCTGGCAGACCCATTCGATGTCCGCCAGCGTGATCTGCGTCGGCGGATGGGTGCGCATGAGGAACGGATGGGGAATCGCTGCTACGCCTTTCAACGCCTGGTCAATGGTCAGGCCTTCGCCGATGAACCCCTCGACGACGATGGCGACATGCGGGCGAATCTCCACGGGCATATCGGACACGAAGTTGGTGTACGGGTTCCAGCGCGAGGCTTCGAGCGTGAACAGGGGCTGCTCGGGCGATACCGGCCGGACTAACAGCTTCTTGTCGTAATCACGGTTGACTGTGAAGCTGCGCGCCGGCGACCACGGGCCGAGCACCGGACCCTTGACCCCGCGGATGCGCCAATACCACATTCCGGGATCCGGCAGCTTCTCCTGCGGCGGTGTGTACCAAGGTTGGTCCGCGCTCATCGGCAGCTTGATGTCAATCGGCGCGGCGAAGTCCGCGGTCTTCGATAACTGGAGTTCGTAATCCACGACCAGCGGAATGGCCTTCCAACGGAACATGGTGGCGATGTCAGTGATCATGGCGCCATCGAGAGGCGACCAGGGCTCAGGGATCGCAATCATAGTTTCGACGATGGCGACGGATGTGATGGCTCCAGCCCCGTGTTTGAACTCAAGCAGGAACGGCAGTTCGTCCGCTTTGGTTGCCGCCGCATTCAAGTCGAACGAGAACTCGCCCGTGGCGGTGATGGTTCCTGCCGTCGTCGCCTTGGCCTTGGGATCCCTCGGGCGGAGGACCGCCTCGACGGGAGTCCCGGCGATGGTGGCCTTGCCCGAGCAGACGTAATGGCGGTTGAAGTCCAGCCGCAGTGCGGCCGTCAGGTCGCCGCCCGATTCCAGCAGCAGCGGTCGGATGTCCTGCGTGGTGGCTACGGTCTGCACCTGCGATGGGACGCCGTCAACGTACACCGCGCAGGGCGAATGGAGTTGCGGTGTCCGGCCTGCGGCGAGAGCCTCCCACAGGGCGCACACCTGGCGGTACGTGCTCGTGCTGTTCTGTGTTAGCAGAAAAGCAGCGCCGTTGAGCCGCGTCTCCTTGGGCTGCAGCGGAAACGGGAACTGGCCGATTTCAGGGTCAATCAGGTTGACCTGGAATCCGCTGCGGTTGATGCCCCAGATCATAGAACCGGTCCCGACCTTGCCCGGCGTTGGCAGCAGCGTGGAAAGCCCGACGCCGCAACCCATGGACTGCGATTCCATGCTGACCTTGCACATCCCGCCAAGCCACGATGGACGGGTCTCCGCGCCGTTCAGATAACCCTTCAAAGGGGTCTTCATCCGCTGGACGAGGGGATCGTCCATCAGCGTCGGTCCCCACGTGCCTTTGATGCCGGTGCCGCTGCCGACATAAGCGATCCATAATGGATCGGTGCCTTCGTTGTCCCAGCGGATGCGGCAGATTAGGATCGGAAGACCGGGTGGCAGTTCGAAGGTCTCGGTGACTTTCACGCCCTTGGCAAAGCCACCCATGCGGCGCACCAACGTGATCGAGGGCGTGCCGTCCTCGCCGACCGACGAAGTACAGGATTCGAGCGTAGTGGAACCGGGGAACGGCACCAGCCCAAGGTCGTCCGGCTTGTTGTTGGTGATGCGGCCGCGGTTCGTATTGTCTATCCAGAACTCCAAGCCACCCCTGTGAATCACCGTCCAAGGTTCGGTATCGTTGCCACGCTTGCGTTCCTCCGCGGGCGACGCCAGCGGATCGCGCGCAGGCGGAATCTCACTGCCCGGCTGCGGATCGAATCCCAGCATCCAGCCGTTCCTGGAAAGCTTCATGCGGACGACGCCGTTGCGCATCTCACCGGTAATCTCGCCCTGATTCGCGCGCGCCATGACCAGTTCCGGCTTATCCGGCCATTTCTGTGCTGTTCGCGCCACCAGGTCGAGCTTGGCCCTCGGCTTCATGCTGAGGTAGACCCATGCGACGGCGCGCCCGTCGCGGCTCCCCTTCGCCGCGGGGAAGGATTCCTTGCCGTCGCTGCTGCTGACCGCAATGGCCGAGCCGCTCGGAACACCCAGGCGCTTGCAGATGCCGTCGAGGTCCAGTTCCACGGCGTGAGCGTTGACCGGCAGATCGGAGTAGTTCACGATGGTAACGGGCACGCCATCGGCGCCGTGGGCGGTAGAGAGGACCATCAAGAGCAGAGCGACGAGGAGTACGCGCATGGTCCAGTTCCCGGCTCCAAGTCGTCGGGCGGGTAACCCGCCCTACGGTTTCGGCGGCGCCATGTACATTCCCGGCCTCATTGGCTTCTTGGGGACAAACGCGTTGAGCCCCTCAACGGCCAAGACCAGGCCGGGGTCTGAGATGTCACCGGCTTTGGCCGCCATCAGCCCCACCCGGTGGATGACCGGACCGGGGATGGTGAGCCGACCGCCGTCCACCTGCACCTCAGCGGTGATGTCCACCGGCGTCTTCCCGGCCAGGTCCTGCGCGAGAATGCGTTTGCCCGCCAGCACGCTGGTGGTGACCAGCGTGAGGCTGCCGTATTCGCCGAAGATGCCCGCCGGCCGGTTCAGGGCGCCAACGTCGAGCGACACATCAGCCAGGGGGAACACGAGGCTTGGTCGCCCGTTCGCGCCCGGGTTGCGCGGGATGGACGCCACCGCAATCTCGCCGCCGGGGTAGCGACAGCAGAGCACGTATGGCGGGTCTTTGCCATCCGGCATGGCCACCGTGGGCAGCGCCAGGCCGCCGCGGGCGATGCGTGCCGGCGCGGGCTTGCTCTTGAGATCGGTTAGCGTGACGTCATCCACGATGGCCGCGTCACCCTTGGGGAGGGGCTGGGCAATGCGATGCCACCGGACGGCCCTGGTCACCTCGTCCATGCGGCGTTTGACGTCGCGGAAGCTCGCGGTGAAGAACCCGTCCGGCTTGCCGTTGGGCATGTTGCCGGCCAGCGGATGGCGCATCACGCCATAGGTCGAACCAGTGCCGGCGCCGATGTAGACTTCATCCTCGCAGTTGATCAGCCGCCGGTCGTTGGGGTCCGGCTTGCTGAGGAACAGAGCGATGCGCCGGATGGTTTCGGGGATGGACACTGAGATATTCACGTCGTAGGTGCGGTAGATATCGCCTTGGGTGCCGCACTCGATCCACACGTCGGGCGCCACGGCGCGTGCCTTGGTCGTGACCCTGAACTTCCACAGTGGCTTGCCCGGGACACCGATGCCCCAGTCCACCTTCCAGTTGCCAATGCCGGCGTCTTGAGACCACTTCAGGCGTTCGCACCAGTACGTGTCGCTGTCTATGGGAAGCTCATCCACGTTCGGGCGGGAGTTGCAGATCCATAGCCCCAGGTCGCGCCAGCCCTTGGCTTTGACGTCCTTGCTCAACAAGGCGAGCCGTTCGGCTGGAGTTCCCTTGTAAGAAGGGAAACGGCCCGAATCCAGTTCGATGCTGCCGCGATGCGGATCGTTGTGCCCGCCGCGCAGAGGGAAATCAAAGGCGTCGTCCAGCAGGAAAGTCAGGTCGGCGCGTACCTCGGGGTAGAAGCCCACCCAGTTCTGGTTCGGCCCGGTGCCGAAGAGACTGGCTTCCACCATCATGTCCGCCTGATCGCTGGCGTTGGAGTAGCTGCACGCGAATCCCTGCACATTCCAGGTGCAGAAGTAATCGGGCGCGGTGTTCGGTGTGTCGGGGACGAGGTTCGAGTCACCGGCCATGGCGACGAAGGTCAGGGACAGCACGGCCAATGCGACAAACGTTCGCGTCACCAGTGCGTGGACGGAACCGTGCAGCGCATCCGCGTACTGTACGTACATCAGTAAGGCGCGGTCCTGCCGCTGTCGTTCGTTGAGCGTCATCCTGCTATTATTCTCCACAGCGCGGGCGAATTTGCCGGGAAGATTTGCCAATAGCCGTGGGCGGTCCGGCTACTCCACCCGCCAGCGGATAACGGCGACGCAACGCGTCGGCTGGAACTGAATCTCCATCTTCAACTCGCTGGTCTTCACGGGGTCGAACTTCACCTCGTTATACTGATTTAGCGCCACGCCATACCCGCTCGGGTTGGGCACTGGGACCCAGGCGCCGTCCTTTTTGTACAAGAGTGTCCACGAGGTCGGCTCGCGGACGCCGCCGTGCTGGTAATGCTCGGTCCACCAGTACACTTTGGCGCGCGAGACGGTTCGTTCCTCGCCCAACGGCATACGAATCCACTGCTTGCTGCCCGCGATCGTCGGCGCGTACATCAGGAACATGCCGGCACCGCCATCGTCGGAGTCCTTCGGCTCGCGCGGATTCGTTACCGTCTTGATGATGCCTTCGTCCTCGCTCCATGAGGAGATCGGCTCCTGGTACGGCGTCCACGGGCGCGCTTGGGCGCCATCGCCAATTACGGGCAAGGCGGACATGCGCAGGCGGCCACAACCCATCGGGATCATTGTCACCGTCTCGGCGGGCTGGTCTGTCTTCACAGGGGACGCCTGCACCTTGTCCACAACGCCCCAGTAGTTCTCCGTCCAGTTGGGAACCCGCGCCGCCTTGACCTTCAGCTCGAGCGGCGCATCGTCGGTGGTGAACGGCTGGCCACTCGCCGGGAACTCCTTCTTCGTAACCTGAAAAGAAGCCGCTGGCTCGGCCGCATCCAGCACCAGGCCGTAGTTCCAGGGTGTGGTGGGTACGATCTCGAATGCTGGCCACTTGTCGTCCTTCAGCTCGGGATGCGTGCGGACGTACTTCTCACCGATCTTGATCGAGTAGGTCAGCGGGCCGCGGTTGACCGAGACGCTGTTGTTGTTCCTCTGCCAGCGGGTCAGGCTGATGGTCATGGGCAGGTCCAGAACGAGTTTGTCGCCGCTGGCCCACGTGCGGGCGATGCGCACCAGGTCGCCGCCCTTGGCGGAGACGTCCAGCGCGGTGCCGTTCAGTCGCAGCGCCAGCTTGCCGCACCAGGACGGGATGCGCAGGTAGAGCGGAAAGGCCACGTTCTTGGGCGTGTTGACGGCCAGTTCCACACTCTCTTCAAACGGGTAGCGTGTGTTCTGCTCGAGGGTCACCCTGGTGCCGTCGCCCACCTGCGCGGTCACGGTGCACGGAGCGAACATCATGGCGGCAAGGCCGCGGTCGGGTGTGGCCTCGTACAGGCTTTCGGCGAAGTACGGCCAGGCGCACGAGACGTTGTGCTGACAGCAGTGATGGTCGCGCGGGTCCATGACCTGCATGGGACCGGCATCGGCCAGGGTCGGCGCTTTGCTGCGCCGGTCTGAGTTGCTCTGGTTCGGCGAGGTCAGGTAGCGCAGGCCGCGCAGGTCGGCCGTCATAGTGGCGGGCAGTGTATTGTACGCGATGTCCTCGCAGCGATCCATCCACTTCAGATCGCCGGTAATGCGCAGCAGTATCTGTGAAGAGAACATCATCTCGACAGCGCCGCACGTTTCAATGGCCTGGTGCGGATCGGTGTGACCTGGCCGGGCGAACTCGTCGCCGCCGAACATGCCTCCGGGCACCTGACCGTAGACGTCGTAGATGTCGTTGTAGTTGTTCTCCATCGCCTGGAGGAACTTGGGATCCTTGTTCTGCTGGTAGAACACCGCGGGCTTGCGGAATCCCTGCGAGAAGGCAACGTTGTGGCAGCCGCCGAGTTTGCCCATCCACCGGTCGCCGGTACGCATCAGTTTCTCGGCCAGTTCAAGCAGCTTGGGATCGCCCGTGCGGTTGTAGAGCCAATAGGCCATGTCCATGTTGTCGCTGTTGCGCGCGGCGCCCCACCCGCCATTGAAGAACTGCTGGTCGTCCAGCGTGAGTTCCCAGTGGAAGAACCTGGTCATCAGGTCGAGGATGCGCTGGTCGCCTGTGCAATCGTAATAGGAGCGGTACGCGTACAGCATGTTCTGGTGCGGCATCAGGTCGGGCGGGTTCTTGCCGCCGCCGTACAACGCCTCGGTGCCGAAGTACCCATTGGGCCGCTGGCCGGCGAGGGACGGCTCCAGCCACGTCTTGGCTTCCTCGATCAGCTTGGGGTCATCGAGCAGGTACGCAAGCGAGACGTACCCGCGAAGCCAGTAGGGCACTTCTTCCCAGAAACCGTCGCCCTTGCCCTCCTTACTCAACCAGGCGTTGTTGCGCTTGTTCAGGAAGCCGCTGACTTCCGACATGTGGCCGAGATAGCCGTCGGCCTGGAGTTCCAGTTGCCTGCGCAACCAGCCCTTTGGACGGACAGCACCGGTAGGCAGGCGGATGAACGGACTTGGCAGGAGCGACGGCTTGTTGCCTGGGTAATACGGATTCTCCGTCGTGGTGTCAGGGCGCGGAACCACGGACACCGGCAACTCTTCGCCTTGCACGGCGACGGCAACGACCAGTGCTGCGCAGAACCCAGCGATACGGTGCCTCAAGACCACGTGTGCGCTCCTTGCCGAGGGCTTGTCCTCCACTCCTATAACTGTAACCCAATGCCATAGCTGCGGTGGTGGGATAATTACACTGTTATTGGGTTTCGCGTAAGTAATGTAAATGCTACCAGGGCAGGGATGGGAGTTCTGATGCGAGGATGAAGGAACGCAATTTCTGTTGCGAGCGACAAACACGGCGCTTGTTGCCGTGCAGGCTGAGGCGAATGTCCTGCTTGTTCTCGAACAGGCTGTTCGCAGTGTGGCCCTTGAAGTCGTTCCAGACTTGTTCGGTGGGGTTGAGTTCTGGTGCATACTTCGGGAAGGGCTCGACATGCAGACGTGGATAGTCGGCAAGCACGTGCGCGATTGCCGAGCCAGTGTGAGCGCGCCCTCCGTCCCAGAGCAGGACGACATGCCCGCGCAGGTGGCGCAGCAACTGCCGCAGGAACGCGGCGACATGGAGAGCCTTGAAATTGTCCTGCTGAAAACGCGCGTAAAGCCCCATGTGTGCACACTTGGGGGATACGGAGAGCGCGGCCACGGCCGAGATGCGGTCATGTTTGTAGCTGTAGCGAATGACGGGCGTCTGGCCCTGCGGCGCCCAGGTTCGACGCCGTGTGGGAATGAGGAGAAAGCCGCTTTCATCGAGGAAGGCGATGTGGGCTCCAAGTCTTTGGGCTTTTTTTTATCTGGGGCCACTTGTACCGTTTCCAGTGCGCCATGGCCTTGTCGTCGCGCTGAACGGCACGCCGTTCGGGGACTTGGCAGGACCAGTCCGCGTTGCGCAGGATGCGCCAGACATGGTTGGGATGATGCTCCACGCCAAATTCCTTGTGGATTACCGCAGCGATCCTCCTCAGGGTCCAGAGTTCGTTGGGGTAGCCGTAGGCCAACGCCCCCTTCAGTAGTACGTCGAGCAGTCTGTTCCGTTCCCACTCGCTCAGCTTGCGTGGGCGACCGGGAACAGGCTTGGCCTGCAAAGCGGTCAGGCCTCCTTTCGCTGCGCTTGCCTGCCATCGGAATACGGAGACATAGGAAGTGCCAAGACGCTG
>JAPLOD010000014.1 GCA_026692735.1 Planctomycetota bacterium | reverse complement strand
CGGAGGGCGCGGATGATGGGGATGCCCGCCGCCACGGACGCCTCGAAACTGCTGGAGCGGCCGGCCCGGCGGGCGGCCTCGAAGAGTTCCGGCCCGCGCTTGGCCAGCGCGGCCTTGTTGGCGGTGACCACGTCCTTGCCGGCGGCCAGCAGGCGCTTCATCAGGTCCACGGCGAAGGTGGCGCCCCCGACCGTCTCGACGGCGATGGACACCTCGGGGTCGGCGATGATGCGGGCGGCCACTTCCTCCGGGCGCAACGCCTTGCCGAAGGTCTGCCGGGTCCGCGCGCGGAAGGCGGCGTGGTCCATGGTTTCGAGCGCGGCCAGGCGGGTGGAAAGCCGCTCCACCGCTCTGGCGGCCCTTGGACTGTCTGCTGCAAGCAAGGCGATGATCGGACGCATGCGCGTAGTAAACAACAGATGGGGCGTTGATGCAAGCGCGGTGGCCGTTCGTGCCCGACCGCGGCTTGCGCCGTGCCGTTGGCGCCACTGTGTGCGGACAGTGCCACCAGCCGGCCGCTCGTGTCAACACGATGAGTCTTGCGTTTCCCGCTCCGGCAGAGTTGGCGGCCAGCCGCGAGGAAAGTGCCCGTAGATGTCGCGGTATGCCTCGACCGTGGACGGCGGCGGCCTGCGCAGGGCCTTCCGGACGTCTGCGCGAAAACCTTTCTCCAAGCTGGCTTGCATCTCCGCCAATTCGTTGTCGCGCCGCCGATCTTCCACCTCCTGCGCGAACGCTTCGGAGGGCGAGTAGGTCTCCCACTCAGGGCGGCCGTCTTGCCCAAGCGCGTCGCGCAGCGGGCGCAGGTCCACGATGGAGAGCCGGGGGAAACGATAGATCCAGTCGCACTGCTGTTGTTGTAGCCGGCGGAAGATCATCCGGTAAACCGGCGTCAGGTCGGCGCGCTGGTTCAACCAGAGGGTGCCCATGTAGAAGTCCATGTAATCATAGCGCGGCTCGCCGGTCTGCCGGTTGAGGCAATCGGCGATGAAAGCGCCGGCGCCGCGGAACGAGCCGATGTCCACCGCGCGGCCCTCAGGCCCGAGCACTTCATGGTTGTCGGAGAAGACATCCCAAAGACAGCGTCCCACCAACTCGCGCACCTCGCGGCCTGCCTCGATGGGCGCCGGCCGATGGTCGCGCGCCACCTCCTCGCGTGTCGGCAAAGGCTTGGGCGGACGGTTCTTGTCGCGCCGCGGCAGCGATTCGAGGTTCTCATGGAATCGCAGGGCTTCCTCGTAAACCTGGTCGAGCGAGGGATGGAAGGTGGCGAGCAGGGGCGACTTCTCCCAGCCGTCCGGCGCGATCTCCCGCAGCACATCGTCGCTCGCAAATCCCTTGGGGAAAAGCCGCGCGAACACAGCCGCGCATTCAGCCTCGCTGTAGCGATTCGGTTCTCCGTTGGTCATGCCGACGCAGTCTAACCACTCTGTGCGCACAGCGCAAAGCAACCGGAAGATTCAGATCGAGCGCCCTGGCTTGCCGATCTTTCAGGCAGGGGGAGCGACAATTCTGTATAATGGCAGGTGCAGGGAGATGCGAATGAGATAGTCCTCAGCATCAAGCTCGATCGCCTGCCTGGCGAAAAGCCCGGGGAATACAAAGGGAGAGAAGATCGCTTCAGGAGCAAGATTGAGAGCTATGCCAAGTTCCTGACGGAAGACTACGAAGGCGACTGGGCGCCCTTGATCAGGCTCTTGGTCTTCAGGATGAAGAGGCTGAGGACCTCCATCAAGAAGGGCATGTGCGTCAATTGCAAGCAAACGGCCAAGACGATGGACGCGCCCATCGCACTTCTGGAGAAGGTATTGGAAGACGACTACCACGCCACCGCTTTCAGGGAGTTCCACCAGAAGCACGGCGAACCCAAGATGGTCTTGGGCCGCAAGCAGAAGGACGCCAAGGGAAGAGTTTCATACCCGGTAGAATTCATCTATGGCAATGGGAAGCCCGCCGACGAGGAGATGCGCAAAGAAATGCGCCGCCTCTACAAGGAGGAGGAAAGGCTGAGGCAACAGGACATTGACGAGGCATTCAGACTTATTGCCAAGCACCTGAGGGAGTGGTGGGACTGATTCTCGATGCAAGGAGGGCTGGCTGAGAATAGTTTCGTGCGCGTCCCCATTTCCCGCGTCCCCATTTCCACCAGAATACCGTGATCGCGTAGTGAGTTGGCGGCACGGATAAGCCCTCGCAAGGCGGGGGCTTATCCGGGAATTGAAGTGAAAGAACGATTTCTCTAAAACCTCCTTGTATCTATATGGATTTCTGGTCTACTCTGGGCCCGTTGGGGATTCCCAATCGCCATGCCCGCAGACGGTGAAAAGCGTAGGTACAACCTTCTTAGCAGCACAGATCATCCGATATCGGGTGACACGAAGATTTCCCGCTACTTGACGTTCGAAAAGTTCGTGTGGCTGATCGAAAAATCAGCTCTTTACCATACTCGACTTGATCGCTTGGGCGACCCTTTCGAGGGATCTGTCACAAGGCCCTATGCTCGTAAGCGAGATTCCGGTGAGATTGAGGGGTACATGCCCTTACCTCAGTACGAAGGAGTCAATAACATTCGGCTCATGCTTTGCACTTTCGTTTCATGCTGGCACGCTTCACCAGTAGAATCTGCTGCGATGTGGAAACTCTACTCACGCGAGGACGCGGGTGTCGCAGTTGTTTCAACCCCTGCTCGGATGCGAGACGCAGTTGACGTGTCCTCATATCGCACCGCCTGGATTCAACCTGTCGAATACTTAGATTTCGAAAAGGATGACATGACGCTTCCATTTGCGAAAAGAGCAATGCCGGGTCTTGTCAAACGAAAGAGTTTTGAACATGAAAAGGAAGTGCGGGCATTGATCCGCATAGAGGAGTACCCCGAAGATGCAAAACTGATTTTCTCTCCCGAATGGGTACAGGGGTTGGCCGAGACAATGCCGCCGGGCATCAGCGCGAGCGTTGATCTCCCCCGCCTTATTGAGGGCATTCACGTTAGTCCATTGGCAGGTTCTTGGTTTGTGGATCTGGTCCGAGCGTTGGTTGAAAGACATGGTCTTGCAGGCCTTGTTCGGAAGTCAGGATTACTAGGTGATCCAGTCTTCTAAGATCTCAGTTACCAAAGTAACGGGTAGTAACGGGGACGTGCACGGAACCTTGCGCCGTCAGTACAAGCGGCTGCGCTGGTACAGGTACTCGCTCAACGCCTCTCTTTCAACGCGGCCAGAAACTGCGCTGGCCTGAGAATCTTGAAGCGAAACAGGCGTTGAGTCAGGGCGGGAATGTCCAGCAGGTCACCATCGTTTGTAATCAGATACTCCGCCTTCCCGGCAGCGGCAAGCGCAAGCCACACATTGTCGTCAGCATCTCTGCTGAAGTAGTATCGCCTGCCCAGGTTCACGTGGCTGACCGTTTCACGCTTTGCCAAGCGCTGCTTGAGACGTTCAATCAGAGACGGCCTCACAGACAGCCGCGGTAGTACCTCCAGGTACTCGGCGGCCACTTCCTCGCACACAAGCAACTGCAGTTTCCGCTCGTCCCGCCACAGCTTGAAGACACGTGCGTTGCTTGAACGCGCACTGTGGCTGAGGTAATAACCCACGAGGACATTCGTGTCCAAGACGACGGGAATGCGTTCCTTGCGCGAAGGCACTCTGTTACCGCTTCCGGCGGCATTGGCGCACCACGGCGACGGCGTCCGTCTCCCGGTAGCCACTGCGCTGCACGTCGCTTCGAATCTCCTCGTCCAGCGCCTGGTCCTCCCAGAGCTCAAGGCATTGGCGCATGAAATCGCTGAGTAGCCGCGACGGCCTGCGGCGGCGCCTTAGTGCCCCTTGCCTGAAGCGTTCCCACAGCGCCCGTTCTACCGCAATATCACCATTCATCCGTGCACCCTCGCCACCTGCAACAGGATAGTACCCGAGCCAGCGCTTTCTACCGCCATTTTGGCGGGCGACCTGCGGTGGCGCGCCGTCAGTACAACCGGCTGCGCTGGTACAGGTACTCGCTCAACGCCAACTCCAGATTCGAGTTGGTATTCATCACTTTGTAGTCCACGCCCAGGTCCGCGCAGCCCTTGCGGTACGCCCTGAGGAAGCCAGACCGGCCCAAGGGGTAGTGGCGGGTGTGGCGGCATACAATCGGTTGTGGGCAACTTTTCGAGATTTATTTGAGATTTTTCAGCGTATGCGGACTTTGAGAGCGATGCAGATATAAGTCATTATACAGTCATCACTTGCATAACAGTGTTGATCACCACGTAAGTCAACACTCTGGTCGTGCAAGTCATTATTCTGTAAGGAGTGCAAAAATTGTCATGCAACAGAACGAGCTATAGGTAGAAGGTCCGCGGTTTCAAGTTTCAGGTTTCTGGTTTCAAGTTGGCGGCGCGAGCGGGAACCGTCGTGAACGACGGTGAACGGGCGGCTGCGTGTGGGCATCCCCCCGACTGAAGTCGGGGGTTAGTTGGACGACCGATTGCGGATTGCGGATCGGAGTGACGGCGCAGAGGCGAGGGGAGGGATGTATGGGGTTTGGGATATCGCATCAGAAGGCGGGGCTGAATTGGCCGGGGCGGTACAGGACATGGTCGCGGGAACGGGCGCTCGCGGAGGCGTGGCGTTTCTGGCTTCAACATAAAAGAGGACAGGGTTCAGGGGGCTGGCGACAGGGTTCCGGGTTCAGGGTTCAGGGTTTAGGGAACGGCAACTTCGAGCATGCGAAGTGGAGAAGGATTACGGGGATCACGGGGGCCGTCGAACAACGCATGACGGCGAAGGAGAGGCGGCCGGGGTTGAAACGACTGGTGAGGTGGATCGAGGAGGGACTGACGCGGGGACACGGAGACACGGCGACGGGGGGACGGGGAGACACGGCGACGCGGAGACACGGAGACGCCGGGCCGGGGTTGATGGCGGACTGGGGAGGCGGCGTTGAGACGTGGGCGAGGACGGCGAGAGAGGGACGGTCGGTGGAGGCGCTGTGCGTGGAACTGCAGGTGTCGCGGGCGCGGCTGACGATGTTGACGAAAGAGTACTGCGGGCTGGCGGTGCAGGAACTGGTGGATGGGTTCAAGGTGCGAGGGCTGAAACGGGCGCTTATCGAGCGGCTGCGCGAGGCGGCGCAGCAGTTGTGGGGCACGCCGGGGAGCTTTGCGGCGACGAAGTACGAAATGGAACCACGGATGAACACAGATGAACACGGATACGAAAAGGGTTCAGGGTTCCGGGTTCCGGGTATAGCGCAGAAGCGATCGCGGTATTTTCGGATGCGGGCGGAGGACTACTACTATGAGGACCGCGCGTCAGAGCGGGCGCGGCGGTGCGCGGAACTGACGATTTGCCTACGGGAGGATTTTGATCTCGAGGGGTGGGCGGTGTGGGCGGGGTTTGCCAACGGCGCTCGGCTGAAACGCGCGTGCGTGAACGTGCTCGGGCGGTCGCTGCAGGCCGTCGAGCGCGCGCTGGCGGAGGAAGTCGTGCGGTATTACATCTGCGCCGAAGACAAAGTGCTGCGGCAAGTCGCGTGCGGCTCGGACAGCGCTCGTGTGGCGCGGGCGCGGTGGGCGTACAATGAAAGCGAGGACCCGCCGACCGCACCGTTCCTCGATGAGTGGTCGAAGGCGGAGGAGTTGGCGCGAGACTGGCTGGAGAAGATGCGGGCGGCGTTGGGGTGCGTCACGTAGTGGAACCACAGATGCACACAGATGGACACGGACAAATTCAGAATACACAATTTACAGTGCAAGATAGGCAGGGGCGGAAGAAGGCAAGGGGCGAAGTGAAGAGTGCGAGAGAAAGGGCGGCTCACGCAAAGACGGAGCTCCAGGGACGGTGACGCAACTAACGAAGGCCAACAGAGCAGATGCGTCAGTACAGCCGGCTGCGCTGGTAGAGGTACTCGCTCAACGCCAACTCCAGATTCGCGTTGGTATTCATGACTTTGTAGTCAATGCCCAGGTCCGCGCAGCCCTTGCGGTACGCCCCGAAGAACTGGTCAAACTCGCGCAGGTACTCGTGGCGCACCGACTGGGGCGCGGCCAGGACCTGCTGCTTGGACTCGCTGTCCGTGAACTCCGTCAGCGCCTCAAACGGGAAATTGATCTCGTCGTTGTCCAGCACGTGGAACACGATCACTTCATTGCCGAGGAACCGGAAGTGCTGCAGCGCGCTCATGACTTTCACCGGATCGTCGAGCAGATCGGAGATCAGCACGATCATGCCGCGCTTCCTCAGGCTCTCCGCCAGACCGTGCATGGGGCCGGCCAGGTCGGTGTCGCCGGTCCCGGCTTTGGTGTTGTCCAGCGTGGCGAGGATGAGCTGGCGGTGAGCCGGACTGCCGCGCGCCGGCAGGACCTCCTGAATCTTGTTGTCGAACGTCATCAGTCCCGTCGCGTCGCGCTGGCTGATCATCAGGTACGACAGACACGCGGCCATGCGGCAGGCGTATTCCAGTTTTGTCCAGCGCGCGCCTTCAGCCTTGTAGTCCATGGACGGCGAGACATCCACCAGGATATTGCAGGCCAGATTGGTTTCCTCTTCGAACTGCTTGAGATAGTACCGGTCGGATTTCGCGAAGACCTTCCAGTCCAGGTGCTTGATGTCGTCGCCCGGCACGTACTGGCGGTATTCGGCGAACTCGACGCTGAAACCGCGGTACGGCGAGCGGTGCAGGCCCAGAATGAAGCCTTCCACGACGCCCTTGGCCAGCAACTGCATGCTCTTGATGCGGCCCAGCGTCTCAAAATCGAGGTACTTGAACTCCGCCATCTGTACTCCAGTTTATGAATGCAGCTCTTGGCTCTTAGCTCTTGGCATTGCCATGCGACGCCGCACCTAAGAGCCAAGAGCCAGGAGCCAAGAGCTTTCAACCAAGCCCGCTCGCCGGCGGCTTGACGTGCTCCAGGAGCCGCTTGATCAAATCCTCGCTCTTGATGCGCGCCGACTCCGCGCGAAAATTCGTCACAATGCGGTGCCGCAGCACGGGCATCGCCACAGCCTGAATGTCTTTCACGGAAACGTGGAACCGGCCGTCGAGCACCGCGCGCGCCTTGCTGGCCAGAATCAGGTAAATGGAAGCGCGGCATGACGCGCCCCAGGAGACGTAATCGCGGATGAAGTCCGGCGCGGTCTTGTCCGCCGGACGGCTCGCCGTCGCCAGCCGCACCGCATACCGCACGATCGGCTCGACGACGGGGACTTCGCGCACGATCCGCTGGTAATGGAGCAGTTCAACGCCTGACATGACGCGGCTGAGCTTCGCCGTTTCCGCGCGCGTGGTCTGTTCGATCACTTTGACTTCGTCGGCCTTGGGCAGGTGGCCGATGATCGTCGAGAACATGAAGCGGTCCTGCTGGATCTGCGGCAGCGCGTAGGTGCCTTCCTGTTCGATCGGGTTTTGCGTGGCCAGCACGAAGAACGGCTCGGTCAGCTTGTACGTCGTGCCCGCGACGGTCACCTGGTGTTCCTGCATGGCTTCCAGCAGCGCGGCCTGCGTCTTGGGCGGCGTGCGGTTGATTTCGTCGGCCAGGATGATGTTGCCGAACAGCGGGCCGGGTTTGAAGCGCAGCACGCGTTCATGCGTGCTCTTGTCCTCTTCCAGCACCTCCGTGCCGGCGATGTCGGACGGCATCAGGTCGGGCGTGAACTGGATGCGCCGGAACTGCAGGTCCAGGATCTCGCCGATGCTCTTGATCAGCAGCGTCTTGTCCAGGCCTGGCACACCGGTGATCAGACAATGCGCGCCGGCGAAGAAGGAAATCAGGACCTCATCAACCACCTGCTCCTGGCCGATGATGACTTTTCGCAGTTCGGCCAGGATGTTGGCCTTGCTCTGCTTGAGCTTCTCGACCAATTCCCTGACCTGTGTCTCAGTCATTTCCGCCATGCATCGGTCTCCGCTTCGCAGCCTGTCTGTCCCGCACGCGTTCGTGCGCTGCCTTTCGTTTCCGGAAATTCTCCCGCCTTACTTCGGCGCCGGTACGGCCTCCTGCAGCCACTTGATCAGGTCTTCGACGGTCACTTTGTCCACTTCCGCCCGGAAGTTCATGCCGATGCGATGCCGCAGCACGGGCGTCAGCACCGCTTTGACGTCGTCAAACGTCACCGTGTTCCGCCCGCTCAGCGCCGCCTTGCTCTTGGCGCCCAGGACGATGTTCTGCGACGCGCGCAACCCCGCGCCCCACGCGATGTATTCCTTGGCGAAGTCCGTCGCCGTCGTCTCGCCGGTGCGGCTGGCGGCGACCAGGTCCACGATGTAGCTGAAGATTGCCGTGGGCACCGTGACTTCGCGGATGACGGTCTGCGCGGCCAGCAGTTCTTCGCCGCTGATCACCGGCCGCAAGCTCACCTGCTGGGCGCCCGTCGCCGCCTGCACGATCTTCACTTCCTCGTCTTCCGTGTTGTACGGCATCATGACGTTGAACATGAAGCGGTCCTGCTGCGCTTCAGGCAGCGGGTAGGTGCCCTCCTGCGCGAACGGGATCTGAGTGGCCAGCACGTAGAAAGGATTGGGCAGGGCATACGTCCGTCCGGAGAGCGTCGTCTGTTTTTCCTGCATGGCTTCCAGCAGCGCGGCCTGCGTTTTGGGCGGCGTGCGGTTGATTTCGTCGGCCATGACGATGTTGGCGAAGATGGGACCCTTGACGAATTTCAGTTCGCGGTTGCCGGTGGCGCGGTCTTCCTCCAATATTTCGGTGCCGGTGATGTCGGAAGGCATCAAGTCGGGCGTGAACTGGATGCGTTTGAAATTCAGTTTCAGGATCGGCGCCAGGCTGGTGACCAGCAGCGTTTTGGCCGCGCCCGGCACGCCCGTGATCAGGCAGTGTCCGCCGGCGAAGAACGCCGTCAGCAGTTGATCGATCGGCTCAGCATGGCCGACGATCACGCGCTTGAGTTCTTCCACGATTCTGATCCGGGCGTCGCACAGGTAAGCAACGTCTATTTTTCCTGCTGGCATTCGCAGGGCCTCCGCTTTGAATTGCGATCGGTCTTGAAACAGGTTCCGATCTGTTTCACGTACAATTGAACCGGCCCGATAGCTTAACCTTTTACGAAAAAGTATTCAAAGCGCGGCGCGGGCGCCATGGAGCAGCCGAGTCGTTGTGGCTGCTTCTCGCAGCAGTCGTGCAGTGCCGAATTCCGTTCTGTTTCGGGATTATCTGCTGTGATCCGGCATAGTTGTGTTAAGGTCAGACGTGTGCAATGACGAGCTTAACACGCCGAGGTGGACGAACATGGCTCGATCCAAGCCTGAATACAGGCCGCTAAAGCGCGCACCTTGCGGCCGGCGCGGCTTCTTGCGGAAATCGGCCGTGATGCTCGGCGGCGCCGCTTTCGCCGGCGCGCTCGGCGGGATGTTCTCCAAGCTCCATGCTGATGACGACACCAAGAACGAAACCGTCAAGACCGGCGAACTGTTCTTCCCGCGCCTGAAGTTCCATGTGCGCGACCGCAGGCTGGACATCTGGAACTCCGGCCCCTCCGGCGACGCGATCCTGCGCCGCAAACTCGTCGAACTGACCAACGTCAACGCCAGCCCTGAACCCGTCGTCGTGGAACTCGAAGACCTCGAGAAAATGGCCCGCTATCCGTACGTCTTCATGACCTCGGAAAGCGAATTCGATCTCGAACCCAAGCAGGCCGACAACCTCCGCGAGTTCCTGGTGCGCGGCGGCTTCGTGCATGCCGACGATTGTTGCCATCCCAACGCCAAGGACCGGAGGTACAAATCCGATCTCGGCGAGAACTTCGAATTCAAAGACCGCGAAAGCGGCAAGACCGGCATAGACGGCGACCGCTTTTTCATGGATTACTGTCGCATTATCAACTCGCTGTTCCCCGACAACCCGGTGCGCCGCATTCCGGACAACCACGAAATCTACCGCTGCTACTTCAACTTCCCCAAAGGCTGCCCGTTCATGCAGGGCGTGGATCACGGGGCGTGGGGCCTCTTCGAAAAAGGCACCGGCCGCCTGATGACCGTCGCCACGCCCGGCGATCTGCACTGCGGCTGGATGTCGATCTATTTTGGCGCCATGCGTGACATGGAAGCGATCAAGATGGGCATCAATGTCCTGATGTATTACCTGACGCACTGATTTCCGATGTTTGATTTGCGCTTTCCGATTGAACAGCAACGCGCCCTGTTCGTAGCGTGGGCGTCCCGCCCATACCCCGTAGTGCTCTAAAATCCAGCCGCGCATCAGCCGGCCTCACGGTAATAGTACCGCAACAAGCCGCCGAGGCGTCCAGGGGACTCGACCCGACCGTTGCTGCGCGAGCTGGGGGCCGGGCGTATCGTGCCGCGGTTCGACATCCTGATCAGCGGCTGATAGCCGCCGTCACAGGATACTCGTCCCACTGCAACGTGAACGATGGGCATGTCCTGGTCCACCTCGCCGCGGACAAAGGTCAGTTCCTCGAACTCGTCCATCAAGTCAAGGATCGTCCGGCAGGTGATGAGGTGATGAGGCCTTCGTTCAACCCCTCGCGCCAGTCCCAAAGCCAGACCGGATCGAGGTGGGCATTGCCAATCAGATGAAACATCAGCTTCTTCATGCTCGATCCTAATGAGATGGCGGCGATCCTTTCACCGGTCCGTCCGGCCGGCGCCGGTAGGAATCGCAATGATAAGGGGATGATCGCTCAATGTCAGCTTGAGCGACTCTATATTGCTGTGAGTCTGGACGGGTTCCGTGCCAACCGTCGGGTCGTAAACCTTCACCGAGGCGTGGGCGCCGCCCAGTTGGACTGTCACGGTATCCTCGCCCTTTACCCGCTCGCCCCAGATGACCAGATGAAACGTGCCATCGCTGTTCTGCAAGAGCATGTCATGTGCGGTGGCCGGTTCTTCCGGAATGGAGTAGTCGAGCTTGCCGGGCTCCCGAAGCGAGCCGTTATCGGCCAGAATTGCCGTCAGATTGTGGAGATAGAGCGCGGCCTTTCGTGGTGTGTAGTCACGCTTGTAAAACCCGAAGGTTTGATTGCCGCCTTCATCCGTGCGATCTCGCAGGAGGTAGACGGACGTGTGGCTCCAGCCCCGCTTGAACTGATCGAGGTAGATGCTCATGAGGTTCAATGCCTGGATGTCTTCCGTTACGTTCTTGTCAATCTGGCAGCCGGTCTCCGTGGTGACTCTCGGCAGCTTTTCGAGTTCGGCTACAGAATAACCGCGGTATTTCTTCGCCCACGTCACGCCGTAGTTGCCATACAGCCCGTCCACCTTGCAGGCGGAGGTGTGATCGGCGGCGTTCCACGTCTTGTTATCCATCGGCTTGGGTGCATTGGGGTGATAAATGTAATTGTGAACATTGGCGTAGTCGGCGTATTTCGTGCCGGCCGGCATCAGCGTATCGGCGCCTTCCGGAATGGTCAGGAACTGCAACCCGACGTTGTCCCGCTCGGCGCCGTTCTCGGTGATGGACCAGACCGGATATTTCTTCAGCTCTGGGTCGCTCTTGACGGCGTCGTACAAATCCCGTTGAAGCTTGGCGACGGCTAACCACGATGGCGCCTGCCCGCCGCCCTTCTCACCTTGGTAGGAAACGCCCCAGTTGTTTGGCTCGTTATTGCCTTCAAAGGCCAGCAGCGCGTCGGCCGCCGCCAGTGGCTTGGCGGTTTCGATGAGTTTCTTCAGATCGGTGCCGCCGCTGACCAGACCCCAACTGAACCGGACGCCGGTTTTCTCGTGCAGATCGAGGTAGGTCTGTACGGTCGTAGGGCCTTTGTCGGTAAGGCCCTCAATACCTCCCCGCACCCAGCGAAAGCCCACGTGCTTGACCATTTCAATGGTCTTCTCGATAGGCTGTCCACGATCAGGAAAGGTGGAGTCCACCCCAATGCTATTAAGAAAATCCGTCGTCCTGACAGCGGTGGTGGCTGCCGCCTCTGCGGCCCACAACACGTCCGCCCAGCCGGCCATCGCGGCAAGTGTCAAGATTCCCGCCAGACACCCACGCCTACCGATGTGTTTAGTTTGCATGTCGAACCTCCCCCCAAAAAAACAAAAGACCCTTTAGCCTGGCGATGTTCCATCACGCGTATCACTTCTTCGACGATTCCTCACACGCACCTCCTTGTCAGGAACTTGAACCGTGGCATGGGGCCCTCCTATGGTGCCGTGGTGCAGCGATGACTACTTGAACCGCAGCGCCGCCGCAAGCGGTAAACCCGTCAACCTAAAAACTGGCGGTCGTTGCGGTATTATACCTATGGTAACTTCCGTCCACTGCTAACCAGCGTTTCCCCGCCCGGACGGTTCCCGGCGGGTCCAGCTTTTCACCGCCGGTTCGCCGGTTCCGTGCCAACGATGCCACTCTGCATCGCCGGGCAGGAAACCGGCCTGGCGACCTACCTCTGCAGTTCCTGACGTTCGCCGCCGCAGTCCACGTCCATCACCATCGTTGACACGATCCGGCAACGGCCTTCTTTCATTGGCCTGCGGACAGAACGAGCCGGAACCCGCAGACGCTGTAGCGATGCGTTTCCGGTCCATCAAGCGGGGCCATGTCGCAGTCCCGCGCAGCCGACCGGCAGCCGATTCCTGGAAATGACCAATACCCGCCCCGCAACACCCTGCCTCCCGAACGTTTGCCGGCCTCGGGCCCAGGGGGATCGGTGGCGTCGTCGCCGGGATAGGGGGCGTACCAGTCAAGGCACCATTGGCTGACGTTGCCGTGCATGTCGTACAGCCCCCACGCGTTCGCTTGCCTGCCGCCGACGTCATGGGTGCCTCTCTCCGAATTGTTCTCGTACCATCCCAACGGATCGAGGCTGGCATCCGAGCAGTCGGCCCCTTCCCCTCCGTTCTTCGTCTGGTCGTTGAACGCCCGGACGGTTCCGGCCCGGCACGAATACTCCCACCGCGCCTCGGTCGGAAGATCGAAAGACTGCGACGTTCCAACGTTGAGCCTTCCGATGAAAGTCCCGGCATCCGGGGAGCCATTCGGCCATGTCCCGCCGCGGATGTCATTCCACGACACGCTTTCCACAGGCCGCTTCGGGTTGTCCTTGAACCAGCTTGGATTGCCTCCCATGACCAGCGACCACTGCGCCTGTGTGACCGGGAACACTCCAATGTAGAACGGTTTTGTCAGCGTCACGGTGTGACGGGTCTCGTCCATATGGAAGGATGTGGTGAACTCCTTGCGCCCGGCCTCGTCGCCGGACGACCCCATCCTGAAAGTCCCTGCGGGGATTCTGCGCAGAAGCAGCTTCCTGGTCCGCCAGTCGTCGTTCTTCAGGACGTCGGGCGGGGCGGCGGCGAGTTCCGAGACGGGCCACGGCCCCGCAGGTCCGGCGGAGAGGTCAGCCACCACGTAGTCGAGAGTCAGAGTGCTCTTGGGGGCGGCGGCTGGGGTGTTTGCCGGACCCGGAGCGGCGGGCTTGGGCCGCGGCGCAAGCTGCTTCTCGAACCACGCCACAGTGGCCTCCCTAGCCCGCTTGCTGTTTTGCACTTGGTCGTCTGGTTGTTCCGCATAACCCACAAAGCCGTTGAACCCGTGCCCCGCCCCTTTGATCACCAGCAGTTCACAGGGGACGTTGTTCTTCTTGTACTCGGCCAGCATTGTCTCGCTGTGTTCAATGGGCACGCCCGTGTCCTTGTCGCCGTGGAGCAGCAGCGCCGGGGCGCTCTTCGCTGAGACGAACAAGAGGGGCGAGAACATCCCCGCCAAGGCCGGATCGAAGCGGAACGCCTCGTACTCCTTCCACTTGCCCGTCTGGAACCAGGAACGGATGTCCGTGGGTGGAAAGTACGCCACGACGGCAGCCACGCGGTCGCTGAAGCGCAGGTACCAGTCCCAATTCCTGGGGTTTGGGACGCCTTCGTCCGACGTGGTGGCCAGCATCAGCGCCAGGTGCCCGCCAGCGCTGGCACCGAGGGCGCCGAGCCGCTCCGGGTCCACTCCGAACCGCTTGGCGCTAAGGCGGATGAAACGAACACTGCGGCGCACGTCGTCCACGATCTCAGGCAGAAGAAACTTCTCGCCGCTGCCGTGGCGAACGATGAAGACGGTGAACCCTTTGTCAAACAGTGGACGGCAGTCGAACCAGCCGGCATAAGGGTACGTTTTCGACAAAGCCGCCTCGGGCGGGAACCAGGTTGAATGCCACGCGCCGCTGACCAGAAACACGATCGCCGCCCCGTTCGCGTTCTTGGGCTTGAGCACGTCCATGGTCATCGCCAAGCCAAACTTGTGGTCGTAGACGACATCGGGACTTATCTGGACATCTTCCGCTGCCCGGACGGTCGTCGTCAGACACGCGATCGCACAGAGGGTTGCGAATGAGATGATCGGTTTCATGGCGTTCTCTCCTTCAGATTGGACCTTCACATCCAGATTGAACGGACGCCCCGGAAGTCAAGCGGCGTTGAGACGCGTGAGCACTCAGCACTGGCGTCAGGGTCGCGACGATCAGCCAGGAGACAAGACCGGTGATCCTTGTCTCACCGTATCAGTTTCCCACTGCCCCTGGTCGCGGATTGCTTGAACTGCAACTTGTACATCATCGCGATGTAGAGGTCAACCTGACCGCCGCCGGTCCGTTCCGGCGGCACCATCATCAACCTGCCGGTCGCCGGCGAGAAAGGCTGTCTCGCCCGGCCGTAGCGGCCGCCGGCTCTTCCCCCTTCCGTCAGCGGCGCGCCCTGCCGGGACGATCCGGTGGGGCGCGCCGGGCACAGTGCTCGATGGCCTGCGGAGGCCAAGGTCAGGCTGGCAGGCCCCGCCCATCCACACTGGGGGCAGCGCGTCACGCACGCTGGCGTTCCCTGCGGCGGATTAGGATGTGCCCGTACACGGGGGTGATGCCCAACGGCGTGGATGACGTCGGCCAGCGCACCACGTTGGGCGGCGGATGGTGTGGAGGCCACCACTGTCTTATTGCTGCGCGACCAACCCGGCGTCCACCAGGTCCACGTTGTCACCATGAATCCCGTCGCCGTTATCCTCGACCACGATTCTCAACACGGACTTGTCCGTCGCGCCTTGGAGTCTGGCATCAATGCTCCACAAGCCGTCTCTGCCGGTCAGCAACGGCGTCTGGCACAACAGCTTGTCGTCGAGGAACACCTTCACGACGGCGCTGCCGGCGCCGGCCGCGGTATCGTCAATGCCCACGCGGCAGACCAGCCGCTGGTGCTGCGGCTTGACGGCGAACGCCGCCTCGCCAGGGGCGTGCATACCTACGCCGCGGGCGAAGGTCTCTCCGCCCACCTTCAGCGGCTGGCCGTGGCAGTTAACCTTGCGCCAGGTTTTCACGCCCGGCGCCTGCCAGCTCGTCTTGAACGATACCGGCTCCAACGTGTCGAGGTAGATGTCGGGCTTGGGCGGTACGGGCGGACTCGTCTGGAATTCGGCGGAAGCCGTTGGCCCCACCAACGTATCGCCGCGCACACAACGCGCTTTGAGAACAGTCTTGGCCTCTCGTGGCAGCGTAACCGGGCCGGTGTACACCGTGGACCTTGCCGTTGGTTCGCTGCTGTCGAGCGTATAGACCACGCGGTCGCAAGTGCCCACCGCTCCGAGGGTCACCGGCGCGGCGAAGCCGTTCCGGGCCATCGCCACCTTGGGCTGCATGGGAATCCGGATCACCCACGCGTGTTGACACGGCCGTGCCTTCTCATCCTGAAGGGCTTCCGGGATGGCAATGGTCAATCCCTGCTCGTTCTGTTGCCACGCCAGCGGCTCCGCGACGCCGAGCATCGTAATCCTGGCGTCTTCGTCCGCGCGGACGCCCCTGAGGGTCAGGCTCTTTCCCGGCCACTGCTTGCAGATGGCATAGGCGAACTTACCGTCCTTGCTGCGCGTGTAACGCACGCTGCCTTCCTGATAGGGCGGCAGAACGCGCGTGGCGTAGATGCCCTCCCCGTTGACCTTCAGCCACGCACCCAGAGCCTTCAAGCGGGCCACCACATTCGCGGGGTACACGCCCGACCCATCCGGGCCGCCGATGATGGCGAGGTTTCCGTTCCTGCTCACAATATCAACGAACATGTGGATCAGCCTGGCCGGCGGTCCGAGCGATTCCTCGTTGTCCTCATAGTTGTAAGCGAATGACTGGCTGATGCCCTGACACTCTTCCCAGGGATGGGTGTACGATTGGGATGTGTTATACTCGCTGCAGAACACATCGCCGTGCTTGTCGCGAGTTCCGCTGCCGTACCGGTCATTCACGTACACATCCTTGCGCCCCGCGGCCTTGTTGTAGAAGTAGGCCGCCAGTTCGCGGCTGCGGAGGGTTTCCGTCGGCGTGGCCCATTCGCCATCCATCCAGAGGCCGTCGGGGTCGAAGCGGTCAATCATCTCCTTGACCAGCGGCGTCATGTACTGGTCGTAGTAGTTCTTGACGGGGATGTTGCCGGATACCCGCCGCCGGTTTTCGGCGGTCAGCGGATGCATGCCCGCGTACGTGCCCCAGTTCCATAGGCGGCAGCAGGGCTTGCCGTCCTCTCCAAGCATGGCCGTCGCCCATTCCTCATAGCAGAAGTACAGGACCACATTGAGATCCCGCTTCTTCGCGGCCGCCATCAGGGGGGTGAGCAGGTCCTTCTTCGGCCCCATCTGGACGAAGTTCCGTTTGGTCCACTGGGAGTCCCACCAGGCGACGCCGTCGTGGTGCTTGGACATTGTGATGAGGTACCGGGCCCCTGCTTCCTTGAAGAGATTGACCAGCGTATCCGGGTCGTACGATTCGGCCTTGAACAACGGCATGAAGTCGTCCCACTGGAAATCCGCCCCCCAGTGCTGGGCGTGGTGTGCTCTTACGCCCTCGTCAATATACATAGCGCACCCATACGCTTCGGGATACATCGCGCCGCCGCGCTTCTTGTCCCAGGCGGGCACGGAGTGCATTCCCCAATTCAGCATCACGCCGAGCTTGGCGTCTAGAAACCATTCCGGTGCCTGGTGCTTGTCGAGCGACTCCCAGGTCGGTTTCCAGGGGCCTTTCTCATTGATGGCCTGAATCTCCTTGAGTTCAGCGTCGGCCCGCTTCATCTTGCCGGCCGAGAACCGCTCAGCGAGTTGCTCCGCGGAGAGTTCATAGGCAAAGGGCTTGAAGTCCGCCGGTCGCGTGGGAGTGTCGGCCGCCCAAGCCGCTGTCGCAATCGTCAGTGCTGTTGCTATGACTGCTGTCGTCGTCTTCATTGTGCGGGCGCGAATTCCCCAGACACACCGAAAGCCGCCAGGCATCCGGACGGTTCACGAACCTTGGACTCTATCCCAGCCGCCAGAATTTCCAAGGCATGGCCTGCATGGATCATAGGTGGTTCACTGAAGTCCGGCTACCGGCCGGGGCCGATCCAGTCCGGCATGGTGAACCAGTACGTCGAGCGGCGCGGTGACCTGGCGGGGTTGCATCTTATCGTGGCCGAGATTGTGGCGGGGACGCGCGGCATCTTGCTGTACCAGGAGCAGCTCATCGAGCTGGCGCATCGGTTGGGCGGGCTGTCGCTGGCGCGCGCTGACGATTTCCGTCGCGCCATGGCGAAGAAGAAGGCCGACGCGATGCGCGATCTGCTGGAGGAGTTCGTTCGTGGCGCCATGGCGAACGGTCTCACGGAAGCCCAAGCGCGCGACCTCGCAGACAAGCTGCAAAAGTACAGCGGCTACGCGTTTAACCGCAGCCACAGCGTCGCGTATGCGAAACTGGCGACCTGGACCGCGTTCGCCATGGCGCACGCGCCCGCCGAGTTCATGGCAGTGCGACTGAACCGCGCCGATGATCCCGACCGCTTCCGGGCTTTTCCTCGGCGCGCTTGAGGTCCGGGGCAAGACGGGTCGCGCAGATTTCGCCGTCGTGAACCCGAAGCCACTCGTAGCAGAAGACGATCCACGGCGAGCCGCCATGGTCCACATGGGGTTGATGGGCGGCTGGATCTTGGAATACTACGCGGTGTCGCTTCAGACGCAGCGTATTCCCGGCGAGCCTGAGACGCGCCAGTTCACACCGGGATGTCTTTGAGTTCCCAGCCCTTGCGGAACTTAGGGGCAACGAACTCGTTGGCTTTCTCGTTGTTGGTGAAACGCATGTTGGGGCCGTCCCACAGGAGCTTCTCCTTGGGGAAGCGCCAACAGATGGTACCTAGCAGTAGCCACTCCACGTAAGGCCCGGCGATGCTGAAGTTGGAGCACGCGGGTTCGCCGCCCTTAACGGCCTGTATCCAGTCCCTGAAATGGCCCGGCGACCGCTTGATCACGGGATCGGGCTTCTTGAAGCCCTGCATCGCCGTTTCGGGGACCCTGCGGTAACTCTCGCCGCGGCCGCCGGTGGCGAGGAAGCCCTTCGAGCCGATAAACAACTCGTTATAGTCCTTGAGATCCTTGGACGTGAGGCCCTGTGGCGGCTTGAAGTTCCTGGTTGCGCTGCCTTCGTACCAATGGACGGTTACCGGAGGCATCTTCCCGGCCGGAACAAACTTGTTGGGCCGCTCGGGGAACTCCAGCTTGCAGCAGTAGTTGGGGTACGTCACCGGGTTCACTCCCTC
>JAPLOD010000013.1 GCA_026692735.1 Planctomycetota bacterium | reverse complement strand
GCCAGCGTCCAGCCGTGCTTGAGCAACACTTCGCGGATGTCGCCGCGCTGGTTGAAGTCGTCGCCCGGCCGGCCTTGGTTCTCTGCGGGCGACAGTCTGACCGGCTCCGGCGCAGGCGGCACTTCGTTCAGGCTGCGCGCGGCACTGACGAGGACTTCGCGCTCCGCGTCTGTGAGGATCGGCAGGTTCTCGATGCTGCCCCGTTCAAGTGTGTAGCCAGGCGACGGCGCACTCAACACGAGTCCGCCTTCGCCTTTCGTCTCGATCAACGTGAGCGTGACGATCCAGCGGCCGTTATTCCAGCGGGGCTTGTAGCGTTTGCCATAGAGCGTCACTTCATCGCCGTTTGGCGTCTCGGTGTCGCGCGACGCGAGTTTCGTGCTGCCGGGAACGGACGAGTGCGATTGGTAGAGCACATGGCATCCGCCGCTGGGCGTGCGCACAACGGTCAGCTTCGCCCACAAGTCCGGCGCGTATTCCTGGATGAGCTGCGACCAAGCGGCGACGCAGTCGCCCGCGCAGTCGAAGTCGAGGACTTCGAGCTGGCCGGAGGCTCTGCCGGTCAGCAGACAGAGCGCCTCGGCGTTGCCGAACCACATTCGTACTTGCGCTTCCGTGGGCAGCGCGCGGCGATACGACTTCCATTCCGGCAAAGCCGGATGCTTGGTCGCCACGCGCGCGGGCAGAACACACAGGCCGGCGTGAAGGTATGCGAGAGCACAGTCGAGCAGGGTCACGCGCCGCCTCGCCGCTCCGAATCCAGTCTGAAACGTCCCGGGCGCTTCTGGAGCCGGCGCAGTTCAATGAGCGCGCGACAGATGCGGGTCCACAGGTAACGCCGGTACGGATTGCTCTCCGCGCGTGACAACGGATAGAGCCGCGCAATGGCGCGTTTACGCTGCTTATGGCCGCGCAGATGAATGAAGTCCTCCTGGACATGTCGCGCACAAGCCGTGAAGTAGGTGCGCCACGTAAGAACTCCGGGCATGGCACGGCTCCTTTGTCAAAACGGAACGTCGTCTTCCGCCGGCACGTACTCCGGCTCCGGTTCGTCGCGGTACGATTCGTCTGGTTCGGCGACTGGTGTTGCGGCATTTGCCAACTCGTAGCCCACGATCCGGCTGAAGTCCTCGCCGGCGACGCTTCGGACGGTGATGCTCTTGGTTTCACAGAGCGCGCCGTCCACGGCGAGAGCCACGGCTTGTTCGGCGGTGTCAGGCACCGGCTCAGACGACCGGCGTTTCCACCAAGCTTCGGCCTTGTGGCGGGCAAAGCCGGTATGCTCGAAGCAGATCCACTCGGACTGATACTGCTGCCAGCCGATCTTGTACTCGACGCGCATGGTCCGCGGCGCATCGGGCGGCGCGTTGCGCTTCACGTGGACGGCGTAGGTGACCTCCTGCACCGGGTACGTGGCGACAGACACCTGGCCGCTCAAGACGCCCGCTGTACCGGCCTGGGCGTCGTGCCGAGTCCTATTGCGCTCGAACTCGTGGCTACACTGCGGGCAGACGGTGTAGCCCGTCGCAATTACTGACTGGCAGTTTGGGCATTCTTTCGCCGGCGCTTCGCCGCATGAACTGCCGTTTCTGTCTTTGATCTTGAGCGCGTCCACAGGTCCGTGGCGCAGCGCGTTGCCGCCGAAGTCGAGAATGAAGCAGTCTTGCTTACCTGGATGGAGGCGGAACCCGCGACCACAGCACTGATACCAAAGTCCTGGCGACATCGTTGGCCGCAGCATCGCCACACAGTCAATGTTGGGCGCGTCGAAGCCCGTGGTGAGCACATTGACGTTGACCAGATACTTGAGCCGCCCGGCGCGGAAGTCCGCGATGCTTTGTTCGCGCTCGTCGTCCAGTGTATCGCCGAAGACAGCGGCAACGCGCTGGCCCAGTGACGCCACCTTCTCCGCGACATGGTTTCCATGCGGTACGCCGCTGGCGAAAATGAGGCAAGCGCGCCGCTCGCGCGTCTGTTGTACGATCTCCTTGCAGGCGGACTCAACCAGGCGCTCGTTATCCATGAGCGCCTCGACCTCGCCGGCGATAAACTCTCCGCCGCGGATGTGCAGGCGGTCCGTCTCGGCTTTGTCTTTGCCCGCTTTGGTGACAAGCGGACAGAGGTAGCCCTGCACGATCAACTCGCGGACGCCGACTTCATAGCAGATCGCGTTGAGAATGTTCTCTCGCGCACAGATCGGTCCCGAAGTCATGCGGAACGGCGTGGCGGTCAGGCCGATGACGCGCAGACGCGGGTTGATGCGCTTCAGGTCGGCAAGCAACGTGCGGTACATGCCTTCGCCATCGGCGGGAATGCAGTGGGCCTCGTCTACCAGGGCGAGATCGAAATGCCCGAGTTCAGACGCGCGCCTGTACGCCGACTGGATACCGGCAACGATGACCGGCGCGAGCGTGTCACGGCTGCCAAGCCCGGCGCTGTAGACGCCGACCGGCACTTCCGGGCAGATAGCCTGGAGCTTGTCGGCCGCCTGCTGGAGCAGTTCCTTCACGTGCGCCAGGACGAGAACGCGGCCATGCCATAGGCCAACGGCGTCCGTGCAGATCGTGGCGAGCACGGGCGTCTTCCCGCCAGCCGTGGGAATCACGACGCACGGGTTATCGTCGTGCTCGCGAAGATAGCGATAGACCGCCTCGACCGCTTCGCGTTGGTAGGGGCGCAACGTCAGCATGTCATCTCCACGAGCACGGCGTACTCGCGGGCCGCTCCCCGGCGTTGCGTGTAGCACCACGTCAGACGCTGCGACCCGTCGTCAATACCCAGGGCGTCGGCGATCCCGTCCTGGCAAGCTTTGAACGAGCCTTCCAGGTTACCGGGGTCCAGTGTGCGCGGTGCGACGCGCGTAAGGCGGATCGTGATGTGCTTATGCCGGCCCTGAATGGCCTGCCGGAGTTCGTTCCACGGCGGCAAGACGTTCAAGGCCGATTGGACGCACAGCCTGGCGGCTTGGCGATGCGCTGCCGTGCGGGACGCCTTGCTGCGCCAGTGCTCGCGCAGGTTGGACTCTGATTGCGTTCGCACAGGGATCGTGACGCGGTACAGGGCTGGCACGGGATCAGACCTCCTGTTCGCCAGTGATGCGCAGCAACGTGCGCAGGTACGGTGACAACTCGACGTTGATGCCGGCGCTGCGGACCAGCATGGCGCGGCGGCGCAGCTCACGAAGCTCGCGGCGCAGATGCGGCGCGGGGGCGAGGCCGCTATTGCGGATGTGCTCTTTCACTGCGGTAATGGCGCTCATGGGTCTGGACCCTCACAGCACAGTGGGTTCTGCGGCCTCGTGGACACCTATCCGCCGAGGCAGTTGCAGTACGCTTCGTAGCCGCGCCACCGCTCCGCACACCGGCTGTGCGCGCGCCGCTGCTTGGCGCGCGGCGCGCCGGGCATGGAAGATGAAGCGCGACATGATGAGTTGCCGCGTTACCCGCGCCGCCACGGCGGCGTGGCGTTCGTGGCCTGCCCGGGCTTGGAGGGGTTCGCCGTGTCGCGCTTGCCATAGGCCCTGATTTCGTTGCGGACTTCGCCATCGGCGTCGGTCTTCTGCTTGACCGTGATGACCAGCGGCAGGTTGTGCAGTTCGCACGAATCCTTCGGCTCCATGACGGCCACAGCGCGGCAGATCGCGGAGAGTTCCGCGCGCGCGATCTTGACAGCGAGCGGGTTCTGGTTTTCGAGGTTCAGCCGCGCCCACAGCAGGCGGTTCTTGAACTCGCCTTCGACGATTTGGAAGGTCAGTTCCAGGAACGCGCCGTTGCCGGCCTTGGTCGGCTTCATCTCCGTCGCGGTGATGACCCCGACGTACTTGCCCGCCGGGATTGGCTCGAAGTCCGTTGCCGGTTCGACGGCGCTTGCGTTGAACCCATTCAGGTTCGCCATTGCTATCTCGCTCCTTCGTTGAGGGTTGAGGTTTGGGTGAGGCCAACCATCAGGGCCGGCCACGAGAGGGACAATTCAGCGGGAAGACAGTAGCGGTTCTTGGCGACGCAGGACGGGCCGCCGACCGTGCGCAGGATGCGCTCGCCGCCGTCCTTGCCGACTTCCTTGGCGATAGTGCGTTCGCGGCCGAAACCTTTGTCCTCGGTCTCAGTGCGGAACTTGCGTGTGGCGAAGAGCACGGCGTCACACCACTCGGTCAGCAGCGCGCCGGCGTGCTTGTGCAGGCGCGGGGAGTAGCGGTCGTAGGCAGCGCACTCTGGGTCCTCGAACTTCTCGACCTTCGCGTGCGCAATGAGGATGACGGCCATGCCCTTGGCGTTGCGCAGCACGCCAAGCGCGTCCAGCACCTTGCGCCAGGATGTGAGCGCATGGACGTAGCCGCGCTGGTAGCCGCCGTCGGCCTTCTCGATGGAGTTTACGTGGTACTCACGGCACACCGCGTCCCAGATCAGCCGCTCCAGCCAGTCGAGCGAGTCAATGACGACTGTCTGGAACGGGTGCTCGGCTGTGTTCAGTTCGCTGAGCGCGGCGAGCACATCGTCAACCGACGTGGCGAGCGGGAACTTATCGCAGGCGATCTCGCCCAGGCCGTCTTCCGTCTGGACGAAGATCGGCTTCGGCGCGCCGGCTGCGAGTGTGCTCTTGCCGATGCCTTCCGTTCCATAGACCATCAGACGCGGCGGCATCGGCTGTTTGCCCGTCGTGATCTGCTGCAACAAACTCATGCGTTGTCCTTTCTTTTTCAGGCGATGAGTCAACGGGCATGGGCAGTCCGATTCGCGTTCTGCGGCGCGACCACGCCATCCCGTTCACTCATCGGAACTCAAATCGAATCGAAGACGCGGCGTTCTTCGTAGCCTGTAGGCCACGTATCCTTGGCGAAACACTCCTTGAGACGTGCCAGCGCCGCCTCATTCTCGC
This sequence comes from Planctomycetota bacterium, assembly GCA_026692735.1. Taxonomy (GTDB): domain Bacteria; phylum Planctomycetota; class SZUA-567; order H5-PLA8; family H5-PLA8; genus JAPLOD01. The sequence goes on along the minus strand of JAPLOD010000013.1, from coordinate 9,832 downwards.
CCTGGCAGTGGGCCAGTGCCTGCTCGGCCACGAGCCAGACACCACAACGAAACGGCTCTTTCTTCTCGACGGCTATCAGATGCACGGGCGGCACTGCATTGATGACTTTCGCAAGCACGGTGCGGTAGAAGGCGAGTTGGTGCGTGTAGTTGAAGCGCCGGGCGTCGGACTCGAACCAAGTCAGGTCATCGCACGTCTTCAGGTCAACAATGCCGGCCTGCGGGTTGAACCAGTCCATGCGAATCTGGCAGGGGAGACCGCCGTATTCCGTGCGGACAACGCCTTCGGCTACACCGTCCGACAGCAGCGCGCTCGCGCCTTGGTGTGAGCGCACGGCCGACGACATGCTGACGATCAGTTTGACCTGCTCATCGGTGAGAACGGGTTTGCCCTGTTGCACGGCCCACTCGGCATACGCCTTGGTGTTCACGCCGAAGTAGGTGCCGGTGCGCGGGTTGACCGGGCCACCGAAGGCATACTGCCGCTCGAATCTGTCGCGGCCCTCCAGGATCAGCGTATGCGCCGCGCGGCCGAGAATGTAGGCAGGCCGGTCTTCATCGGGCACCACGCCTTGGCGTTTCTTGAAGAAGAGCGCAGGACACCGGCGAAAATCGGCAAGCTGGTGACTGCTGACGAACTCCTTGGCCTTCGCGCGATAGGCGGGGTCCGGCTCTTGAATGATGCAGGCTAGAAGCATGGGTCAACTCCTGAGTTTGTGCAGGAAACGTTGAATGGCGGGATGGGGCTTGGGCAGCGGCGCAGCCTGAGCATCGGCGGCCTTGGCCGCGCGCGCGGCAATGCGCTGCCTGAAACTGGTCCGCAGATCGTCAAGACTGCGCATGAGGCTGCACAGCACCTTGTCGTCCATGCCGTGCAACGCAACCAAGCCGCCGATGACAAGCGCCTCTTGCTCGAAGAGTTCGTCCAGCAAGGTTTCGGCTTCGTTGTTGGTGAGCATCGGCGTCTGCCTCCACACCCGGCCTCGTGTCTTCTCTCGCTCGACAAAAGGGGGGTGTGGAGGCCAAACGGGGACAGACCAACCGCGCCCATTATTCCGATAGCTCGTGGTCGCGGATGCAGGCTTCGGCGCGCTGCCGGCGTTTCTTTAGTGCCTCATAACTCTCGCCGGACGAACGCGCGTAGTCGGAAATGGAGTGGCCGTAGATGCGCGTGCCCACGACCAGATTGAAGTCGGCCTCACTGATGCGCCCTTCGTCCACATGTACCCGCAGCCGCCATACAGCAGCATCGTGGGCGTCCATCACGTGCAACCGCTCAGGCTCGTAGTGCAGGCGGTTCGCGGCCAAGCCCTGCAAGGTGTCCCAGTCGGTGAGCACTTCACCGTCTGTTCGCCGCCAGCGCCGGCGGTATTCGTCGTGCAGGTGGTGCGCAGTGTCGTTGATGATCTTCTGAACCAGCCGCGTTGGCCGTTTCGTGGTGTCAACGCGGCGCAGCGACTCAAGGAAGACAATCACCGTGGCCTGCCAAAGTTCATCGAGATCGGATTCCCACAACTGTCTGCAAAGGCAGAGCGACTCCAGGCCCGGCCAGAAGACAACCAACAACAATACGGGCCACCGGCGATCATTGTCCGCCTTGTACGCATCCAGCATGGCGCGCAGTAGTTCGTTCTTGCGCGGGTCCTGTGACGATCCCTTGCGCATGAACTTCAGCAGATCGTCCCACGAGGAGAATTGACGGAAGAGAACCTGATGGTCTTGCAGGCTGCGGAGCAACTCGCTGTAGCGCTCTTCCCGAATCTCCGTCTCGACACACCTGCGGTCCTGCAACCTGAACTTGGAGGGCATGACATCCTGCCTTTCGGGCCGGGCGTCATGCGCCTCACAAGGGCCGGTCTTGGGCGTCGAAGCGCCTCTGAAGTAGAACTGAAACGAGCGTTACCGCTGGAAGTCTGTTCCTGAGACAGCGGGCGCGATGATGGTCTTGGGGGATTCGATCCCGAACTCATTCAGAGTTCCGCAGTGGCGGCAGATGCCTGTGACGGGAAGCCCCACCCGGTACTCATGTCCCTGGGCAAACCGGATATGAAGCCGGTTGCCGTCATGGACTCCGAGCAGTTTTCCGCAACGGCTGCAACGCCATTCCTTGACCATCGTTTCACCCGCTTCCTCAACGTGACTTCCGAGCAACCGAAACCCCGTGGTCTCGGTTGCCTGAATTAGAGCCGGGAAAAGTGCGAAGTGGAATGACGAGGTACTGACCACGTACTGACAGAGAATCGGGCCGAAAACGGCCGTTTTGGTCAGGGTCGTGTCAGGCTACGGTCAGTCTGACGGGAATAGGCGTCTGGGAAGGCTGCTACTCGGTCAGACTGACGGAACACTGACGAGACACTGACAAGAGAACGCCGCTGGCAGTGCTGCCGGGGCCGGCAGTCTGACGCGAGACTGACAAAAGACGGGGCGGGGGAATGACCAGCTCGATCGGTTTGCGCCCTATTGACGGCACACTGACCACGCACTGACAACTCGGGCCGGCCGGTTGGTCAGTGTCTCGTCAGGGACGTGTCAGACTGCGGTCAGGCAGTCCGTGGAAAATTCGGGACGCTGCATCCAACGTGTTCGACTGGACTTGCAGAAATGTAGTGCGGTTTGGGCGAAAATGTGCTTGATACTAAACGGATGTTTAGTAGTATTCCTCAAGCACGACGGGAAGCGAGACGATACATGGCGCGGCTTTTCACGACTGAACTGACCAAGCGCCAGCAGCAAGTGCTGGACTGGGTACACGCCTTTACGCACAAGCAGGGCTTCCCGCCAACCGTGCGGGAGATCGGCGCGGCCTTTCACATCACACCGCGCGCGGTCTTCGACTTCCTCAAGGCGCTCGAACGCAAGGGCTGCCTCAAGCGCGGCAATCTCGGCGCTCGGTCGCTGGAGTTCCCCGCCGCGCAGAAGCACGAGGCGGGCTGTGAGCGGTGCAGCCCTGTTCGCGTTGTTGGCCGGATCGCGGCCGGCAAGCCCGTCATGGCCGCTGAGGACGACCTGGGCGCCGTGCCGGTCAACAGCGAGTGGCTGCACGGCCAGGACTGCTACGCCCTGCGCGTCAAGGGCGACAGCATGGTTGACGCCGCGATCCTGGACGGCGATTGGGCTATCATCCGCAAACAAGACACGGCAGACGACGGCGACATCGTTGTGGCGCTGATTGACGACGAGGCCACGCTCAAGTATCTGCACCGGGAACCACGCCGGATTCGGCTCCAGCCGGCCAACCCGCGCATGAAACCCCTCTACATCAAGCCGGAAGACTTGCAGATTCAGGGGAAATTGATCGGCGTCCACCGCTCCTATGACAGCCGCGGAGGGCGCGCGCGATGACTACGATCCGCAACGTCTTCGCCCACTGGTGGTTGAAGAGCGCCTCTCCCGCAACCTGATTCCCCGCACGCAAGACCTACTCGCGTGCTCGTGATCCGGGTTGGGCACGGTTTTGCCGTGCCCGTGGAGATTGGGGGGAGACATCATGCGCATTACAGCTTTGGAGGCATTCGGTATAGACGAAGCGGTGCTCGACGTTTGGCAGAGCACCGGCCACGAGAACCTGCTGCCAATTCAGGAGACGGCGATTCGGCAGGCCAAGGTCCTGGACGGCCAGAACATTGTGGTCTTCTCGCCGACTTCTTCCGGCAAGACCTTCGTGGGCGAAATGGCCGCCATTCGCATGGCCCGGCAGAACCGCCGGGTCATCTACCTCGTGCCGCAGAAGGCACTGGCCGAGGAGAAGTACCACGAGTTCAAGACCAAGTACGGCGGGCTGGGTATTCGCTCGGTCATCTCCACCCGCGACCACAAGGAGTTCGACCGGGACATCCGGCGCGGCCAATTCCACATCGCAGTCATCGTCTTCGAGAAGCTGCAGGGCCTGCTGGTAGTCAGCCCGGCGCTGCTCAGGCACGTGGGCCTGGTGGTGATTGACGAACTACAGATGATAGGGGACCGCTCGCGCGGGGCCGGTCTGGAAATCCTGCTGACCAAGATCAAGACCTCCGCGGCCACGGCGCAGGTCATCGGTCTCTCGGCGGTGCTGGGAAGCAGCCAGCAGCTTGCGCGCTGGCTTGGCGCGGAACTCTGCAAGACCGAGCGGCGGCCCGTCGAGTTGCGCAAGGGCGTTCTGTGCGACGGGGCCTTCGCGTATGTCGAGCACAACAGCGGGACGAAGGGCCAGGAGAAGTTCGCAGCCCCCGACGAAGACCAGTTTGGGGCGTTCGGCATTGTAGTCCAGCAGGCGCGCTGGTTCGCCAACAAGGGAGAGCAGTGTCTGGTCTTCTGCAAGAGCAAGCAGGAGTGCGTCAAGACCGCGCTGTGCATCGCCAAGGGGCTGCGCGTGTTCGGCGCCAGCAAGGCGCTCGAAGACCTGCGCTACCTTGAAGACTCGGGCGGGAAGGACCTGCTGGCCCAACTGCTGGAGCATGGTGTCGCGTACCACAACGCCGACCTGGACTGGGATCAGCGGCACATTGTCGAGCAGTGGTTCCGGCGCGGCGAGATCAAAGTCATCTGCGCCACAACCACGCTGGCAATGGGGATCAACCTCCCCGCGCGTAACGTCTTCATTGATCCGGAGCGGTGGGAACAGGACCGCTGCGGTCACTGGGGCACCGTGCCAATCTCACAGGCCGAGTACGAGAACATCAGCGGCCGGGCAGGGCGGCTGAACCTGGAGAAGGAGTTCGGCCGCGCGATCATCGTCACGGACTCCAAATTCCAGGCCAGGACATACTTCGAGACTTTCGCCCAAGGTCACTTGGGCGACGTGGAGCCAGCCCTGGGACATGACGCGCTGTCGCGTCACGCGCTCAACTTGGTCGCCTCGCGTTTGTGCACGTCCGCGCGCCAGGTACGGTCGTTGCTGCTGGCGTCGTACACGGGCGAGATGCTCTGGCGCGGCGGCGAGCGGGAGCGTGACTTCGATGAGCGGCTCGAAGCCGGACTCAAACGCTGCCTGGAGGGGAAGCTCATCGTGCAGGCCGGCAACACGTTGACCGCAACTGAACTTGGCCGCCTGGCCGCCGTGAAAGGGCTGTCCGTCGAGACAGCAATTCAGCTCGCAGGCTACGCCGCGCAGTTCCGTCCGCACGCGGCGGACATGCATCTCCTGGAGATTATGCTGTGCCTGACGAAGACCGAGGACGGCGAAGAGGTCCACTTCAACCTCTCGACCAACGAGTTCCAGTCCGGGAAGTACCTGGAACTGCTGAAGAGTACGGTTGCCGGTTTGCCCGAAGGACCGCGCCGCCGGCTGTTGTGCATCATGGGCATGTCAGCGCTCAGCTACGAGCGGACCAAGAGGGCCAAGAAGGCGCTGATCCTCTACAACTGGATTGCCGGTGCGTCCACGCGCGAGATTGAAGGCCGGTTCCACTGTCTGGCCGGCAGCATCGTGGGGCTGGCAGCGGAGTTCAGTTGGCTGGCCGAGGCGTTCAGCGGCATCTGCAAGCTGTGCGGCTGGCCGGACGACGCCGCCAGGCGGATGCGCACGGTGTCAGAGCAGCTCGTGTTTGGCGTGCCCGCCGCCGGCGTCGAGATCGTCTCGGCGAGAGCACGCGGCCTTGGCCGCGCCCGGACTGTGCTTCTGCTCGAAGCCGGCGTGGACACACTGGAGAAAGTCGTCGCGACATCGCGCCAGAAGCTGGAGAAGCTGCTCAGCAAGCCGGTCGCGGCGCGACTACTGCAAAAAGCTGCGTGGCTCCTGGAGCGGAAGGCGCAGCGCGAGGAAGCCGGCGAGGACGCGGAAGAAACAGGCATTGCGGCCGAACAGGAACTTCCCGCATGGTCCGAAACATACCCGTTTTCCGACGAGGTGGGCGCGGCCTACCAGTTGGACATCACGGTTCATCTGGATGGGCGCGCGCAGCGGCGTCGGCACCTCGTGAAGCTGAATGAGAAAGACGCCTGGCTCAGCGAACGCTCCTTCGAGGCGCTGCTCACGCTGGCCGTGGCCGCGAAGACCACCGATCTCGGCTGGGTGTCGCGTGACCGGCTGGGAACACGGGACACGTACCACCAGGCGGTGCGGCGACTGAAGAGAGACCTGCGAGTGGACGGCATTGACGTGGAGCGGCTGATCGAGAACAACCTGTCGAAGCAGTACCGCCTCTCCGTCCCGCCGCAGCATGTCACATTCGACCGGGAGATAATCCGGCGGCACTACCCGGAGGGCAAAGATATTCTGGCCGACCTGCCGCAGGAAGACGGCAAGGCGGCAAAGGCGGGCGGGTAACTCGATGACCGAAAGAGCCACAGCAGGGGGGGGGAATGACATGGCAGAGAAGAAGCGCGTGTACCTGGCTGCACCGTTGTTTGGGCTGACCGAACGGCGGACCAACCGGCTCGTGGCCGAAACTCTTGGGTGCCTGATGCCGGAGATCGAGGTGCTCCTGCCGCAGGACTTCAAGTATCACGGGCGGTTTAACGACGCGCGGCAGTTTGGCGCGATCTTCGACGCCTGTGTCAAGGGCCTGGACTCTTGCGCTGCCGTTGTTGCGATCCTTGACGGTTGTGACTCGGACAGCGGGACGTGCTTCGAGGTGGGCTACGCCTATGCCAAGGGCATCCCAGTCATCGGCGTGCGCACCGATTACCGTCACAATCAGGAGAAGGGCCTGAACCTGATGCTGTCGCGCGGGTGTGCGGCAGTAATCTCCCGACCTGCCTTCGACGAGGATGCTTCATCGCTCTGCCGTGACATCGTCAGAGCGTTGAAGCGTAGCATGGCGAAGCCCTGACGGCCTACTTCCGCGATGCGCGGATCATGGCCAGGATGCCAGCCTTGATCGGCTCGGGAAGTGAACCCCAGCCGGTCACCACCTCCGCGAGATCGGGCGGTGTTGCAGGCGAATTTGCGTCACCTAAAATGGGCGACTCAGCAGCAAAAACGGGTTCATCGTGCCGCGAAGACTGGACTTGCTGCCCAATTCCTTGTTGGCCCCTTGTGGACGCAGCCTGCGCTTTTAGGGTATTATCCTGCTCTTCGTTGCGCTCAGACGGAATTCCAAGGCACTCGCGTCTACTGTCGCAAGTGCCTTGGCCAGCATCAGGTTGCGCTGGATTGCGCGTGTCTGATATGGAGCGGGCGAAGGGGCTTGAACCCTCGACCTTCGGCTTGGGAAGCCAACGCTCTAGGAGTCTGTCGGAGTAAGGCAATTGACGCGGGAGAAAACACCCGATGATGAAGGGATGAGCAAAACATACCGCGAGTACGAGCCGGACCAGATGCTGTTGCTGCCGCCGAACATGCGGGAGTGGCTGCCGGAGAACCATCTGGCGTTGTTCATCGGCGACGTGGTGGACGAACTGGACCTGTCGTCCATTCTGGAAGTGTACGAGGAGGGCGACGGGCGCGGGTATCCGCCGTTCCATCCACGGCTGATGGTGAAACTGCTGGTGTACGCGTACTGCAAAGGCAAGCCGTCATCGCGTAAGATCGAGCAGGCGACACATGAGGAAGTGCCGTACCGCGTGCTGGCGGCGGGCCAGCACCCCGACCACGACACGATTGCGGCGTTCCGCAAACGGCATCTGTCTGCGCTGGCTGGGCTTTTCATGCAGGTGCTGCGGCTGTGCCAGGAAGCGGGGCTGGTGAAGTTGGGGCACGTGGCGCTGGATGGGACGAAGATCAAGGCGAACGCGTCGAAGCACAAGGCCATGAGTTACGGGCGGATGTGCGAGAAGGAGCAGGAACTGGAGCGGGAAGTGGCGGCGCTGTTGAAGGAAGCCGAGGCGGCGGACGCTGCGGAGGATGCGAAGTACGGCAAAGGGAAGCGCGGCGACGAACTGCCTGCGGAGTTGGCTCGCCGCGAGAGCCGTTTGAAGAAGATACGAGAAGCCAAAGCGGCGTTGGAGGCGCAGGCGCGGGAGCAGGCCGCCGCGAAAGCTGAGGAGGTGACGCGGCGGTTGGCGGAGCGGAAACAGGAGGAGGAGACAGGACGTAAACCGCCGGGCAAGCCGCCAGCGATGCCGGATGTGGAGCAGGCCAAGCCGGAAGCAAAGGCGCAACGGAACTTCACCGATCCGGAATCGCGAATCATGAAGGACGGTGCGAGCCACGGGTTCGAGCAGAGCTACAACGCACAGGCGGTGGTGGACGACGCGGCACAGATCATCGTGGCGGCAGACGTGACGCAGCAGGCGAATGACAAGCGACAGTTGGTGCCAATGTTTGGTCAGGTCAAAGAGAACGTGGGGCGGATGCCCACACGCGGCTCGGCCGACGCAGGGTACTTTGGCGAAGAGCAACTGACAGACGAAAGCCTGCAAGGGGTGCGGCTGTACGTGCCGCCCGATCGTCAAGCTCACGGCCAGGACGGCAGCGGGAAGGGAGTGGCCAAGACCCCGCAGACAGCACTGGCCAAGCGCATGCGCACGAAACTAAGCAGTGTTGCGGGGCGCGCCATCTACAAGATGCGGAAGGCGATTGTGGAACCTGTGTTCGGGCAGATCAAAGAACGGCGCGGGTTCAGGCGGTTCTCCTTCCGGGGACTGGCGAACGTGTCGGCGGAGTGGAAGCTGATCGCGCTGACCCACAACCTCTTGAAGCTCTTCCAGGCGGAAATGGCATGAGAAACCGGGCGGCGGCTTTCGATGCAAGCGTTGAGAGCGTATCGGACGCGCGGAAACAGCCCCGCTCAACGCCTCGAGGGCATCCCGCCAGGCAAAACACCTTCGGCGTCCCGTCACGGCGCCGCGTGTTCGTTAGTCCGACAGACTCCTAGCATTTTGGATTGCGTTAGCGAGCAGCATGCGCTATGCGATCGGTTTGGCTGCGTTAAGTACTGGGACCACAATGACATCGGTGGCCTTGAACGGTAGAATGCGCAGGTTGTCACTTAAAGGGCAAATGGGGCCGCCCATTTGAACCCACGACCACCAAGTCCGGCCGGCAGAACCACTTCCCGTAGCGACTGTCCGAACGACTGTCCGAAGGGCCGTCCAAACAACGACAAATGACGACAAACAACCATCACTAACCACAAAGCCTAATCTGTTGAGAGTTCGAGAGTTACATGCAACTACCGACCATGGATAAACTTCTGGAAGAGGGGGTGTTCGAATCCCTCCCTCTCCGCCAGTTGAAACACCCACTATTGTAAGCGCCAGAAGGACAAGGCGTTAAGTCCTTTTTCGAGCGTCGAGATTTCCTGGTTGTGCAGAACTGTGCGAGCCGCCAGCACGATCAGGAGATGTTTCCATGGCGCGTTCCAACATCGTTTCATGCCCGAGGCCGTTGGCTTCGAGCCGACCTTCCGCTCCCGCCGCACCGGCGAGAGCCGCTGCAGTTCACCGCGTAATCGAGCGCTGCGGTAAAGTTGCAGTCGTCCAGCGCGGCCAAAGATTCTGGCTTTCTTATGTGGAGGACGGGCAGACCATCCGCCGCCCCGTGGGCTACAGCCACGATGACGCGCAGGCGGCAGCCGCGCAGGTCAATGCCCAGCTTCACCAGCACGCGCCCACGCTTCTGGGCTTCAGGCCGATAGCGCCGCGCGACTTCCTGCGGCAATGGCTCGACTATCATGAGTTCGTGGCCCACTCGTCCGTGGCGACCATTGACCGCTACCGCGCCGCCGCCGGACACTTCATCGACTACCTGGAAGGGCGTGGCGTCAGGAGCCTTGACCGCATCACGGTCGACCTCGCGCGCGGGTACGCCAAATATCTGCGAACCAAACCCATTGCGCCGAACGGACACCCGCACACGAAGCGGCGGCTGATGAAGGACAAGACGGTGATCTTCTGCATGGAGGTGGCGCGCACGATGCTGAACCGTGCCGCCAAAGACCGGCATCTGCCGCCGTACTGGCAGAATCCATTCG
>JAPLOD010000012.1 GCA_026692735.1 Planctomycetota bacterium | reverse complement strand
GGCGTACTGCCTGATGCCCAATCACGTTCACCTGATCGCCGTGCCGAAGTCGGAGGACGGGCTGCGTCGGGCGATCGGGGAAACCCACCGGCGGTATACGCGTCGGGTGAATTTCCGGGAAGGTTGGCGGGGGCACCTGTGGCAAGGGCGGTTCGCCTCATTCCTGATGGATGAGGCCTACCTTCTGGCCTGCGCGCGGTACGTGGAACGGAATCCGGTGCGGGCCGGCCTGTGCCGGCAGGCGTGGAAGTACCCGTGGAGCAGCGCGGCGGCGCACGTGGCCGGGCACGACGACGACTTGGTGAAGGCGGCTCCGTTGCTGGGCCTTGTGCCGGACTGGCGCGCGTATCTTGCCAGCGACGCCAGCGCCGCACAGATCGAAGCGTTGCGGCAGCACGAACGGACCGGCCGTCCGCTGGGGTCGGCGGCCTTCGTGCGGGCACTGGAATCGCTGCTGGGCCGCACCCTTTCGCGCCAGAAGCCGGGCCGGAAACCGAAAGGACCAGAGACGGCGTGCTTGCCAGGCTTGGAGAAATAGGTATGGTGTCCCCGTTATCCCAGGGGCGGGCCACCCCGCGGAAATCCGAAATCCGAAGCTCGAAATCCGAAACAAACTCAAAGCACCAAAGGGAAACCGCCGGCGGGACGCCGGCGATACAGCCGGCAAGATGCCGGCGGTACAGGCATGCGGCACAGTTACGGTCATCCGTCAGTTACTTATGCGGCGCGGTACTCATTTGACGCGGGCATGTAGACGATAAATACTTTGAAGAGAGGCCGGCACGGGGCATCCAGTTCTAGGACGAGGAGGCATGGCAATGAAGACAATCGCTGCAGTGTTTGGGATGGTGCCGCTCGCCGCATTGCTTGGCGGCGGCGCATGGGCCCTCGATCTCGACGTGGATATCGGCGTGGGCTCGCCGCGGCCGCCACGGACGGTGGTCGTTCCGGCCGCGCCCGCTGTCGAGCGCGTGTGGGTCCCGCAGACGGTCGTGCGCCGCTCAGAGAGGATCCTGGTGGAGCCGGAACACGTTGAGAAACGCGCTGAAACAGTGTGCGTTCAGCCTGCGCAGGTCATGCGGAAGGAAGAACGGGTCCTGGTCAAGCCGGGGCGAGTCGAACGCGTGAAAGAGACCGTGCTGGTGCAGCCCGAACGCGTGGGCCGCGAGTGGGTCCCGGCCGTGGTTGAGGACGTCAGGATCGGCCCCGTGCGCCTCGCCCGCACAGTGCGGGAAGGCTACTGGCGCGAGGTCATCATCCCGGCGGAGTACCGGACCGTCTACCGCGACGTCGAGGCGCCCGCAACGTACCAGAGCGTGTACCGCGACATCCAGGTGCCGGCTCGGTACGAGACGGTCTATAAGGAGGTTGTGGTCCCGGCGCGCTACCGCGAGATCGGCCGCGACGAGGTCGTGCCAGGCCACTGGGAGGAACGGATGATCGCCCTGCCACCCGCGCCGGTGATCGTCGCGCCACCCCGGCGACCGGGGTTCGAGATTGACATTGACCTGTCCAACAGGAAGCACGACCGCCGCTAACGAGGATACGGGATACGAGATACCGGATACCTGATACCGGATACCTGATACCGGATACCGGATGCCGGATACCGGATGCCAGATACCGGATGCCGGATACCGGATGCCGGATACCGGATAGCAGATGCCAGATACCGGATACCGGATGCCAGATACCGGATGCCAGATACCGGATAGCAGATGCCAGATACCGGATACCGGAGGTGGGCGCAGAGGCGCGCGGAGGACGGAAGGACTGAATGGTCACGATATAATGCTATGCACGTAGTGCGTTTCTGGACACGGAATGAGGCAATCCGGCGGATTGCCCTACAATGTGCAGTCTTGGACACGGACGGCAGAGCCTGACGCTCCAGGCGGCCAGGATTTCGTGCAGTTTTCCGCGACCTCATCCGTTATACAGGTGGATACCGGAGCACGGCATGGCTGGTCTGCTCAAACCGGTGGCTCCCAAGAGGGGTATTGTTGCCTCTGGACCCCGTCCAGCGGGGCAGGGAGATTCTGTGTTCCTCGCCGGCGTTGACGATGCCGCTCCCCCACCCCACGCAACTCTGCGCAGCGGACCCTTGGTTGAACGTTCCGACCGCGCTCTGGTGGAGATGTCGCTGCACGGCGACACGGACGCCTACGGTGAGCTTGTGGCGCGGCACCACCATGCTGTGCGGCTGCTGGCGAAAGGAATCGTCAAGGACTACCAGCACGCGGAAGACTTGGCGCAGGAAGCTTTTATCAGAGCGTATCATTCGCTGGCCGACCTGAACGAGCCGGAGAAATTCGGCGGCTGGGTCGCCACGATCCTCAGGCGGGTGGCACTGGACTACCTGCGTTTGTCCAGGAATGCCGTCAGTCTGGAAGTCCTTCAAGAGGAAGGGTTTGAGCCGTGCCACCCCGCACCGGAGGTGGCTCCGGTGATGATCGAGACGGAGGAGGACAACGCGCGCGTCCTGGAGGCGCTCAGGAATCTGCGCGAAGATTACCGTGAGATAATCATCCTCAAACACGTCGAGAACCTGTCGTATAAGGAGCTCGCCAGCCGCCTGAATATGTCGGTGTCGGCGGTGGGCGAGAAACTCTCGCGGGTGCGGGCGCTGCTCAAACGTCGGCTCGAGAAACGGTCAGTCGGACCGCACCCGTAGCGCAGACCTGCCAGTCTGCGCTGGGCAAGCTGGAACGCTTGCCCTACGGCGACGGGGGCGTTCTGCGATGCAAGCCTTGTCCGACGATGACCGCGAACTCTGGTTGTCGCGCTACCTGGATGGCGAGCTGGACGAGCCGGCCAGGGAGGCCGTCGCGGAGAAGCTCCGCACCGACGAACAGTGGCGCACGGAATTCGCGGAGATGCAGCGCGCCGACCGGATGGCGGCCGCTGCCGCGCGCCGCTACCGCGCGGACGATGGGTTCTCTGCGAACGTCGTCAGGAAACTGAAAGGGCGTGAGCCCGTTGCGGTTCGGTCCGCGACGCCGCCACACATGCACCGGCCAGTCCGACGCGCGCGGCGCAGCGTGCTGCGCTGGCCGCTGCGGATCGCGGCGCTGATCGCTCTGGGCCTTGGCGCGTGGCAGACTTACGTCGGCAAGCCAGTGGACAACAGGAGCACGGCGCGCACGGCGGCGCCCCAGGACCAGTCGGTCGCCGCCGTGGCCGCGATCACGGTCACTGAGGACCAGCGCGCGATCGCGTGGCCGGACGGCACCCAAATCCTTGCTCGCAAGGGCACGGTGCTGCAGGCGCTCGACAGCCGCACGCTGAAGCTGGACGGCGCAGCCTTCTTCAAAGTGGCGCGCAACGAGGCCGTTCCGTTCACGATCCGCAGCAGCGCCGGGCACGTCGTCCAGGCTTTGGGCACCTGCTTCGATCTCACGACGTCGGCGGAAGGCGCGCACGTACGCGTGGCCGAAGGGCACGTGCGGGTGCAGTCTGCGGCGGGGAAGACAGCGGACGCGTTCGCCGGGATGGAGGTTCTGGTTGACCTGCGGGTCCAGGCGTTCGATGTGCGCGAGCTGAGCGCAGCGTGGCGTTGTCCGGACGCGGAGGACCTCGCGGCACCGTGGCCGCAGCTCGGCGGATCTCCGGGGCACAGCGGCATGACGCCGTTTGCCGGCCCCGCCAACCTCGTGGCCCGGCCCCAGCTCTTCTTCCAGGTCGCGGGAGAGAACGATCGCGTTCCGCTTTCCGGTGCTGTGATCTCGTCCAACTGCGCCTACGTGCTGGTCGGCCGCGACACTCCCGATGAGCTGCGCAGGATTGTCATCGCCGGGCCGGCGCAAGGGCGGCAGCACCGTATCGCCGTCAACGGCGGTCTGGCGCCGGTCTCGCCTGTCATCTCGTCCGCGGGCGCCGTCGTCATTGTCGGGCAGGACGGCATGGTGGTGACGGCGTGTGACGCAGGGGGCAGCGACGAGGAGCGCAGGCCTGCGTGGTCGTACAAGGCGACGTCACCCGTCACGGGGCTCTGCGTGAGTTCCGACGGAGCCGTCCTGCTCAGCACTGCTGCC
>JAPLOD010000011.1 GCA_026692735.1 Planctomycetota bacterium | reverse complement strand
TTGCACGGCAATCTCGATGGTCTCGTTGAAGGGATAGTCGGTCTTGCAGGCGATCACGACCGGCACGCGGTCCGCCGCCAGCGCCGTCACCTTGCAGGGGCCGTAGCAGGTCGCCGCCAGGCCATTGTCATAGGTGGCCATCCACATGTGCGTGACATACCACGGCACAACGCGATTGAGCGCGGCGGTGCAGCAGAGCGGACTGTGCTTGCGCTGGTAGACGCCGCCTCCGGCCATGGGTCCGTGGGGGAAGTTAGGCGAGAGGTTGGCGAACCGATTGGGGCTCTGGAAGTAGACGTGGGTCTTGAAGTCTCGCGACACGGTGGCCGGCCCGGCATTGAAGAACGCCCGTTCGAGCCGGTCCGCCATGCGGCCTTCGCCGGTCACAGCGAGCAGGCTGACCTGGCTCCACACATACCCCGCCACGTCGCAGGTTTCGCTGCCCCGGAACGCGCCTGTGGGGATATACCACTCGTCGGAAACCGGCACGCCGTAGGGCTGCATGGCCACACGCTCGAGCAGGTCATGCCAGCCGATGGCCGCCTGCAAGTATCGCGCATCGCCCGTCCACAGGTAACCCGCGGCCCAGGGCGTTGTGCTCTCGATGAACTCGACCACGTGGGCGTTGTCCACGGTTGTGCCCGGCTTCAAGTCCGGCGCCTTGCGGTAGCGGCTCAGATTGGGCAAGAGCCCGCCGCCTTCCTTTTTGAACATGGCGTCCAGAGCGGCTGCGATGCCTGGGTTGCCTGTCCAGGTGTAGGTATCAAGAGCCGGCCACGCATTCGAAAGGTTGCCGGGAATCCATCGCAAGCAGTCGGGGTCGCTGCCGTAGGCTTTCTCGAGTGCTTCCAGAACATGTTTGTCGCCGGATCCCGCGTAGTATCCCGTCATGGAGCGCCCCAGGAGCCCGCAGGCCCAGAGCGGCCAGCCTTCCAGCGCGGCGATGACGGCTTTCCGGTCGTTAGGGTTGTTCCTGTCAAGCCACCAGAGGAAGAGCAGGCCGTTGGCGTTCATGTGGTCGGCCACGGCATAGAGCCGCCTTTTCGCCTGCTGGATCAGCGCCTCGTCGTGCAGGGCGTAACCCAGGCGGGCCAAGCCATCGAACCAGTAGCCGCCCCCTTCATAAGCCCAGGCACCCTTGTACCAAAGAAGCTTGTCGCCGGTCATCTTGTGGTCGGCGGCCCAAGCCCGCTTGAACTCGTCGTCATACTCGTCCATGTGCCCGGTGTAGCCGTCCCGCGCGGCCAAGCACCAGTCGCGCAACCAGCCTGCCGGTTCGACCGCGCCGGGTGGCAACGCAATAAGCACCGGACGTGTCTGTGTCTCGAAGGGCCGCGCATAGTTGACAGGTCCCGGTGCCTCGGCTTCGGCCGCATCTGCAGCTTGAGCAAAGGCCAGTGCAAGGCCGCCCAACGTCATCCCCAGCCGTGTTGTGCATTTGCGTTTCATGTGGATTCCTCATGTTCGTAGGCAAGAAATGGCTTCATTGGGAGTAACGCTGAAACACCGTTTCCCCTTCCCAGTGTTCCCTCCAATAGGTACACTGCGCGACGGTGTGCCGGAAGTACCTTCCTCTGAAATCGTTGTACAATTCCGGAGAAGTGGCCGCCGTCTGTCCGCCGCATAGTGGATGTCGCGGCTGGACTCGTCGCCTTCGTTGCTCGTCTTGGACGCGAACGCGCTGAACACCAAGGCCCGCTTTCTGCGCCACGTGACGGACGTGGGTGCGAGTTTCGGCTGTGGCGGCCCCGGAATAAGTGTCGGCGAAAAGGGCGCGCCACGGCGTGAACGGGCGCGTTTGTGGGCGCGCCCACGCGCAAGGCACGCGTTCGCGAGCCACATCCTTTGGCGGCCCCTTGGCGGGAGAGGGTGCTGAATTCGGCAGTGTTTAGCGCGATTCTGCGCGCTCCTGCAAAATATCCCCGGCGGGATCAGACTAGCTTTGCGGGCAATGGCGCCACGCGCTCGCCTGGCTATCTGGTCCCGATTGTCGCTGGACAGCCGAGATAGCGCAGCACTTGCCAAGCGCATGAGAAGGCATTACCACAGTTCCGGAAGATGTCGCTGAGGGCATTTATCGCCGAACAATAGCGCTCAAGAGACGCAAATCAAGAAGCGTGCAAGTTGTTGCGAAGAAAGGAAGACGCAATCACTCGGGGGGGATAGAAGGCTTGCGATCGGGACGTCCCCAGAGCACGCAGCGGTGGAACCGTTCGGGCGTCTGCGTGCTCGCCTCAGTCCGCTTTTTCAATGGCTCCCGCGTCGCGCGCGCCCACCGGTTGTCGGCCGGTGAAATCGCGCAGGTGCGGCCCGTCAAACTCCCAAGCGTACAGTTCCTCGATTGTCGTATCCGCATCGGCAAGCGTGCCGTGCGCAATGCGGAGGAAGTCGAGCACGCCGTCGAAATAGCGCCCTTCGGGCGTGCCACCCACACAGACATCTCCGTCGTTGGCCAGTGACACCGCATCGTCCACGCCGCCGGCTGACGCGTCCTTCCGGCCATCCACGTACACGGTCAGCGTCTTCGCCTGCCGGTCGGCCTCGACGATCGCGTGGTGCCAGCGGCCATCGTTGACCTTGGCCCGGCTTTCCACGGCCGCCGACACGCCTGTTCCTTTCACGCTGAACGACAATTGCCCCGCGGCGTTGACCGTCAGGCTGTAGCCGCAGCCTTTCATCTTCTCCATCAACACGCCGTCCGCATGGTTGGGTGCGGTCTTGAAGTACACCTCGATCAACAGATTCGACCTGTAGACCTGGGGATTCTTCAGCGCCTCGCCTTCAATCGTGCACGGTTCGGGCTTAGCGCCTTCGTGGCGGCTCTTCTTCAGATCCTGGAAGGAGAACGGCTTCATCATCTCGGCATGCGCGAGCGTGGCGTACTGCTTCTTGGCGGCGGCGAAGCTCAGTGCGCCGGGGATCCAGTCCTCCAGCGCGCCCTTGACGTAGTCCTCGGCGCCCACATTTGCGCCCTTGAGCGGATACATGGGCCGCTCGTGATAGCCTTCCCGGGACACGTGGTAGTCGGTCATGTACCAGTGCTCGTCCAGGATGTGCGCGGGATCGTCGCCGGTGTGGTAGAAATTCCACTCGCCCACGACGCCGCACAGCGACCACGGCACGAAGACTTTGACGCCTTTGCCAACGCCAATGGAGCCTTCAGCCGGCCGGAAGTCGCCCTTGGCGGGGTCCCTGAGCGGCGAGGTCTTGCTGACTTCCCCCAGATCGCACAGCAAGCTCTTGTTCTTCTCGAGCGCGCCCTTGAAGTCCTCGAAGGACAGGAGCCAGCGGCCTGCGGGATCGAGCACGCCCATTTCTGCGAAGTCGTGGAAGATATTCCGGCCGTAGGCGTTGGTCTCAAGCGCGAAACGGGTTTTCTGCGGCCCGGCGTCCTTGGCGTTGCCTTCGGCCGCGGTCTTGGCTGGGTCGGCGTGGCGGAAGACGTACTTGCCGATTCCATCCCAGATGTTGCCGAGGTACTTGTTGCGCCCGGCCTCCGGCGCCTGGCGCCGGGAGCCCGCGTAGTAGTTGTAGATCGTGTTCTGGAAGAACGTGTTCTGGTAGCTGTGGATTTCCTGGAAGGCGGCGCAGTTGACCACGGGGCTGGCGACGTCCTTGGACTTGCCCCAGGCGATGTTGTTGAAGTGGTAGTTCTTGAAGGCGCCGTCGAGGTAGTAGGCGTGACCAAAACCGGCGTCGGCCTTGGTGTATCGCTCCCAGTTACGGTAGCCCAGCGCGTCATAGGAGATGTTGTTGAAGACATAGGCAGGGCCGCCCTGCCAGGTCTCGATGCCGCCATAGTCGTTGCAGTTGAGCATTGATTCCCACACTTTGTTGTGGTGGATCAGAATGCGCGTGAAAGGCACGTCGCCCCAGCAGCCGCTGACTTTGGAACCGTGGACGTCAATGCCCTGCGCGTAGGAACGCTCGATCACGTTCCCCGCGATCTCGACCGTGCGCGGGCAGGTGACCTGCATGCCCGTGCCCGTGCTGTAGCGCGAGGGGCGCGTGCCGGTCTCCAGCGAGTGGTTCCGGTAGATGCGCACGTCGCCCAGGCGGCCGCGGAGTTTCGCGTAGCCCCAGCCCGAACCGTCCGAGACGGAAAGGATGCCGTTGTCGGTGTAGCGGAAGTCGTTGTCTTCGATCCGAACGTCGTCAACCCGTTGCCCGTCCACCAGCGAGCGGATGCGGATGGGGAAGAAGACGTGCTCGAAGAGACAATTCGCGATGCGGATGTCCTGGCCCGAGCCCCACACACGCACACAGCCCGTATGGACGTCGGGACGCAGCCCCCAGGGCTTGGTACTGAAATCCCACGTTGCCGCCGTGATGGCCCAGGGCGCTGTCGTGAAACGGAAGGTCAGGCCCGTGATGTGGAGGTGCTCGACCTTCTCGCCATTGACCAGGTTCGTCCGCTTGCCCGCCTCGACGCGAGCCGTGTTGGGGTCGGCGTCGCCTGGCAGGCGCAGGTAGAGCCTCCCGCCATTGCCCTTCTTGTCGAACCAGTATTCGCCGTCGGGGTCGTCGAGATACTGCGGTTTGTCTTCGAGGTAGTAACGCATGTTGCGCATGATGACGCCATTGGTGCCGCCGCCGGTCCAGCCGCCGAAGCCGAGGCCGTTCTGCTGGAGGTCCACGACTTCCACTTCGGTTGGATACGGGCCGCTCATGACCCAGCCGTACTCCGGCCAGATCAGCGCTCCCTTGAAGTAGTCCGCCGGCTTGTCCTTGATGTGCTTGGTGTCAATGCCCAGGTGCATCTCCTGCCCGCCTGCGTTCTTGATGGTGTTGCCGAAGGGCTTGCGCGGATTGTCCCACACCCACCACTCGCTCTTCACGTCGTCGGGGTTGGAGCGCTTCCAGTTCGGCGTGCGCGCCAGGGGAATGCGGAAGTAGTCGCCTTCTTTGCGCACAAGCCAGACGCTACGCGGTGCAAAGTCCAGGTCCGCATACCAGACCTTCTCAGGCTCGGGGATGTCCTTGTGGCCGGCGGTGCCGGCTCCCGAATAGGCGCCCTTCTTCCAGCCGGAGACATGTTCCGAACCGCAGAGCACCGCATCGCCATTTCCCCAGGACGGGTCGCGGGTAAGCCGTATCGGGTGTTGCGGCTTGCCGGATTCCTTTACCGCAAGCTCGCCGCGATAGTAAACGCCACCTTTGAAGACATAGGTCTGTATCCCGCTGCACGCTGTGGCGTTGCTCGTGGCCGCGGAGTCCCACGGGTGGTGCTTCCACGGCTTTTCCCTGGCTGTGCCGGCGTTGTTGTCATCTCCGGACTCGAAGTCAATGTAGCGTACGGAGTCGCTCTTCTCGAAGACGAACGGCTGCGGCTTCCACTTCAGATCGCCGTTGGGCAGCACCTCCGCGTGCGGCTGCCGCCAGCTCCATTCCGCTTCTGCTGCACGAGCGGTGTCCACAAACAGCCCGATCGTGGAGACCCACAGAACAGCCGACAGCATTGAACCGGTTTTCCTTCTCATGACGCGTTCCTCCTCGCGAGAGAGCGTCGCGTGGCGTGTATTCCAGTGGCCGGCCGGCTGTAAGCCGGTGAGGTCGCGGTCCGCGCACGGACACCTGCTGCAGCCTACTTCCATCATGCTCGGGGATTTCCTGGATGAGTCGCTCCGAGCCGCTTCGGCGACTCGATTCTGTGGCATTGTAGTCAACGCTACTCTCTACGCAAAGCATCTCTGCCGCGGTAGCGCGCACAACAGCCTCCAGCGCGACAAACGGCAGTTTCCTGTCGAGGACGGGGCGGTGTGTTCGTCTGGACCTGGTTATCCCCACGTGGCTTCGCGGTCTACGCCGCGCACGGCCGTCCTGCGCTTTGTGCAACACGAAAACTCACGCGCGGCGAATGTCATTTCTGTTCTCTCTCAGGTTGCTGGGCCGGGACACGGAGTGCAAGAAAAGTACCAAGAAGAAGCAGGCCCGGACCGGCCAGTGGACCGCTACCGGCCAGAAGACCTGAAAGAGAAACTGACGAAAACGAACGACAGACTACCGAAGAGACTCTGTGGAATCTGCCGGTTGTGGAACCACAAACCACGAACCACGACCGGCGAACCAAGAACCTGTCCGTCCATCTTCCCGGCCCGCAGTACCGCGCCCGCGCTTCACCGACCGTTGCCGTGCTGCTTCTCCGGCCCGCAACCGCCCTTTCCGTCACCCTCCTGACCGCCCGCCGGAAGGCGGGGAACCAGCACACCGCTACCCTCGGTGAAGAAGGTCTCGTGCACGTCCCCGTTTCTCCAACGACCAGCCGGGCCCGATTTCAATTGGCGCGAGGCGGACCAATTCGAGCAGAAACGCCGCGCGTTGCTGGACGCGCGACCGTCCCGGACTGGCCGCCTTCCACAGAGCCACGTCCCCGCGAAAGGGATTGGGGTTCTGGACTCGCGACCCCTTGCGCCGCATCACGTCTTCCTTCAATGCGGCGACTCGGGGAGACAAGGCCGTCCGCTCGATGGTGCCGGTCGCGCAGCAGCCGTTCGTTTGCGTGTGTGATCCCATGGAACCTTCACTTGTGTTCATTCTTGCCGCCCATCGCTCAAGGTTTCCTCACCAGACCCATATCCATCAGTTGCAGCATCAGGTCCGCGACCAACTCGCTGGTATATGGATTACCGCGCCACTCAAACCCTCTTCCGCGCTCCAGCCAGGGATCGGCGATAGCCTCGGTAATGGAACCCCTATACGGGCCGTCAACGACCTGAACATAGAAGTTGAGCTGCATCACCCGGTTCTTGAGCTGTTCGAACAGCGGATTACCAGTCTTCCTAGACAATCGGTCCAGACACTGGATCTTGCGGTTTTGGTAGCAATAGACGGAATACTGATTGAAGGCCTGTTGTTCGCTGTGCGCGCCTTGCGTGGGATTCTTTACCCAACTGAGCTGCTTCGGGCACCAATAGAGTAACGCATAATAGGCATTGGCCACGGCGCGGTCGAGGCTGTCCTTGTCCCCCGTCCGGTCGTGCTTGCCCAACCAGTACTCCACGACGTTGTAGATGCTGTCCTGCTCGAAATCACCCGGCGGCAAATCCGGATGCTGCCCGGTGTACCAGAAACGCCCTTCGACATTCCGACGCAGGAACCGCTCCATATCGGCGCTGGCCCGAAGGCAGCGGTCATCACCGGTAATCTTGGCAATGATCGGCAACCCTACCAGCGTCCGGCCACAAACCACGGACTGAGACTTCATGCCGGAGTCAATGTCCACAACCTGCGGAAAGCCGCCGTCCGGGTTCTGCTGGGACAGCACCCAATTGAGCGAGGCGATGGCCGCCTTGTACCAGTCCTGGTGGTCCACGCCCTCTTTTCCCTTCACGCGTTGCCAGGTCTCCAGGATGTACCGGACCATCCATGTGTTCAGGTCCACCTTGAAACCGTTATGCGACCAATCCCAACTGCAAAAGACACCTGCCTTCGAACCGGGGCGGTCCTGGAGGTTCCAGTTCGTATGAAACACACCGTTGGGCTGCTGCCCCTTGATCGCATAGTCAATCTGCTCGAACGCCCGGTCACGCCACACCTTCTCGCCGGTGATCTCGTACAAACGATACTCGTAGTTGGCAATCATCGGGTTGTTGCCCACATAGACGAACGGGGTTCCCTTGTGATGCTCGTAGCCGATGCCCGGCTTCCAACTCTGCGTCAGCCGGCGCCCCTCGAGGGCGAGACTGAAGGCCTCCTGCGGCGTTCGCACCTTGAGCGTATCGTCCACCCGGTAGTTATTGAGCCTAATCCAGGCCTGCATGATCCCGGTTATGGCGCCGGCAAATTCACCGGCATCGCTGACGATCAGTTGCAGCGGCATTTCGTAACGGGTCCCCGCGGTCAACTGGCCGCCGCCGACGCGAAATTGCGGCGCAATCCGTCGGTCGGCGAAGTGAAATTCCGTTTTCCCCGTCCAGGTCGTCGGGTCCAGGTAATCCGAATTGCTGTTGATGGCAAACAAGGCGACCACCGACTGGTCCGGCCGGTACATCAGCACCCCGGGTACGCCGCAGTAGCGCATCGGCGAAATCTTCACGCTCTTGCTGTTGCCGGCCCACGGATAGCTCTGCACGCGCCAGGCGTTGCTGAATCCATCATGGTACGCCAAACACGCCTCCCAGCCCACGAGGTCCTTGTCTACCGACCACGAGACTGTCCACGTCGCCGCTGGTAGCTTTTCCTGTAACGCGATTTCGGCGCCGAACCGCAGGGTCGCATCGCCGATCTTCGTTTGGCCGGAGAGACGAGCCGCGTGCGGACCGAGCCGTTCGGCCTGGTCGGCGGGTAGCCAGCGTACCTCGCCGGTCTTCACGTCCCGCAGCGCCAGGAGACCGGACGTGGCCGGGTTCTCCAGCGGCTTTCCGTTCAGCGAAATCTGCCCCAGGCTCCAGCCGTGTTTACTGCGCCACAATTCCCAGCTTAGTCCGGCGGAGCTTTTCAAGGCGAGCGATTCCAATGTCTTCGGCGGCGCGGAGTCCGGCACGGCGAGTCCACCCGCGAGGGCGTGGGCCCGGACGCGGCCGGCGTCGAGCACGGTGGCGTAGAGTGCCGCTTCGGCCAGCGCGCCGTCCAGGAACGTGCCTCCCAGGTACGGATCGCCGCCGATTTGGATCGGCCGGTCGTTGGCGATCGGGCCGCCTTCATCCTCCGCTTGGTCGGCCAGCCGCCCATTGACGTACAGGCTGTTGAAGCCGTCGGCCGAGCGGGTCCAAACCACGTGATGCCATTGGCCGTCGTTCAGTCCTTTGCCGGAGCCCAAGTTCGTATCCGTTTTGGAACCGGTCGCGCCGTTGCTGGTGAGGATGCGTCCCTCGTTCTCACCACTCTGAAACGCCCCCGCGTTGATTGTCCAGTCGCTGGAGCCCGCCCCGCTGGTGGCCTTGGTGATCAGCGTGGCACTGCCCGGCCACTGCTTCGCGCGCCACAGTTGCTGCGACTTGACCCAGAATTCCACCGAGAGTTCGCTGATCGCGAAGTCCTTGTGATGCGCGACTTCCACGTAGGCTGTGCTGCCGTCGAACTTGGCGGCCTTGCCTCCGATCCCGGGCACGCCGACCTCGACGGTCGTGTTGCCGTGATAGACACCCGGGTGCCGGCCGATCTCGTCCTTGGCCGCAGCCCCGTCGGCGCAGGCCGAATCATGGAACCGCCACCAGGCTACAGGGCCATCCTTCAGGACCTCTTGGGCGTAATCGGCCGCCCGCGCGAAGGAAGCAACCGCGACAGCCAGCAGGGCGATGATGAGTGGTTTCATGGTGAATGGTTCCGGGTTCGATGTCTTTGATCCTGGATGTCCTGGACGAATCGCTCCGAACGGCTTCAGCGCCTTGTTCTCAAGCCATTATGGGCATCGCTAATCTCCGTGCAACACGGTTCTGCCACCGTAGGGTGCCATCCAGGTGCCTTGTCCCCCCACCGAATGCCGTCAGTCGGGGCTGCGCCAGGCCCCGGAACCACCAATTGCAACGCTGCAATTGGACAGGCAGGACCCGTCCCTGACCGGCATTCAGCCGGCACCGCACGTGTTTCCGGTGAGTCACTCGTCCCCCACGAACAACTCCATCCCGTGACTCACGCTGCCATGAATGTGCACGACCTTGTGGCCCTTGAGCAGCAGCCCAACGATCTCGGAGAAGCTGGCCTCCGCGAAGCTGCGCATCTCGGCGTCATCGGGGAACTCGGCATCCAGCGCGGCCTTCACCAGCGTCTTCCACCCGTAGCGAGCAGGTTGACCCTCAAACCCGGTTCGGCGAACTTCGCCGAAGGGCGTAATGTTCCAGAATCCAGCCGCGCATCAACCGGCTTTCGCCCCAAGCGGGGGCGTATTATACTCTGTCATCCAGGGAGGGACTGGCCATGCCCCGCGGAGTCGCAGGGCCTGCGGCGCGGACGCCAGCGGATACCATGGGGGAGATCGTCTCATGACAGCCACCGCCACGCATTCCTTTCGTGACCGATTCGCGATGACAGCGCTCCTCTTGCCATTGATGCTTTCCACCCTCGCGTCCCGCACTCTCGCATGGGAAAAGAACGGAACGGTCTATACCACGAACGGCTCGCAGGCAGACGTGAAGGCCGCCATCGAGGATGCCAAGGCGGGCGACACGGTCATGATTCCGCCCGGGACGTTCACCTACGGCGCGAACGGGGATTACATCGCCATAAACAAGGCCATCACGCTCGCCGGTTCCGGAAGAAAGACCACGACCATCGTCATAGCCGATACGTCGGGCATGTGGACGAATGCGGCCATCCGGCTCAATGGCGGGCCGACCGTGAGGGACTTCTCCATCACCGGCGCCTCCACGGAAGCCCGGGCGCCCTTCGCGGCAGGGGGATCGAACGGTTGGCGCATCACGAACATCGAGTTCAACCAGGTGAAGTCCGGCTACTTCCTGTATGTCCACGGCTCGTTTGGACTGGTGGACAACTGCACGCTGAACGGCGCCGCGGGCACTGCGGAACTCATCTTCACACGCGGACCGGAAAATGCATGGCAG
Source organism: Planctomycetota bacterium (assembly GCA_026692735.1). GTDB lineage: Bacteria > Planctomycetota > SZUA-567 > H5-PLA8 > H5-PLA8 > JAPLOD01. The sequence goes on along the minus strand of JAPLOD010000011.1, from coordinate 26,426 downwards.
ACTCAAGATACCATTGGGACGGCGGACAACGTGTACATTGAGGATTGCATCGTCAACGGAAAAGGGTATGTCTGCGACATCAACAGCAATGGCAAAGCCGTGGTGCGCTTCTGCACCATCAACGGTCCGATCAAGGTAGACGGCCACGGCAAGGCAAGCAACACGCCGCCTCGCGGCGTCCGCCACATGGAGATCTACTGCAATGCATGGACGTGCAAGGACAACTTCTGGCTGACGGTTGAGATGCGGGGCGGCACCGGACACATCTTCTCCAACACCGCTGCAGGCGGGACCTTCATGCTGCGCGAATACGGGGCGGACGGCAGTTACCCGAATCTGGGCGGATTCAAGACACCCAAGGATTACCCGATCGACGACCAGATCGGCACGGGGAAGGACCCGAAGGTGGGGGGCAGCGAACCCATGTACGTCTGGAACAACCGGATGACCAATGGCGCCCCGTGGACACGGTCGAACCGGAAAGCCCATCCCAAGGCGATTGAACTCAATGGCAGCGTCGAGTTTTCCGACTCGGACTTGATCGCCCAAGACCGGGATTTCTTCAGCGAGGTCAAAGGGTTCGATGGCTCCAGCGGCATGGGCATGGGGACCCGGGCGCAGATGGACGCGGTCAAACCCACCCGCGCCAAGGTAGGGTTCTGGGTGACCGATGAGGGCGAATGGAACAGCAAGAACGCCGGGCCGGACGGCAGGCTCTACGTGTGGGGCGGCAAGGCGTGGACGCTGAAATACACCCCCTACACCTACCCACACCCACTCAGGGCCAAGGACGACAAGACTCCGTCGAAGCCATGATCCGGCGCTTTCCTCGGGAGTTGCACGGCGTCTGAAGTGGAGCGAATCCATGGACGCGATGACGTCCGTAGCCTTGCGCGCTTTGGAATTGCGGGAGCCATCGGCCGGTAGCGCCCAGGATCTTTCGCGCTTTCCTCACACTCATCTTCTACAGTGACTTTTCGGAACTTCTGAATCGGCGCTAGTTCATGGAATTGGCACGGGGCGTAGTGCCACACTGTTCTGTTCCGCCGGACGGGAACGGCGGGCTACTGGATCTGGTGGATCGTGGGCGGCAAACCCACGCCGCAAGCGGCGAACGTCTTCGCGACAGAGTCTTTGGCCGGCGTGCGCAGACGATACCGCTTCCGCTCACTCGATGGGATGGATTGTTGCTGGGCTGCCGCGGGGTCGTCAGTCTATCTGCTGACGGTCAACGTCGTCGGCTCGGCGGTGATCTTCAGGCCGGGGATGCTGATGAGTCCCACGGCATCGGCCTTGACTTCGCCTTTCGCCGCGCCAAAGGTCCACTTGATCGCCTCGCCAGGCTTCACCTGCATATTCTGGATCCTGCGCACAGAAACGTCCGCGCTCGCTTCCTTGGGAATCTCAAACGTCGTCTTGAGATCTGCGGAAGAAGTCAGGAAGAGCGACATTTCGAGTTTGTCCTTCGCATCGCTGATGTTCTTCCAGCGGAAGAACGCGTTGATCTGTCCAGGCGTTTTCTCGTTCAGGTTGTCGGGCCAGGGCAGCGTACTGTTGTTGGACGCGTTGGTGAAGACCGGGTACGGCTCGTTCTTCTTGACGCTCAGCCAGTCGAACGAGTTGATCAGATCGTTGACCTTCATGATCGCCGCGTGATTGTTGGCGTGGCCGAACGGTCCCCAATAGGAATAGAGCGCGTACTTCCGGTCGCTCATGGCTTTCACAAAACGTTCGTGGCCGAAGGACCAGCCGTCGTTCGGCGCGGAATAGTCAACGGCAACCGGAGGATCGGGAAGCTTAACGTTGTCCGGCACCGTCTGTGGCGGAAAGTACATGCGGTGCGAAACATGTTCAATGCCGGCGGGGACATTGGCCTTGATTGCGGCGAATACATCACCGTTGCGCATGCCGATACCGAGCGTGCCACTGCCCCCCATGGAGTTTCCGCACAGATACACGCGGTTCGGGTCAATCTCGTACGTCTTCATCACCCACTTGACCGTGTCCATCACGCGCTTTTCCACGGGCATCGGGTCGCCGCCAGAATTCTTCTTGATCAGGTTCGCATCTTTTGCGTGCATGCCACCCCACCACCAATCGCCGGCGTTGGCGCGGCAGTCGAGATAGAGCGCATAGAAATCCTCGGGCGAGTGATAGATATCGTGGTTGCCGACGTTGGCTGTGCATTTCACGCAGGAAATGACATCGTGCCCTGCAGAATGAAGCACGACATACAGCGGCGCGTTTTTGCGCTCAGTCTTGGGATGGATGACAATGAAGGTGTCCTGCTGCGGCGCCTTGTATCCCCATTCCTTTTTCACTCCGTGCTGAAAGACGTCAAGCGATCTCCCGGTGACCACCAGGTCTTTGGCCTTGCTCTGATCCTTGGTCGGTTGCCAATCGGTCTCTTCGGCACAAAGCGGAAGCACCGTCGCCATGAGAAGTGCGAAAAACAGTTTCTTCATCAGCCTCTCCGTTCCCTGCCTGGGATTTCCTGGATGAGCCGCTTCGGCGACTCGATTTCGTGGCATTGTAGTCAACGCCATTCTCCGCGCAAAGCATCTCTGCCACGGCAGCGTGCCATCCAGGTGCCTTGTCCTCCACTGAATGCCGTCAGTCGTAGCTGCACCAGGCCCCGGAATGTGCTATGCTTGCGTTCATGCGATGCCAACGAGCCATCATCCAGTACAGCGGCGGGAAGCCCGAGACGTACAGCCTTGTTCTTGACGGCACGAGGAAACCGACCAGCCCCGCTGGCGTGGTCGAACGGGAAACGACGTTCAGGGAAGCGTACGGACTCTTCCCGGCGATCAGGAAGCACTGGAAGGCTGACGGGGTGCTCGGCCATGAACTCCAGTTGCTGCTGCTCGACTGGCTCCTTGATCAGCGCTCGCAGTTCGCGCAGGCGAAACGCGCCGTGGCCAGCCGCCAGGTCGCAGGCACGCTCGATATCCGGTATCCCCGTCGCGCCCAAAGACCTGGCCTTCGATTCCAGCCGGTACGCCCCGCGGTGTCTCTTGGACCTGGCAACCACGGATGTGAATCGTTCGGCTATGGGGCTTGGACCGATCAGTCGGCTCTTCTTTTCCTGCAGTTCGGGCACAGGCGTATATGCCGCTTATCCGGCGACCGGAACGTCCGGTTGCAGCGCAGGCAGGATACGCGCTCGCGCTTGTCTGCCGCCCTGGGCTTCTTCTCAAACACGGCGGCAGTATAGCTGGTCGGCCCTGGGCTGCCCACGTTATCCGGCCCGGCGTGTGCCATGACGACCTGATCACCAGGCATCGCCACGCTGAGGGCCTCAATTCCGCTGTTTGCCCGCTTCGCCGGCAGCAGCGGTATAGTCTCGCCCGTAGCCGCTACCTATCGAGGCCACGGGCATGACGGACGACCCGACTATGCCACTGCCGAAGCCGCCGAGCGAGGACCCCGGCGAGACGCTGCGGCCCATTCGTCCCGCCACGACCGGCGGCGAAGCGGAAGCGCTATCCGTCGGAGTGGACGCCGGCGCTGCCAGCGAAGCCGCCGAACCGAAGGTCAGTTCACGCCGCATCAAGGCCCGCAAGCTTGGCCCGTATGAACTCCTGGGCATGCTGGGTCGCGGCGGTATGGGGGCGGTTTACGAAGCCTTCGACACGCGCCTGAACCGGCGCGTCGCGCTGAAGGTCATGCTGGCCAGCGACGAAGCCACCACGGAAGAGCGCGAACGCTTCCGCCGCGAGGCCGCGCATTCGGCCAAGCTGCGCCAAGGACTCAAGGGGACAGTCACTGTCCGGACGGATTACTGATAGCGTAGCAGGGGCATCCCGCTCGGCAGCTCCATGGCCCGCGCCACATCCAACCCGTGCGCTCGCCGGGTTACTCGCCTGCCGCGGGTTTGAGCGTTATCGACTGCAGCCCAATGACTTTCCACGTCGGCGGCGTCTTGGGCTTCACAACCAGGGCGTGTTCTCCAGCCTTGTCGAGCCGAAGCGTGCCGAGGTCCTGAGGGGTGTAGGTCTTCCACGATCCCGTCTCTTTCGCCGTGCCAGCCAGCGACTGCTCCCCCAGCGACACAGTGAACGCACTCCCGCCCGCGCCTGCTGCGCAGGAGTACATGACTTCCACGGCGTACATACCAGCGCGGGGCGCGTCGAATGTCCAGCTTACCGAGTCCTTCGGGTCGCCCCACCAGCCGATGTGGTCGTTGCCGTCCGTTCCCGCGTAGGCCGGAGTGTGTCCGTGCGTCTCGGCGTCACGGGCCTTCAGCACGATGCGTCCGTCAGGTTCCGGGCGGATAACGACGCGAATTCCATGAAAGACTTCGCGCATCCGCATGATGTTCAGTGCGTTGCCAGCGAGATGCGGGTTCTGCGACCCCGACGGCGGAAGCGTCGTCTTTACCTCCGGCTCGGCGAACCCGTAGAAGCCGACATCCTGCGTTTCGAGCGACCGGATGATGTGCCTCGTGTTGTGCTGCGCCCCCCACCCGCACACGCACTGCACTATCTTCGTGTGCGGTCCGGCTGCCTTTCGCGCCGCCTCAAGAGACGCGAAGTCGGGGTGCTCGTTCATGAGCCAGTCAATCTCGCGGAACAGCCGCGAACCCTTCACCTGGGGATCGTTGAGGTTATTGCAGCTCAGCCAGAGAACGGTATCGGCCTTCACGGACTTGGTTGTTTCGTGGATACGCCCCCAAGCGCGGTCCACGGCGCGCCGCTTAAACTCCGCAATCCTGTCCGCCGGCACGGCTCCGGACGCGGGGAACGCCTCGCCGAAGAGTTCCCGGTACATCGTCTTCTCGCAGTCGGTCCACTTGGGATCAACCTCCCACACCCAGTCGATCATGAAGCCGTCAATGCCCGTGCAGGTGAGAGCGTCCTTGATGCTGGCGCAGAGGTAGTCGAGATACGGCGTGGAGAGCGGGATGTGCGGAGCGTTTCCGGGCGTGCCATGGCTCAGTTCGGGATGCATCTTCCCCCAGTGCGTGTTGGCCGCAACACAGAAATAACCCATGACCTTCAGACCATTCGCGTGGCCCAGAGCGGTCAGTTCCTTGAGAAAGTCCCCCTTCATCCCCGGCTGGAATGGCGCGACGCTGCCGCGGAACCAGGCGTGGCCGTCGCAACTGACGCAGAAAGTCTGGATCGTGTTGATTCCGAGGTCTCGATACCACTTGAAGTGCTCCTCGGCTGACGCATGGGCAAAGGTCCCCGGGGCAGCAAAGACGCCTTTGCTCCAGTTGAAGTCAATACAGAACGCCTTGATCCGGTTCTCGGTTGCAGACACAGGAGGCTCGGCCGACGAGACTCCCCACGCCGCAGCGACCATCAGCAGAATGGTGGGAAACACTGGCCGGCAGGAACCGTTCATGTCTCCTCCTGGCTTACTACGGCGTGGCCTTCGACGCCGGCGGCAGCACTCGGAACTCCTCCAGCGTCGGCACTTCGTTGGCCCGCAGAATGGTAAGCCTGACGTAGCGTGCTGTCACGGGCGCGAAGTCAAACGTCTTCTCGCCTGCGATCGTGGTCCCGTGGACGAGTTCCTTCCACATGTCGCCCGCCTTGTACTCGATGGCAAACTCCTCCGTGCGAGGAAAACCGATTTCCATGATAACCGCCCGGCCGATCAGTGCGTCTTGCTGCAGGTCAACTTCCAGCCACCCGCTGCGGGAATTCGGCGCAGCGCCCCAGCGCGTCGAATCGTCGTCGTCGAACGCCTTGGCGGCATCGTACTCGGCGCTCCAGATGCTGGACGCCTTCGCCGGTTTGCCGCTCGACAGCGCGAGCTTTAGGTCCTTCTTCTTGCGGACTTTGACGCCGTATTGGTTGCAGTCCTCGGCCGCCGCGACGAGCGGCTCAACGGTCGGCGCCTGCGGCCTGTCGCCGGCATAGAGCAATGCCTCTTCGTCCTTGGCTAGGCCGAGTTCATACACGCCGTCGCCGAGCGCTTTCGCCGACACATCCTTGCCGCCCACCGTAGCCCTTGCGTCGCCGTCGAGGGTGGACCTGATATGGCACGGTTCGCCGCCAAGACTCCTGATCCGCACCCAGCGTGTTTTCCCGCCCTTGCGTTCGGCGCTGACCAGGAACGCGCCTTCGGTGCGGAGGTCGTGGAAGACGGCATCCTTCCATTCCGTCGGGAGCGCGGGGAACACGCGGATCGTGCCGCCCCAGCTTTGGACGAGCATGTCCTGGAGCGACTTCGCGGCGAAGAGCGCGCACTCGATCACCGGTGAGCCCTCAATGTACATGGTGTTGGGCATGACGAACCGTTTGTCCGACAGGTGCTTGTGCAGGTTGAAGAGCGCCTTGTCTCCGTCGCCCATGGCCGAATACAGCGACGAAGCCGCAGCGCGCGACCAGCCGTAGATTTCGCGGCCGTTCTGCACGGACAGCCAGTGCTCGACCGACTTGCGCATGAGGTCGCGGTGCTCAGGCTGTTCCCAGTTCATGAGATACAGCGGGTACATCATCAGCATCTGCGACCAGTGTCGGTGCGAGCGGCTGAAAGGCACATTCGCTCCGATGCGCATGCCGTTCTCGTCGCGCGGGTAGTCCACTAGGTTCTGTAGCACGTTCTCCCACTCGGGAACGAGCGCGTCGTTGAGCTTGTACCGGCGGTTGAGGTCCAGCAGCGTCTGACAGCCCCATCGCAGGAGAGCCAGGTTGTAGTTGTTGTCCTTCGCGTCGCCGTATTCTGGGGAATGCATCGTCGGCAGGTGGAGTTTGCCGTCGTCGCCTTTGACGAGCAGCTTCAGGTACAGGTTCACGCTGCCGCGCAGCAGGGGGTAGAACGCATGCTTCTGCTGGTCCGTGATGATGTTCTCATCCATCGAGAAGCGGTAGTGCAGCCAGTAATCATGCAACGCCCAGGTGAAGTCGCCGGGGTTGATGTAGCCCTGAGGCGCGCGGCTGCCGTTGCCACGCAGGCCTTCGTAGCAGGTCGTATGCGGGACCGTTGCGCAGTCATCGAATTTCCAGATTTCCTTCGCGTTGCGGACGAAGTTCGCGCGGTTGCCGTCCAGGAAGCGAACCAGAGACTCGCCGATCTCCAGATGATTCGATGCGTAGACGGGCAGGTAGCAGATCTCGATGTTCAGGTTCCACCAGATTCGCGGCCAGCCCGTATTCCTGAACCACGGGCCGAGCAGGTCCATCACCGGCCGGTCGCTGCGCGTGGCGCAGCCAAGCTTGTACATCTGCGCCCAGTAGAAACTCTCGACCTTCGTGTCGGGAACGGAGACAAAGCTCTTCGGGTAAAACGAGTGCCACCAGTTGCGGTGGCGCTCCACGAGGGCATTCAGATCGGCCTTGCCGGCTCTCTCCACCGATGCCACAGCGTCCTGCTTCGCCGTGTTGCCGGGGAGCGAGTCCGCGATGCTCAGAAATAGCCGGCGATGCGTTGCGTCGAGTGGTACTTCCTTCCACGCCGTTGCGAATTCGCCGCCGGCAACCCGCGGCTGCACGCAGACCGACACGTCGCCTTCCGTGTCGGTGCGCGACGGCGGATTCGGCGGGTCTTTGAAACTGGCGTTCACCGCATCCACGGCGGGCGTCGCGCTCCACGAGAACTTCGCATCCTTCTCCCCGTCGGAGGTCTCGAGTTCGACAAGCAGGAACATCTCTTCAGTGTGGATTAGCGAGCGGAACTTCAGTGTACCCTTGTCGGTTGTAAGGTCACCGCGTACTTCAGCGTGCCACAGGTCGAGCCGTATTGTGCCGCTCTGGATCCTGCCGGCCGTGTGCAGGACCATCCCGCCGATGGGCAGACGGTTGTTGTCGCGGCGATGCTCGGTCACGTCGGAGCGGCCCATCTCCCAGCGTAGCCGGTTCGGTCCGTCGCTGTAGATCATCGCGCCGAGGAGTCCGTTGCCCAGGAACGCGCCGTGATCGAACTGTCCGGGCGGCGTCTCCCAGATCAGGTCGTGCCGCTTGAGGAACTCCGGCCAATCCACGCGACTGCTGACAGCGGCCGTGTCCTTCGCGCGGGAATCCTCCACGCAGAGCGCCGCACCGTCGAGCGCCACGGCGACCGCAAGCACGACGCCTGCCATTCCGACTCCATATCTCACGGCGCGTTCGCTCATCCGTACCTGCACTCTCTGGCCGCAGCCGCATACGCCCGCAGGCGCTGAGGGGGCGTGTCGAAGAAGTGATCCGCACATGAGAGAATGTAGCCGCCATCACGACCGACGTTCTCGAACAACAGCCGCACCTGGCTGCGTATCTGCTTTGGCGTTCCCGCCGTCAGGACATTGTGCTGATCCATGCCGCCGATCAGCGCGATGCGGTTGCCGACCTTGGCCTTCATCTCCCACGGTTCCTGGTTGCCGCCAATGCTCTTTGGCGCCAGCGTCTCGGAAGCGTCGCAGCCGTTGGCGACGATGTGCTCCTCGATGCCAAACGTTCCGCCGCAGGTGTGGTAGGTGATCTTGAACCCCAGCGCGTGCAGGGCGTCGTGGACCTTGCGGTCGTACGGCAGACAGAACTCGCAATGCAGGGCGGGGGAGATGAGCGTGGACGACGCCGCGCCGCCGCCGGTCTCAATCAGGTCGAACTTCGCGCCCTTCATCGTCTCGACAAAACGCAGTTTGCGTTCCAGCAGGCACTTCAGCAGCTCGTGTACCCAGTCCGGCTGATCAATGCACTTCAGGATGAGTTCGTTCACGTCCATCAGGCAGCACGCGTGCTGCCAGCAGCCGGCCTGATCGCCCCAGACGAAGCCGCGCAGGATGCCGTTGTCGCCGAGTTCGTCGTACGCCTTCGCCACCGGTGCCAGTTCAAGCTCGGGCACAGGCATGTACTTGCGGACAAGAGAGAGGTCTTCGTCCCGCTTGATGAGGTACTCTGTAATCCACGTCGTCTTGCGATCGCCGCTGGTCTTGTAGGACAGCGTTCCGTCCGGCGTGTGGATGGTATGATGCACAACCCGCTTGTCCGGGTCGCTGCTGATGACCTTCACCTCATCGCGCCACTGCGGTGTGGAAGACCTTGTGTAGTCGGCATCCGGCAGCCAGAACTGGCCCATGTCCGAGAAGTATTGTATCTGCGCGTCCATGTCGAACTTCACGAACGCCTGCAACGCAGTGATGCTGCCCAGGTACCTGTCGAGATGGTAGCCCTGCCACTGGTGCACGGTCACCGGCAGGCGGTCAGGTTTCTCCCTGTTCAGCGCCCGGAGCATTCGTTCCTTGCTGGTCATGATTCGCCCCTCGTACAGTTTATGCTGATTCATACACTGGACAGCCGGTCCTCAGCCATAGAATATCTTGCCAAAGACATGCACGATCGTAACCGTGCAGCACGGAGGGTGTCAGCTCATGCTCGACAACTACAACCTGACATTGCTCTCCGGCGGTTACTATCATTGCGACGCGGCGTGGACCAAGAACGCGCGGGGTATGGACCAGTGCTACAAGGTCTACTTCCCCGTCTCCGGCGAAGCCGTGCTCGAAATGGACTCGGGCACCTTGAAGGTGGAGGCGCAACGCGTCTACTTCATCTCCGGCTTTCGTCTCAAGCGCCAGATCTGCGAGTCGCGGATGGACGTGTACTGGCTGCATTTCGTCCCCGAATCGCTCTACCTCCGCTACCTGCTGGACCAGCTCGAGCCTGCGGTAAGTTGGTCGCGCCGAACGGACGGTTGGCCGGCGCGCGGCTACACCGAAGTCTGCCGCATCTTCGAGGACCCCTTCAGCGAGGAGAACCGGCCGCGCCAGGACACATCGCCGGCCGTGGCTTGCCGCATCCAGGGCTTGCTGCTGGCGATGATCTCGCGCCTGCTGGAGCGGCTCGACGACCGTTCGCTGCGCGGCCTTCGCCCGGAGTACTACCGCCTCAAACCCGCTCTCGATTACATGCACGATCACTACAGAGAGAACCCATCGCTGAGCGACATCGCCGGAACCGTGCACCTGGCGCCGAACTACTTCCACCGCAGGTTCAAAGCGCTCTTCGGGATCACGCCGTTCAACTATGTGCTGGCAAGGCGCCTTGATCAGGCGCGTCACCTGCTGGCCAGCACGCCGCTGAGCGTTAAGGAGGTTGCGGAGCGCGTGGGGTACGACAACCCGCTCTACTTCTCGCGTGTCTTCAGCGCTCAAATGCAGGTGACGCCGTCGGACTACAGGACAGTAAATCAGTGGTCCGCGCCGCAAAGGAAGTCCACGTCAGGCGGACGCCGTCATCGAATCCCTGGCCACGGAGGGCCGCCTGGAACTGCGCGACTTCGGCGTCTTTGAGGTGTGCGCCCGCAAGGCCAGGAAAGCCCGCAACCCCAGGACAGGCGCGGAGGTCATGGTCCCCGAACGGCGGCGCGTGAAGTTCAAGGCCGGAAAGGTGATGGCGGCGCGTGTCGGCAACGGCGTCCTGGCCGGCGCGATGAACACCGCCGCCACGGTGGCCACCGGCTCAACCGCCACCGGTGGCTAGCCTGCACTAAACGCCACCGCCCACCCCTGAAAGGGATACCGCGATACTATTCCACGGACGCCAGCTGGACAAACAGGCTAAGAGCACCGTGCAGATGACGCTCGACGCCATCATCAGCGTGCTGCCTGTCACCCGACGTGTGCGCCGCGAAAAACTTTGACGCCCCAGTTTACGCCATTGTTGACGCCCGGTTTTACGCTATCCAATGGTTCACTCGAGGACCCGGATGTCGTGTTCTTCGAGTACACGGCAAAGATAGGCCCGGAGCGTCTCGTCAGGGGCTTTCCCCGCTATATCCAGGGCGAAATCAACGAGCGACATGCGTGATCTGCCATCGGTCACCAAGGACGGGCCGTCGGCGCGACGCAGGTACTTCCGCAGCGTGCAGAGATCGGTACGGTTTTGGCTACCTCCGCCATCCAACCCGCCGTGTTCCATAACGAACCGATCGTTACGCATCGCCACGCGGAGGGCATCCATTCCGCTGTTTGCCCGCTTCGCTGGCAGCAGGTATAGTCTCGCCCGTGACGACTCCCTATCGAGGCCGCAGGCATGACGGACGACCCGACTATGCCACTGCCGAAGCCGCCGGGCGAGGATCCCGGCGAGACACTGCGGCCTGCTAAGCCGGTGACGCCCAGCAATGAGACCGTTCCTCTCTCCGGCGGCGGCGCTTCCAGCCCTGCGACCGACCCCACGTTGATCGGCGACGCGGAAAGGTCGCACGCCGCTCAGGATGGCCGCGCGCAGGCCCGCAAGCTGGGGCCGTATGCGCTCGTGCGCCCGCTCGGCCGGGGCGGCATGGGCGCTGTATGGGAAGCTCTGGACACGCGCCTGAACCGGCGCGTCGCCGTCAAGGTGATGGTCGCTGGTGAGCACGCCTCGGCGCAGGATACAGAACGCTTCCGGCGCGAGGCGCAGAACTCCGCCAAGCTGCGCCACCCGAACATCGTTCCCGTCCACGATTTCGGCATCGAGGCCGGGCAGCAGTACCTCGTAATGGACTTGGTGGACGGCGTCATGCTCGCGGACGCGCTGCGGCAACGCCAGTTCACGTATCGCGAGAAGGCGATCCTGCTGGAGAAGGTGGCGCGGGCGGTCCACTACGCCCATGAGCAGGGCGTGATTCACCGCGACCTGAAGCCATCGAATGTCATGCTGGAGTTCGCGAAAGGCGGCTCTTCATCCGGCGAGGTCAAACCGGGCAGTTCGACCAACGTGGCGTTGCCGGTGAACGAGCGCGCATTGGGCGAACCGCTGGTGATGGACTTCGGCCTCGCCAAGGACATCGCCAAGGACTCCAGCCTCAGCCAGTCCGGCCAAGTGATGGGGACACCCGCGTATATGCCGCCGGAGCAGGCCGAGGGCCGCGTTAAGGACGTGGGGCCACGCTCAGATGTTTACAGCATGGGAGCCATTCTCTACGAAATGCTTACGGGCCGCGTGCCGTTCACTGGCGAGAACGCCATGCAGGTGCTGCGTGCCACCTGCCACGACGACCCGGTTCCACCTCGACGGATCACGCCCGATGTACCCCGTGACCTGGAGACGGTCTGCCTCAAGTGCTTGGAGAAGGAGTTGGCGAAACGGTACGCATCCGCACAGGCGCTGGCGGACGACTTGGCGCGCTGGCTGAACGGCGAACCTGTGGCCGCTCGACCGGCCAGCCCAACGGAGCGCTTGGCGAAGTGGGTGCGGCGGCGGCCCGCAGCAGCGGCGCTGGTCGGCGTCAGCACGCTCGCCGTCGTGCTGTTGATTGCGGGCTTGAGCTGGGGCTTGGCGCGCGAACGCGACCGCATGCGCACAGAGAGCGGCCTGCGGCAAGCGGCCGAGGACCGCCGGCGCGACGCGGAAGCCGCGGCGAAACGCGCGGAACAGGAAGCAGAGAAGGCCCTGAAGGCGCAGCGAGAGACCGAATACGAAACCTATCCGGTCAAGATCAGATTGGCCCGGGAGCGACTCGAGGCCTACGATGTTGACGCTGCCACGGCGATCCTGGAGAGCTGCCCGCGGCATCTGCGGCACTGGGAATGGGGCCGTTTGAAGTATCTCTGCCGGTCCGTGGTGCAGTTACGGGCCGAAACCCAGCGCGTTGATACCGGGGCAATTTCTCCCAACGGCAAGCGCGTCGCCACAGTAAACGAGAAGGGAACAGTAAGATGTTGGGACGCCAGGACGGGAGCACAGACTGCGGAGTTTAAGGATCCCTATCGCGGCAACGATGTCCTGGCCTTCTCGCCCGACGGCCAGTTCCTAGCGGTTTCCGCTTCAGGCCAGGTCGGGGTATGGAATACCGATACCGGTAAGCAAGTCGTTGTACTGCCCGAACATGCCGCCACGGTAACCTGCATGGTGTTCGCGCCGGACGGACAACGGCTCGTCACCGTGTGCGAGGGCAGCGGACCGGTCATATGCGATGCGCAGACAGGGAAGCAGCTCATGGCACTCTGGTCCTCCGTGGGAACGCCGGCCGCCGCGTTCTCACAGGATGGCAGCCGCATTCTGGGCGGGCGCAGCGACTACACGGCCGTTATCTGGGATGGGAAGACGGGCAAGGCCCTGTTGAAACTGGCCGGTCACACCGCGCGCGTCACCTGCGTGGCGATGTCTCCCGATGGCCGGCACGCGGCCACGGGGAGCGAGGATAGGACATGTATCGTCTGGGACGCCGAAACCGGACGGCAGCTCTCGTCATTCATAGGCCACAGGGCGGGCGTATCGTGGATTGCATTTCTGGATGACAGGTGTGTCTGCTCGGCGGGCACAGACAATACGTTCTGTGCATGGGATGCTAGGCACTCAAGGGAAATGGCTTCTGTGCGCACTCTGGCCGGTGGAGGGTGGAGCCGTCAGGCTATGTCGGCGGATGGCACAAGGGCATTGTATAATTGGCGGGCCTACGGACGCCCCAAGTCGCCAGTCATAGCGGATGCCATGGTGTTTCCGCGGACGGTGACAACCAGAGTTTTCGGCACACACGAATATACAGATCCCTTCTCCAACAATGGGCAGCTTGCGTTGGCGTTAGGCGCGGCACCGAACGTCCTGGTGCTCAAGGAAACGGTCACCGGAAAGGATGTGACGACAATGGCGGGCCACACCGCTGCCATCGTCTCCGCTGTGTTCAGTCCCGACGATGGGCGGGTCGTGACCGGAAGCGACGACAAGACGGCGCGCATCTGGGAGGCCCGAACGGGGAAAGAGCTGCACGTCCTGGCCGGGCACGGCGCCAGCGTGTGCGCTCGGTTCATTGCGGACGGCCGTCACGTGCTGACGTATAGCAACGATAGCAAGAACTTCACCGTCAAGGTTTGGGATGCAGACACGGGCCAGGAAACCAGCAACTATCAACTCGCGATCTCGTCTGACATAGCGGTCCCGCGTTACTTGGCGTTAACCACTGATGGCACGCGCTGCGCAGTTCCCCGTCGCGAGGGACTGGCAATCATTGATACGAAGAATGGGAAGGAACTCCGTTTGCTGCCCAAGGTCCATTTCGGCTGTTTCGTGGGAACCCAGCGTTGGCTGGCCCGAGATCGCGATGGGGCCGCACTATGGTCCCTGGAGTGGGGAGGTCCGCTGATGCGGAGGGAGGGGTGGTTTACACTCGGCGACGTTACCGTCTCGCGAGACGGCAAACGCTTCGCCCTGTGGTCCACTCAGGATGACCTCGTGGTGGCGCGGGCCGATGACGGCAAGGAAATCTGCACGGCAAGAGTACCGTTTGTCTCGCCAGCGCGACTCTCGCCGGATGGGAAGCGTTTGGTCGTCGCAAAGACGCTGGAGAGCATGGAGATAGCCGTCCTGGATACCGAGACTGGACGGGAGGTCTTCTCATTCGCCTCGCCTGGAGGCTGGTTCCAGTGCTGGTTCTCTGCAGGCGGGAAGCAACTCATCTACTGGTCCTACTGCGTATTCAACGAGTCCGGCCGCGTAGTCACGGAGTGCCGCGTGATTCCGTTCCCGGCGCTGGGGTGGGAGTAAGTAAGTCCTAATCGGAAACTCTCCAAGTGCGGTCGGGGTTGAACTCGACGCACTTCTCGACGAAAGCCGCTGTTTTCTCGGCGTCGCCGAAGTCGCGTTCGAAGATCGTGCCGTTGTTGTTGATCATGAAGCACTTTCTGCCGCTCTTACCGTACTCCTTAGGAAACGCAAGCAGAGCATAGCCGAGAGTCATGTTGCCCCTCACGAAGTAGTTCCTGCTCCCGCCAAGTGCGTTCTTCCCCTGCCTGGTCAGGACACGGAACAGGTAGCCAGCCTTGGGCGTGATTGTGCGTGGGTCGGAGCCCAAAGGGCATTCCGCGTCGGCGAATGACTTGTCAACAAAGGCGATCTCGTGCTCCGGATCGCGCAGCAGTCCGTAGCGCGAGTCCACAATAAGCGGCGTTACGGTGTCAACGTATGCGGTGCAGATACTGGCGCAACGTTCCTGCACCTCAACATCTTTGCCCTTGCTCTTCTCTGCGTTCACGCGCGCCACGGCTTTGGCGCCCATGGCAACGAGGTCCGTCGTGGCCTTCTCGCGCACAGCGGCGGCGTCGTTTCCCAGGTCTTTGAGCAGGGCCTCAATCGTCTTGCTTTCCTGTTCAGAAGGCTGCGGGAGCTTGCTGAAGTCCATGCTCGAACCGTCCACCTTGACGCCGTCCTTGCCGCCCTTGAGCGTCTGCGCATATTCCAGCACACCATCGCCGTCGTAGTCCGTCCGGTAGTAGATCTCCTCGGCCTCGGCAAATGCCTTGCAGGCAGCGGCGGCCGCCGTTTCATTCTTTGAAATGTCGCCGCTGTCTGCGGCAAGAACGCTCACTGTGGTGGTGATAGCGACCCAAGCCCAGGCTATGCCGCGCGACATCGGAAACTCTCCAGGCATATAATGCACAGCTCTCCCAGCGATGGCCCAATTGTACAGGCGGGGAAGAACTAGTCAACGGCCTGCGGGGAGCTAAAGCACCTTTGGCGAATGGTTGCGCCGCGCGAACGGCGCTCTGCGGGAGGTGAACCGGCTGACACCACGACCGCGCAACGATGTTCCTCTCGACGGCGCTCTTGATGAACCTGACAGTGGAGTTGTTCCTGTATCGCGAAGCGTGGAAATTGTCGTGGTGTCGGGACGCCGGCTATTGGCGGTCAGCCTCGACATGAACGCCGCGGCGCGGGAAGCCCGTAGGGAATCTGTTATCGAACATCTTTCTACCGCCCAGCCACGGGTGGTCCGCCAATCCCGGTTGCTTCGCATGACCTGGGCCTGTTATACTCTGGCGTAATCCCCGCGGTCCTCGCTACGGAGCCGCCCTATGCCCGCCTTCTCGTTCTGCCCGCAGTGCAACACCAAGTACCGCACCGCCGGCATGCCGGCGTTCAAGCGCCTGCGCTGCAAGAAGTGCCAGGGCATCTTCGTCGTGCCAGAGGACTCCGCCGAGCAGTCGCTGGCCGCCGCGCCGGAGAAGAAGCCGGACGCCGCACAGCCCGACAAGGATGCCGAGCACGCCATCCCCGCCGCCATCGGCGACAGCAGCGTCCTGGGCCGCGCCAACTTCAAGGGCGGCGTGACGCTGGACGGTTCGCCCCTGCCCGCCGTGGATGACGGCTCGGCCTCCCAGGACACCATGGAGGGCCTGCCCCGGCCCGTCGAGAAGAAGATCGAGGCCGCGCTGAAGCCCGCCGCCACCGACGAGAAGTACATCGTCGAGGGCGAGATCGCCCGTGGCGGCATGGGCGTCATCCTGAAAGCCGCCGACCGCGACATCCGCCGCCCGGTGGCCATGAAGGTGATGCTGGACGCCAAGTCGCCCAAGGACAAGGCGCGCTTCGTCGAGGAGGCGCAGGTTACGGGGCAGCTTGAGCACCCCAACATCGTGCCCATCCACGAACTGGGCGTGGACAGCGACGGGCGGCTGTTCTTCACCATGAAGCTGGTCAAGGGCCGCAGCCTGGAGCAGGTGCTGAAGGCGATGCAGAAGGGCGGCCAGTGCGGCCAGGACGGTGAGCTGCCTCTGGGGCATTACGCAACTCCTCTATGGCTTCGCCCCACGCCCCCGCAAAGTGTGACAGAACAAGGGACAAAGGGTCAAGAGTCCACCACGCACCGGAAACCGATATTCGTGTCCCGGGTACCAGGATGGCCCCTGCTCCGGCGCGCCGCGCGGCAATAGACAGGGCCATACTCCCAGCAACCGCCGCGCAGCGCACGGTATCCGCCCGTGGCAGGGCCTTCAGGGTCAACGGGCGGTGACTCCGCGTAATACTTGTCGTTGAAGTAGTCCTGCACCCACTCCCGCACGTTGCCATGCATGTCGTACAGACCCCAGGCGTTCGGCTTCTTTTGCCCACAGGCATTCGTGTGCATCCCGGAGTTCGTGTCGAACCAGGCCGCCTGTTCCAGATCGCTGTCCTTGTCCCTCGTGTTGTACCGGCTCGTCGTTCCCGCACGGCAGGCGTACTCCCACTGAGCTTCTGTCGGGAGACAGACGGTCCTGCCCGTCTTCTTTGCCGCCCACTTGCAGAACTCCTGCGCATCGTTCCACGTGATGGCACACGCCGGATAGTTGTCCTCTTGCGGGAAGCTAGGCGTCCGCCAGTTCGTGACTTTCATGAACGGCCATTTGCCGTCGTTCTCCGCTTCCGTCTGGTACTTCGTGGCGTCCGCGAACGCCCCGAACTGCGCAACCGTCACTTCGTACCTGCCGATGTAGAACGGTCTGTTGATCTTGACCTTGTGCGCAGGCTTTTCCTCGTTGCCGCCTTCGTTGTCCGCGCCCATCATGAAATCACCGGCCTTGATGAGCACCATCTCCATCTTCGCCCCGCCGCCAAGGTCAAGACTCAGTTGCGGGGGCAAAGTGCCGGTCGCTCCCGTTGGCAGCGGGTTCGTCTTGGCCATCGCGATGCGCTTCTCGACCCTTGACTCGCTGAAGCCACTCAATCCGGGCAGCGCCTTCTCGTCACAAGACGCGGCGCGCTAACTGCGGCCGGCGCGGGCTGAAGACCGTTCCGTGCCGGATTCCTGTTGAACTTCACGAAGCGATACAGCGCTCCAGGCGCGACGGCGAGACATTTCCTCAGGCGGCGTTGCGCGTCATCACGCCTGCAGCGTTCACAGGGCCGGAGCAGCAGATTGGCACCCCGGAGGCGAAAGAGACCCGTGTTCGAAATTGTACGCTGGTCTGCGGGCATGCTGCCGCAGAGGGCACGGGGCCCGTGGCCGTGGGCACGGGCAATGTTGATCGTGACGACCGGCCAGACGCCGGCCGCCTGCCGCAAAGTACCGCGCGCCAGCGGGAGTTGCACCGCAGCCTCGGCGTACATTACATCGTCGCGGACTGCACCGACCCGCTGCCGCGACAGCCTATTTGCAGGGAATGAAAGGCCCTCATTCGGCGCTGAGCGACGGAGGGGGGCGATAGTATTCGGCGACGCGGCCCAGCTCGATGTAATGGATTCTCTCGGGCGTGCGGCGGCGCCAGTCCTCCGCCCAGTCGGTGTGGCAAGTGAGCAGGATGACCTGCAGCTTGCCGTCGGCGACCAAGTCCAGCAGCAGCTTCTCGGCCGCGGCGCGGCGCTGCGGATCGAAGCTGACCAGGCTGTCGTCCAGAATCACAAACACCGGCCCGCTGCTCTCCGCGATGGCGCAGGCCACGGCGATTTTCAGCGCCAGCGCCGCCTGGTGCCGTTCGCCGCAAGAGAGTTCGGCCGGTTTCCACTGCAGCGTTGAACCCTTTTCCGCCACGGCCGACACCTGCAACCCCTCCGTCATGCTCAAGCCTTCCAGCGCGCCCCGCGTCAACCGCTGCAGATGTTTGGTCACGCTCTGGCCCAGTTCGCGCGGAATGTTCGCCGTCAGTGCGCTGATCTTGTTTTCAATCGTCTGCACCAGCAATTCGCGCGCCTGCTGCATGAGTTCTTCGTGGCGCAGAGCGGTCTCCGCTTCCT
Organism: Planctomycetota bacterium; assembly: GCA_026692735.1. Lineage (GTDB taxonomy): Bacteria > Planctomycetota > SZUA-567 > H5-PLA8 > H5-PLA8 > JAPLOD01. The sequence goes on along the minus strand of JAPLOD010000011.1, from coordinate 8,088 downwards.
GGAGGTCTCCCGCCACTGCGGGAATATCGCGCTGCGGGCTGGCGTGTTTCAGCTCTGCGGCTAGGTTGGTCACCGCGTCGCTCGCCTCGCTCCAGGCCTTGATGAACCCGGGCTGCATGGCCCGCGCGCTTTTGAGGTCATCTTGAACCTGATGGAGCAAGGCAGCGGAAGGTTCGCGCTGCTGCTGATCGGCCTGCGCGAAATCGGCCCGGTGTTTGGCGGCCAACTTGCGTTGCGCGTCCAGCTCTTTGCGCAGGGCCAGGCTTTCGGCGTCGGTCGGTCGCTGGTTCTCGAGGTTCGCCAACTCTTCCCGTACCGCATCGATAGCGCCCTGTCTCTTGCTCAGGCCGTTCTTGATATCCGCCGGCGACTCCAGCACGCGACTTCCTGCGCGCTCCCTGTCCGCAGCCTTGACGGCATTCGCGGTCTTATCGCGGCGGAGGCCTTGCAGTTCTGAACGGAACGCCGCCAGTCGCGAGGCTTGGAGTTCCTTTTCAACTTGCTTCGCCTCGGCCAGCGCGGTCTCCACTGCGGCACGTTCGTCACGCAACCGGTTGAACTGCGCGGCGTCCGCCGCGCCGAAACGGCCGAACAACTTGTCCCGCTCTCCGCGCGCTGTGTCCACCAGCCGCTTGAGTCCGCTGAGATCCTGCTTCCCCCCGGCTGCGATCCGCAGCTCATCGGCGACGATCACCACGCGCCCGACAACACCCTGGTGTTCCTCGCCGGCCTTGAGCCGGACCGATTTCGGCGCGGAGCCGTCTTCGGCGATCTGCACGAGCTTGGAGCCGGACTGGACGGACAATTCGTACGAGACGCCGGTGGCCGCCATGCTCGCTAGGTGCTTCTCGATGTCCTTCTCGATCCGGTTCTTCTCGTCTTCCTCAGATTTCCCCGGCCGGGCCTTTTCCCGCGCCTTTTCTTCCAGGGCGGCGCGCTGTCTTTGCGCTTCCTCAATCGCCTTGATCTGGTCTTCGCGTTCGGCGATCCGCCGGGTCAGATCGTCGTCCCGCGCGACGCGGTAATGCGCCTCCAGCGTGTTCAGCTCAGACTGCCGATCTGCCAAGTTCTTTTTCCTCTTGGCGATCTTGTCGTCGAGTCCGTCCCACTCCTGGATCTTGGCCTCCAGCTCGGTAACTCCCCTGGCGGCCTGCAATGTCGCGTCTAACGGGATTTCCAGCTTCTCGAACTGCTCGATCCGTTTCGCGATCTCTTCGCAATGCTGTTTGGCGGTTGCCAGCTTTTTCTTCGCGGGCCCGAATCCGCTCTGCAGATCCGTGACCTTCGCCGCCGCGGTTCGCGCGTCCCCCAACTCCTTCCTTAGACCCTCAACGCGTTGCTCGCAGCGCGTGAGCACGCCGGGGTTGACAGCGCCTCTGCTCCTGGCCGCTTTGCTTTCCTTTTCGAGGTCCGCAATCACCTGCTTCGGATCCGGTCCGCCGCCACGGATGACCGCGTGGGCCAGCAGCGAGTGGCCGTCGGCCGGAAATGCCTCCAGGACCGCCGCCATCTCCTCCTGCAGCCCCCACAACAGCAGCGCGGCCGCATCGGGCGAAATCGGCAGCACTTCCTGCATCCTTTCCAGCGCTTTGCCCTTCGCCTTGATGACGACCCCGTCTTCGCGCCACTCGCCACTATCGTCCAGCAGGTCGCGTTTCAGCACAATCTCGGCCCCTCCGGCCTGCTTGGTGCAGACCAGCGTGGAGCCAGGCGAACTGTCCAGATCGAAGCGCGACTGAAGCGCATCGCGTTCCTTCTTGCTCAGTAGGAAGAGCGAGGCGAGGATGGCCCTTTGAACGGTCGTTTTGCCGACGCCTTGGGGGCCGCCGATTACGGTCAGGGGGTTGGATAGATCGAGCTTGACCGATTTGATCCGGCGCACCTGCCGTAGTTCAACGCTTTTCAGGATCATCTGCGCGCGCCCTCTTCTTTACACAACTGCCAGCCGATCTGCAGCGCGGCGGAGAGCAGTTCGCGGCGCGCGGGGTCGGCGCAGCCATTCAATTCGCCTTGCAGCGCCAGCAGCGCATGCTTGACGGCGCCGCCGGGCAAGGACTGCAGATCGAGCGCCTCGACATTGATGTACGTGGCGAATTCGCCGTGCTGCTGCAGGCAGACGCCCAGCGCGGTCAGAGCCGCCTTGATCTCATCGAGCTGCGCCGCTTCCTCGGGCGCCAGCCTGGTCTTGGCTCCGACTTTGACGCGAACCACGAACCGCTGCGGGTCGCTGTCGGCTTCGACCTGCTGGCGCAGCGCCTTGAGCTTGCCGATGTCGGCCGGACCGAGAATCTCGAACTCCTGCCACAGCCGCTCCGCCAGCCGCAGCCGCTTCAGCAACGCGGGCTTGCCCTTGCGCAGCGACGCGAGGATCGCCCAGCCGGCGTCGCCGCTGAATTGATCCGGTTCGTGCGTGCCGCAGTAGCAGTAGCCGCGTTCGATCTCGCTCGCGGCGCCCCAAGGCGGATAAACGCCGTGGAAATGCCCCAACGCCACGTACTCCACCCCCAGGCCCGCCGCGTCTGCTTCGGTAAATGGGTAGGCTTCTTGTTCATCTTCCGGAACGGGCCCGCCCAGCAATGTGCCGTGCGCCAGCACGACCGTCACACCCGCGCCGCCCTTCGGCGGCAGCCTGTGCTCCCACGGCCTCTCCGGGCTGTAGCGCGTCGGACAGGGGTAGGCTTCGATCCGCAACTCGCCCCGCAACAGCTCAATGACTTGCTGCGTCAGGACGACCTGGACGAGGGTGTCCGGGCCGAGAACCTCGCGGAACGTGGCCCACAGAGTCTCGGCCTCGCTGGGATCATGATTGCCGGAGATGACGACGACCGGAACCGGGCGGTCGTCTTTGTTGCGCGCTTTGTCCAGGACGCGCGCCGCCTCCTGCACCACACCCCGCTCCACCTGCGAACTGTCGAACATGTCGCCGGCGATGACGATGGCCTCCGGGCCGGCCTGCGGCAGTTTGTCCACAATTGCGCGCCGCAGCGAATTGAGCCGGATAGCGCCCTGCGGGTCGCCGTTGGATTTGCGTCCCAAGTGCAGGTCGGAGAGATGCGCGATCAACATGCTTCGGTCGGCCCCATCGCCAATGGGGCGCAAGATACGCCCTTCCCCACCAAGTCAAGTTTGCTTTGAAAAGAGATCCATGCCGCCGTCTTCGGCCTTTACGCCGCCCGCGGCACGGTGTACGTCATTCTGCAGCTCGCCGCCCACTCCTCCAAGCGCCGCGCCCATGCCTTCCGCCGCGCCGGCCACGCTGTTCTCGGTATCCGTTCTCCTCGCGCCATGGTTCCGCCCTCCCACCATCAAGACTGCCCTGGTAGGAATGTGCTACGCTGGTGCCCCACCGCAATCAACCATCCTGATTTGGTCTGCTGTTTTGTCTTACCTTGCCCCATTTTCCTCCTACGCTACGCTGTGGTTAATCTTGCAGCAACTCGTTCTTGATGTGGGCGCGCCATGGCTTGTTCGTCGGTGGGGGTTCGTCTCCAGGCAGCGGTCGCATTCATCGCGAGATCGCTGCAGGCGACTACCCCGTAGTGACGAGTAACCAAACCGTGGCGACGAAAACGGGGTGCATGGGACCGGCGGATCCATCGTCCACCAGGCCGTCTTTGTGGCCTGGCTGGCTGACGTGGAGATTCAGCGGGAGTACGAGAGCACGGGAAAGGGGGCGCGAACGGCTATCTACCGGCCTTGATCTCCGGCACAAAGGGCGCGAGGAGCTTCTCGGCGTTCCGGTGGAGGATGTTGTGGCGGTCCGCGTCGGTGATGTCGGCCGACAGGAGCGCGCCGATCCCGTGATGGGGATCAAACCAGGGCAGGTCCGTGCCAAAGAGCATTCGGTCGGAGCCCGCGCCTTCCGCGAAGCGCTCGATGGCCCCGCGGTCGTCGAGCACCGCGGTCAGTTCAAGATAGACGTTGGGAAACTCCCGCGCGATCTCCACGGCCGTGTCCCAGTCGCCATGGAGCGAGTGGCCGAGGAGAATCTTGGCCCCGGGATACCGCCGGGCGACGTCGCGGACGGACTCGGCGCCGTCGTTCGCGCTGCCGCCCCAGGTGTGGTTCAGGACCAGAAGTCCGCAGGCGTCCGCGTGCTCCCAGGCCGGCTTGTACGGTTCGGCCGAGATTGGGATGCCGTGGTAATCGGCGAGCGTTTTGTAGCCGACGTACACGTCGCGGTAGCGGTCGAACGTCCTCACTTCCCGGCGGATGGTCTCCGGGTAGTTCGCGTTGAGCGCGCAATACGCCCGCAGGCGCTTCGGGTACGCGCGCACGGCCTTGATTGCGGGCGCGTTGCCGATATCGGGAGCGGTGAGCGCGTGGTGATGCGAGAAGCACAGCATGGCCACGCCGGCCTCGTCCATCGTCTCGATCATCCGGGCCGTCTCGCCGCGCGGGAAATAGATCGCGCTGTACGGCCCCATGTGGCCGTGCATGTCGTAGACGGGGCAGCCCCGGACCCGTCCTCGGTTCCAGAAAGCCCGTGCAAGCGGAGTGTGGTTGATCACAGCCGCGCCTCCGACAGGATGCGCTCCAGGTTGCCCGAGGCGATGGCGCGCTTCGCCGCCTTGGGGATCTTCGCGTGGCGTAACGCCAGCATCATGCCCCCGTGGTAGGCATCGGGGAAGCCCGTGGAGAAGAGCATCCGGTCGGGGCCGTACTTCTCCACGAAATCCTCGATGCCGCCGTCCAGCAGGTACGCCGCCAGGTCAATATAAACGCGGGGGTACCGTTCGATCAGCGGCCGGAACTGGCGGTCCGTGCCCCAGCAGCCGTGGTCGCAGACGACGCAGGTCAGGTCGGGAAACTCCGCGAGCAGGTCGTAGACCTCCCGCCAGCCCGCGCCCTTGGCGACAGACAGCAGCAGCGGGACTTTGGCGCGCACGGCCTCGTCGAGCAGCGGCCCCAGCGCGACCCGGTTGAGCAGGTATCGGTGGTCGCTGGGGAACGCCCGGAGCGCGCGAAGGTTCGTCCGGGCCATCCTGTCGAAAAGCTCCCGCGCGGGCGGCGTCTCCCCGCACTGCGGCGGCAGGATCGTCCAACACCCGGTCAGGCGGTCCCGGCGGCCGATCGCCTTGGCGAGGAAGTCGTTCCCGGCAGACGCGGAGCACTCCCGCTGCGTTATGTGCCATACAAGTGCTTTCGTGATGCCCGCCCGGTCCATCTCGGCGAGCAGTCGGTCGGCGGTCTCGACGGGGGCGAGATGCCTCTTCTGCGGCAGGCCGAACCAGCAGTTGCAGTCGAAGAACTCCATCGGCGCGCTCCTGGAACCCCGGGATGGATACCAGACCCGGAGAGGGCTGTCCAGCACGTCCCACCGCGGGTTCGGTGGCGTTCAATTGTCCGATGATATCACCCCATACCAGCTTTGCGCCCAAAGTAAAGGCGTGTGGAGCAATGCGGGGTCCGGCTTTACGACCCGACCGCCACAGGCACAAGAAGCCGCTTCCTCCGCCTTGCACCGCACAAGGCGCTGGCGTATCGTGCTGAGAGATGCGCACGCGGACGCACAGGCGGATGGCGCCGGAAAGCGGCGGTCGGGGTCACGAAAGGAGCGCTCAAGATGATGTTCTGGGCCAAGGTGAATCTCGTCGCCGGGATCGTCCTGGCCGCGTCAGTCGTCGCGGGAACCGGGACCGCGCTTATCGCGGCCCAGTTCACAGGGCCGAAGGAAGATGCGCGGTCCCCGGGAGCCGCACCGAGAGCCGCAGCGCCCGAGGTCACTCTGGCCAAGGGCGGCAAGGCCGTGCTGCCGATCTGCGTGGCGGTGGGACCGCTGGCAGAGGCGCTACAGGCCAACGCTGGCAAGAGCCAAAAGGAATTGGAGAAGCGGGTTACAGACCTCGAAAATAAGCGCGACGCCGCGGTTCGGGGGAAGAAGCCGGACGAGGCCAAGACGCTCGAGGGAGAGATGGCCGCCCTGAAGGCGGTGTGCGAGGCGAGGGGCTGGGCGGACGACCTTGAGAGGTGCCTGAACAGCATGAGCGGGGACAGATTCGATCTCAAGCTGGTTGATAAGTTCCCGGCCGGGCGCGGTCCGGGAATCTACGTGGGCGAGGCGGGCGCGTTCGAGTGGGGCGGCATCCCCAAGGATCTGGCCGAGGAGGAACTCGTGCTGCGGACGACGCGCGACTCGCAGGTGCTCGTCGCCGGCGGGAGCCGGTACGGCGTGTCGCACGCCGTGTACACGCTGCTCGACAGGCTCGGCTGCCGGTGGTTCTTCCCTGGAGAGGCGTGGGAAGTCATTCCCAAGCGGCCCGACATCACGGTGGCGCTGGACGAGCGGCAGAAGCCCGACTTTCCCATCATGCGCTCGATGTGGTACGGCGGCGACGGCGATCCCGTCGTCTGGAGCCCGCGCAACCGCCTGAGCCCCATAGAGAACCGCGAGATCGGCGAGACCTGGTTCGGCCTCAACAGGGACAAGGACTTCAAGGAGCACCCGGAATGGTTCGCCGAGGTGGGCGGCAAGAGGCAGGCCACCAAGCCTTGCTACACCAATCCGGAGGTTATCCAGAAAGGCATCGAATACGCCCTGGCGCGGGCCGCCAGCGGAAAGAGGATGATATCCTTGACTCCGCCGGACTGGGTCGGGTTCTGCGAATGCGAGCGCTGCCGGGCCATGTTCAAGGGGGGCAAGGAGAGGCGCATCAGGTTCGAGGGCGGGAACCTGCTTTTCGCCGACATGCCCGACGGCCAGCTCGCCGGACTCACTTCCGAGACCGTCTTCAACTTCGTCAACAAGGTGGCGGAGGAAGTGGGCAAGAAGTACCCCGACGTCCTCCTCAGTTGCCTTGCTTACAGCCACCATTCACATCCTCCCACTTTCGACCTGCATCCCAACGTCTATGTCCCCGTATGTCAGTGCTTCCGCTGGACGCGCGTTTCCATGGGAGACATGCTGGAGGCTCTCGCCAAAAAGAAGGCCCACCCGGGCATCTATGCTTACTACGACGTTTACGAGTGGTTTAAGGATGGCCCTGGTCCCAAAAACGCTGGCTCCGGCAACCTCGAATGCTTGGTAAGGAGCGTGAATGAGGACAAAAAGCACGGCGCTGAAGGTTACTATACCGAGATGTCCAACAACTGGGGTGCCCAGGGGCTGGGGTACTACATGGCGGCTAGGCTCTGGTGGGACACGGAAAGCGACACGGAAACGCTCATGCGGGACTTTTTTGACAAGGCCTTTGGTCCGGCCGCAGAGCCTATGAAGAAGTACTATACCCAGTTCTGGGGACCGCCCAGGAAGATCGCGGCGGCCGGGGAGATAGACCTGACCCAACAACCCTATCTCGAACGCTTTACAGACTGGGGAGGGGGTATTCGCGTCAAGCGAATGCCCGACGGCCTGCAGAATACGTTCAATTATCTCGGCAAGGCCGCTGAACTCGTCAAGGACATGCCCGAGTACCTGGCCAGGGTGGACCAAATACGCATGTACTTCCATTACCTCTTCGTGCTGCGGAAGAACGTGGAGGATGCGGACAAGGCCAAGGACGAGCAGAAGATCATTGAGTCCGTCAAGGAGGAGACCGTCTTCGCGGCGCGGTTGCTCGATACTGGTATGATCCATTCGTGGGCTCTTCTTGGCGAGGGGTTTGACATCCGTTTCGGGAAGTACAAGGGCATCCTGAGCAAGATCCCGGAGGCCAATATCGTTGTCTGGCAGGCCAACGAGATGCAGTACAAGGACAAGCCGGCTTGGCGCAGGGCGCGCAGCGACGTGCCCACGCACGAGGAGATGGAGAAGATCTGGGCCGCGGATAAGGCCGCGTTGGGATACTGAGCATCACGCATCGCCGGGCGCGGAAGACAGTCCATGCATGGCGTTACCGTGCCTCATGACGCGCGCGGGCGGCGTCTCCCCGCACTGCGGCGGCAGGATCGTCCAGCACCCGGTCAGGCGGTCCCGGCGGCCGATCGCCTTGGCGAGGAAGCCGTTCCCGGCGGACGCGGAGCACTCCCGCTGCGTGATGTGCCACACCAGCGCCTTCGCGACGCCCGCCCGGTCCATCTCAGCGAGCAGCCGGTCGGCGGTCTCGACGGGGGCGAGATGCCTCTTCTGCGGCAGGCCGAACCAGCAGT
>JAPLOD010000010.1 GCA_026692735.1 Planctomycetota bacterium | reverse complement strand
AGACCAGCTTCGAGCGCCGTTTGAAGCCTTCATGCAGGAAGTCGGGCAGGCACTCGCGATCAAGATAGTATGCGCGGGCGAAACCCGACTGGCCGGACGCCTTGGCAAGCCTGACTATGCGATTCACACTGCAAAGCTTCTGGCCGGCTACGTGGAACTGAAGGCCCCTGGCATCGGCGCAAACCCCAACCACTTCACCGGACACAACCGCGAGCAATGGAAGCGGTTCCAGTCCATTCCCAACCTGATCTATTGTGACGGTAACGACTGGGGCTTGTACCGCGACGGAAAAGCTACCCGCGCCGTTGTCCGGCTTTTGGGTGACGTGGCAACGAACGGCAAGAACGCCGCCAAAGAAGGGGACGCCGGGGCTTTGCTGGCACTGTTGCGGGATTTCCTGTCCTGGCATCCCATCATTCCCACACGACCGGGGCCGGCTGAAGGACAACGCGAAATTGACCTGAAGGGGCTGGCCGATCTTCTTGCGCCGCTTTGCCGAATGCTGCGGGATGACGTGACAGACGCCTTGAAGGACCCGCAATCGCCCTTGGTGCTTCTTGCCGCCGACTGGCGGAAACTGCTTTTCCCCGATGCAAGCAACGAGCAATTCGCAGACGCTTACGCGCAGACTGTGACTTTTGCGCTTTTGCTTGCCCGAAGCGAAGGGGCGGACCCATTGACCCTTGCGAGCGCGGGAACTGCCTTGGCTGCTGAACACAGCTTGCTTTCCCGCGCCCTTGAAGTGTTGACGGACCCGCACGCCCAAGCCGAAATATCCGCGTCCTTGAACCTGGTTATGCGCGTCATTGGCGAAGTGCCCCAAGTGGCGCTTTCCTGGTCAAAGGATCCCTGGCTTTACTTCTACGAAGAGTTCCTGGCAGTCTATGACCCGATGTTGCGCAAGGACGCCGGCGCGTACTACACCCCCGTTGAAGTCGTTCACGCCCAAGTCCGTTTGATTGACGACCTTCTGACGAACCGCTTGGGCAAAGAGCTTGGCTTCGCCAACCATGACGTTGTGACGTTGGACCCGGCACTTGGGACGGGAACCTACCTGCTTGGCGTCATAGATCATGCCCTGGGCAAGGTCCAAGCCCGGCAAGGACTAGGCGCCGTGCCGGAGCAGGCGACGGCGCTTGCAGGCAACATCTACGGCTTTGAGAAAATGGTCGGGCCGTTCGCCGTGTCCGAGTTGCGCGTCAGCCGCGCCCTTCGCGACAGGGGCGCGACAATGCCTGCCGAGGGAACCCACGTCTATTTGACCGACACCCTGGAAAGTCCCTACGCCACGCCGCAGCAACTCCCGCTATGGCTGAAACCGATTTCTGAGCAACACGCCAAGGCTCTGCAAGTCAAGGCCGCTGTACCCGTGATCGTCTGTCTGGGCAATCCGCCCTATGACCGGCACGAGGCAGCCGACGAAAGCAACAAGGCTGGCACAGGTGGCTGGGTACGCTGGGGCGAGGACGGCAAGGGCACGGGCGCAATCTTCAAAGACTTCGTAGACCGCGCGGTGAATGCCGGTCATAGTCTTCTCGTGCGGAATATCTACAACCTGTACGTTTACTTCTGGCGCTGGGCACTGTGGAAGGTTCTTGAACAGAAGACCGCTTCCGGGCCGGGGATTGTGAGTTTCATAAGCGCGTCAAGCTATCTGGAGGGCGACGCCTTCTGCGGAATGCGTGAGCACATGCGCCACCTGTGCGATGAAATCTGGATTCTGGATTTGAGCGGTGAAGGCCGGGGCACGCGCAAGAACGAAAACGTCTTTGCCATTCAAACACCCGTCGCCATTGCCGTTGCTGTCCGCTACGGCAAGCCAGCAGAGAAAACGCTGGCGAAGGTTCATTACGGCCGGATTGAGGGCACGCGGGATGAGAAGTTGAAGGCCCTGGACGCCATTAGCGACTTTGGTTCCCTTCAATGGGAAGATTGCCCCGATGACTGGCAAGCGCCCTTCCACCCGGCCGGCAATGGTGCATACTTTGATCTTCCACTGTTGACCGATTTGTTGCCTTGGTGCCTTCCAGGGGTCACGCCTGGGCGAACATGGGTCATTGCACCTAACCGGGATAGCCTGGAGCGGCGCTGGCGAACGTTATGCAATGCGGGCAAAGAAGAGCGGCCGACGCTGTTCAAGGAGTCAAATTCTGGGTGTACAATGCAGGATACACCCAACCAGCTTCCCCCAAGAGGAGCCAAGCTAAAACCTTTAAGCGATCTATCCAGGCAGGCCCCGCCGCCCGACATTGCGCCTTACGCCTTCCGATCCTTTGACCGGCAATACCTTTTCGCTGATGCCCGCCTGATAGACAGGCCCCGCCCAACCATTTGGGGCGCGCAAAGTGGTAGACAGATTCTTCTGACTACATTGGTCAAACATCCCTTGGGGCGAGGACCCGCGTTGACTTGTAGCGCGGAGTGCCCAGACAAGCATCACTTTCGCGGGTCTTTCGGAGGCAAGGACGTTATCCCTTTGTTTAGGGATTCCCAGGGCGAGGAACCCAACCTCCTGCCGGGGCTACTGGACTTGCTGGGCAAAGCATACGGGCACAACGTGACGCCTGAAGACTTCCTGGCATACGTCTACGGCGTGCTGGCCTTGCCTGCCTTCACCGACCGCTACGCGGAAGAACTGGGCACGCGCCAGCTTCGTGTGCCCTTGACCAAGAACCCCGGCCTATTCGCCCAAGCCCGCGATGTTGGGGCAAAGTTGCTATGGCTTCATACCTACGGCCAGCGGTTCGTGCCCCATGGCAAGCAGAAGGGGCAAGTGCCCAAGGGAGTGGCGCGCTGTGTGAAGGCCGTGCCCGGCGACGCCGCCGGCTACCCGGAGAGGTATGAATACAGCCAGGCCACGAAGACGCTGCACGTTGGCAGCGGCGAGTTTTCCCCCGTCCCCCAGAAAGTGTACGATTTTGAAGTGTCGGGGCTGAAGGTTGTGCAATCGTGGCTGGGCTACCGGATGAAGAACCCGAAGGGGAAGAAATCGTCGCCCCTGGACGACATTCACCCGGAGAAGTGGACGGGCGACTTCACGACGGAGCTTCTTGAGCTTCTTTGGGTGTTGGAAGCCACGCTTGCAGAATACCCCGCCCAAGCCAAGCTGTTATCCGCCGTGGTCAAAGGGCCGTGCTTCAAGGCCGATGAACTGCCGCCCGTGCCCGCAGCGGCGCGCAAGCCGCCTAAGCGCGAAGAAGCCGGCTTGCTCGATACAGCGGTTGAAGAAGACGAGTAACAGAGCGCAGGCCGAGGGGCCGGCGAAATCGCCAAGCCTGGTGCCCCTTTCGGGGCGCGACACAAGTAGCTGCCTTCATCATTCAAGAGCCTTTCGGCGCAGGTTGGCGGTTCTCTACGAAGCAGTTCCCTGATGCTCGCGCATCTTCAAGTTGTCACGACGATGCTCTCTCTTCTGTTTCCTCCGATGGTTTTGCAGGTTCAACCGTAACTTCTCTTACGGTACCCCACGGACCCGGATATGTCAACGGTTACCTGGACGGCAAGGGACGGCGGGGCATCCTGGCAGTTCGGTGGTGGCGGGCGCAAGGCGAGGTTCCCTGACCCCAACCCGCTCCCACCGCACCGCAATTTAGCAAAATGCGGTACGGGGCGAGGTCGAACCGGCGCGTTGACGCCCGCCCGTGGATGGATGACTGCACAGGCGCTTGCGTTGGATGCTTGTCCGCACGGCTACTCGAAGACCCATTTCCCCCAGAGGCTCGGCGTCAGCATCGCCTCGGAGGGCACGTCACTGGTGATGGCCGTGCCTTTGTTGCTCCAATAGACGCGCTGAGTCGTCTGCATGCCGTCTCCGCGCAACACGCCGACATCGGCCTTGATCGCCATTCCGGCGGCGGGCCGCAGCCCCAGCGTGGCCAACGGAATGGCGATCTCGTAGTTGCCTTCGTTCGAGCCGAACTCGACCTGCTCGCTGACGTTGTCAACCTTGTCAATGGTGATCGTGCGCCACGGCGACGAGAACGGCACCGGGTCCTTGGCGCCCGGCACCTTGGCGCGGTACAGCAGCGCCAGCGTCTTGTTCTTCACTCTGGTAACCAGCAGACGGACGTCCCCAGGCGCGGGCTCGCCGCGCTTCTCGCTCGCCTTGGGATCGGTGCCGATCATCACATCAAGGCAGCCGCCGGTCTTAAACGGCGCCGTCGGCATCTCGCCGCTGTTGCGCAGCAGGTCTTTCTCGTTGGTCCGCCACGCCACGCAGAGCTTGTCGCCGGAGACGCACGCCGCCGCGGCGACATCGTAGGGCTTGCTGTTGCTGTTGAAGTTGGCGGCGGTCCCGCGGCGGTCAATCGTCGCCCAGTCGGCGTCTTTCCAGTCGTCAAGCTTGCCGTCAAGGACCGGCGCTTCCTTGCGAATGGCCACCTTCAACGTGCCGGAGCCCAGCGCTTTCTGCCGCACCGCTTCGCGCTCGATCTGCCACTCCCGCGCCTTCGCCAGTTGTTCTTCGGTGAGTTTCAGCGCGCTGTCGGGGAAGCGCTTGATGGATTCAAGATTGTCCACACGCACCAGGCTGGTGCGGGCGCCGTCCACGACGTAGACCTTGCCGTCCGGGGTCTGAGCGATGGTCGGCCAGAAGTTCTCGTCGTGCGGCGCGACGTCGTTGAGGAGCATGCCGCGTTCCGCCACCGGCATCCGCCACGAACGGCCAACGCGGACGTCTTTGAAGAGCGTCGCGACAAACAGGCCGTCGGCGGTGAACAGATACATCGGGCCCATGTTGCCATTGATCGCCCAGAGCGGTCCGGCGTCGCTGTTCTGCGGCGTGATGAAGCCGCCCAGCAGGCGCGTCGTACCGATGACCTGGCCGGGGAAGTCCGGCACGGGCGCCTCATGCGACGCGTGCAGCCCCGGCCACGGATTCGGATACGACCACTTCGGCTCGCCTTTGCACGTGCCGCTCAGGGAGTACGGCGAGTAGGGTTTGACGCCCAGCGACAGCACCGTCCATCCGTCGGCCGTGGACAACGCCTGGTCGCCGCCGCTGCTGCACGGCCCTTGCACGCCGCTAGCCAGCGTCTCGCCCGCCGCGAGATCGTAGCTCGGCACATCCTTGTCGAACTTCGGCGCGTAGCGGACGGTCTTGTCGTTCACTCGCGAAACGATGACGGCCAGGTCCGGCATGACCGTGATGCCTCCGGTGCCGGCCTTGACCATGGTCACTTCTTCCGGCTGCGCGCGACCGTCGCCGTTCTTGTCCGACCACGAGAAGAGCGCCTGGTTCTTCCACTGATCGCCTTTGGGATCCATGCCCGCCGGCCATGCTCCTTTGAAGGCGCCGTCCGCGAGGACCTTCCATGCTTTGGCCATGCCGACGGCGGCGGCGGGGACGGCGATGCCATCGCGGTCCAGCCAGATGCACACGACATTCGCACCGTTGGTCGGATTGCTGTTGTGCCAGTTCGAGAAGTAGCGCTTGCCGTTCACATAATGCGGCATCTCAGGCATGCCGTTGCAGCCGAAACCGTCCGGCGGGAACTGATCGTTCGGGCCCGACCTGAAGAACACCCGCTGCAGTTGGTCCGTTCCCTTCTCCCAATCGAGCTTGAACTCCATCCCGTTGAAGTAGAAGCGCGACTTGTCCTGGTAGTCGAGCGTTCCACCGCCGCCGTACATCGAAGGCCCATAGAAGGCTTTGACCAGCGTCCCGTCGAGCGTCCATACGGACACGCGCTTGGGCTGGTAGTCTTCCTCTGCGACCCACAGATGGTCGTTGCTGTCAATCGTCAGGCCGGCCGGGCTGTTCAAGTGCCTGGCATCGTACGGGCCCGCCTTCGGCACGCCGGCGACGCCGATCGCGCGCAGCGGTTTGCCGTCAGCCGTAAAGACTTTGACCTGGTGGCTGCCGCCGCGGTCAGAGACATAAAGGTTGCCTTGCTTGTCAAACGCGATCTGCTGCGGCTCCTCCAATCTGTCCACCACAATCTGCGGCGCAGGCAGGACGACTTTCTCGCCAAGCGTCTCCGGCAGCTTGTACCGCTGCAGTTGTTTCCCCACGAGGACCAGCAGGCGGCCATCGCTGTCGAACGCCACGCCGCCGGTTTCCGCCAGATCGGCCGCGCCGAGAACCTTCCGCGCCTTGGCATCAATGAAGAGCAACTGCTTCAGCACCGGGAGACTGCAGACCAGCGTGCCGTTGTGCACGGCGATGCCCGCCAGCGCGGACTCCTCCTTCTTCTTCACGCTGTACTTCACGACCTGTTTGTCGCCTTCCCTGGTGAGCGCGAAGAGGCGCAGTTCCATCTCCCAGCCGGAACCGACGTACGCGAACGTCTTTGGATCGGCGTTGGGGCCGACGTCGCGCGCCAGGTGTTGCGCTCCCGTCCACGCGCCGCCGACGGTGCCGCGCCCGCCCTGCTTCTTGCCGTCCAGGTCAACCCACGCCAGGCCGTGACCGCCTTCGGACACGTAGCTGCCGATGAACACCAGCGGCTTGCCGCCAGGCGCTTTCTCCGCGGGAACGTACTGCACGCAGCGCGGCGGCGTGTGATTGGTCGTCCAGCAGCCCGTGCCGTCCTCCGTTTCCCATGCCGGACTGCCCGCGTTGTAGATGGAGAATTCGAAACGCAGGTCGAGCTGTTTGCGCACCAATCCGCGAACCGTGTAGTCCCCGGGCTTCACGAACTGCGCTGGAATGCTGTACAGGCCGTGCGCATAGGCCTGGGGATCGCGGCCGAGATCATCGGTGCCATCCCACCACGCCGTGTTCTCGCCGGCGGGAAACGGTGCCTCGCTGACGAGGTTCCGCACGCGCTTGCCCGAAGTGTCGTCAATGACCAGCGTCACAAGAGCAGGTTCCTTCAGCGTGAACTTCACCGGGATCGGCGGGTGCCCGAGATCGGCCGCCGCCGGGACAGGCAGCACGGCGGTCGCCAGGTCGGCCTCGCCCAATGGCATCAACGCGAGGAGTTCGGCAATCCAGACACGTTTGCCGCCCTTCGTGTTGCCCTTCATGTGCGGATGGCCTTCCGCGCAGACCTTGGTCATGCGAAGCTGGATGGCGCGGGTTGTCACCTGCTTGCCGAAGTCAATCCAGTTTGGCCAGAGCTGCACGGGATAGCCGTTCTCGACTTTGTCGGGTGCGGCGACGCACTGCCAGTCGGCGGCGGCGGCGGCGCTGGGATGGCGGTCGTCCGGGCCCGCATACGCGAACACTTGCGCCGCGCCGAAGCCCGCGAACAACGCGCACAGCCCGCGCAGCGTGACCGGCGCGCTGAAGACCAGCGTTACGACTTCCGGGTGGTCGGGGGAGATCGGCGACTCGTTGCCGGCGTTGTCCCAGATGCCCCAGGTGCCGTTGTTGCTGTCGTCCGCAATCAGCGCGGCCTTGTCGGGCTTGTGCGTCGTGATGACGCTCGCCTGAGAACCCACGTTGCCGAAGCGTTCCCCGAGCACACAGACACCTCCAAGCCAGCCCGCGTAGATCTTGTCCGTCGGCTCCGGGGAGTGGCTGAAGCGAATCGCCCGCGTGCTCGTCTTCGGCGGCAAGACCCAGACGACGATATCTTCGCCGCCCCCTTCGTCGCGCGACACCTTGCCGTTCTTGAGCCGCTGCGCGAGGACCCAGTGCGACTCGTCTTTCATGTCGCCGGGATACGTAGCGTCGGCCTTCAGAACGCTCACCTGCCCGCCGCCGCGCGCCAACACCGTGCCGACGGCAATCGGTGTCTTCCAGCCGATGCGCATGTGACGCACACCCGTCTTCTTGCTGTCGCTGAAGCGGACGCCGTCCCATTCAGGCCGTGAGTTCCTCGTCCAGATCACGTGCCGCGGCCCGTCCTTCAGTTCAAACGGCTTCTCCGCGCCTTCGACCCACTGCGCAAAAGCGGCGGGATCGAGGTCCTCAACGGTCAGCGGCGACACGAAGGCGGGTGCAGTCGAGAGGCCCTCCCCCGCCCCGCCGCCACCCGCCACCAGCGCCCAAAGGAGGGTCCCAAGCGTCACGCGAATCCAGGCCGGCCGAACCATGTCCCACTCCTCAGGGCAAGCTGGAAAGCTTGCCCTACTGTGTTTCCTCGCACTGCGCCCGCTATCGGCATATCCAGACTACCAGCCGCATTGGCTTCGGCCAATGACACAAACGGCACGGCGCAAGCGGACGGAAATCCGAAACCCGAAATCCGAAGGAAACGAAGAACAGCAAACCAACAAGCCCGAAACGGAACGCGGGCTCGATGCGTGCGGCAGCCGCCCCGCGTTGTGCGGAATCACGAGGAGACGGCGCACTGGCTGCGGCCAGTGGCACAAACGACACGGCGCAAGCTGCTATCGTCTGTCGTCTGGCGCGGCAGCAGCACCAGGCCATCTTGACTACGTCCTACAGGATGCTTATGATGTAATTATGAAACCGCACTACGATCTGTCCAAGATGAAGAGCCGGAAGAATCCCTACGCAGCACGGCTGAAGAGGCAGGTGACGATCCGGATGGGGACCGACATCATCGTCTACTTCAAGGACATGGCGCGGCAGACGGGGATTCCATACCAGAACCTCATCAACCTGTACCTGAGGGATTGCGTCCAGCATGAGCGCAAGCTTGCCCTCACGTGGGCGCGATGAGGAATCTGCCGTCTCCGCCCAGCGCCTGTTGAGCAAGAGCCATGCGCTGGGCAACAAAATGGAGCGCACTGGCTGCGGCCAGTGGGACAAACCGGGTTCCGGGTTCCGGGTTTCGGGTATCGGCGGACGGAAATCCGAAAGTCGAAATCCGAAATCCGAAGGAAACGAAGAACAGGCAACGAACGGTGGCAGCAGGCAGAAGGGTTTCGTGCGCGTCCCCGTTATCCCGTTTGTCGGCTGGCGGGACAGTGGCACCAGGCAGAAGGGTTTCGTGCGCGTCCCCGTTATCCCGTCCCCGTTATCCCAGGACGTATACAGCCTCGGCGCGGCGCTCTACGAACTGCTCGCGGGCAGGGCGCCGTTTACGGGAGAGAATGCGCTGCAGGTCATGGCTTCCCACTCTTCACCGTAGCCCCGGCCTTCTTCAGGTTGAAGATTATCTCGGCGGCGCCGTCACCGGAAGTCGTTATGACCGTGCCCTTCATGCTGTCAGCTTTTTTGCTGTTGACCTGCCCGGACAGGGTTATCGTTTCACTGGCATCGCTGTTGGTCCCCATCAGCCAGTAGTTGTTGTTGCCAATCTGGCCGCAGAGATAGTATACGCGCTCGATTTCCTCTGCCTTATCAGTCAGTACCACAGCAGCATTGAGCATCGTGCCGGACTGGGTAAACGTGACCGAGGCGTCCCCGCTGCCGGTGGCGGCCTTTGTACCCGCTTCAGTTTTGTCCGAAGAAATTCGGGCCGCCCCAGCCTTTGTACCCTCCTTCTGGCTGTATGTCTTGTCCTTGAACTTCCCGCTCCATGTGCCCGTGACATCAGTGGCGCCCGAGATGCTGATCGTCAGGATGTCGGTGTCGCTGCCGCCCGGCCCGTCGGCGCCCAGGACCACGGCAAATGTGCCCGCGGTAGTGGGCGTGCCGCTGATGGTGTCGTCCGAAAAGGTCAACCCGGGCGGGAGTGGCGCGGCTGACAATGCGATCGGAGGCGGGCCCTTTGCCGTGATGGTGAAGCTGAAAGGCTTGCCCACCATCCCGGTCTGATGAAGGACGATATTAGTAATGTTCACGCTTGAACTTACGGTGATGATGCCATGCATCGCGGGGTTGAACGTGCAGTGGTAGGGGAACGATCCGATCGTGTTGAATGTGAAGGAGAAGGACGTGCCGGCGGTGAGAATGCCGGAGCCCCAGTCAGAGGTGTCGCTGGTGGCGGTGTGTGGCGCGGCGTCGTTATTCGTCCAGGTCACCGTGTCACCCGGCGCAATCGCCACGGTTTCGGGCTGAAATGAAAAGTTGACGATGGACACGGATGTTGTTGCCGCGTTGGCGGCCTGCCCTGCCATCCCACACAGAAGCAGAAGGACGAAGAACAAAGATCCGAAGCAGCGCTGCATGATTCCTCCTTGTGCCCTGGGCACTATGTGGCCCGCACTCACTTCCTGGCGGAGCCTGCCTTTCCCATCTGCGTTGAACGGGATTCGCGTGCACACCCGGCAGAAGTCCAACGCTAAGCCGCCTGATACCCGTTCAGCGCATGCCCCCACAGACTGCACTCTTGAGTTGCGACCGCTTGTTAGTATTCTCCATTTGTAGCCGTGCCTTACCGGTAAAGCAAGGAAGAAAGTTTCGCATCGCGACTTCCTCCGGCTCTTGTTCGCGCCTCCACGCGTAAGTAGGACGCTCTGCCATCGTACTTGATGTGAAGACCGCCATTGTGCCGCCGCCGGAATGTTTGCGTGTTTTCAGGGCGAAAAAGGTAGAGCAATTCGCCCCTCCGGACTTCCAAAAGCCAGCACGCGACAAGTGGCGGCGGTGCCGCAGCCGCGATGGCGGATTGCCACCCGGCATGTAGTGCGCATACGTGCCCTCGCCGTGGACGCTTCGCTGGGGCATGTCTCGGGACGATTCGTGAGCGTCTTCTGCGCGCAAGGCGCAGGGAGCGGCTTCTTGTGGCCTTCGGCCACCCAGCCCAACCGCTGCGCTCTGGGCTGGGCCACCCCGCGGCAGGCGAGACGCCTGCAGCACAATGAGGGTTTTCTGGGAATCGGCGAATACGGCTCGGCCGGAAAAGGAATGAACAGGTGGTAATCCAGAGCGGACAGAGACTTACAAGGGAATGAGGGAAGACTTAATTTTGCGTAATTTTCATGCAAGATTTGGGTACGATGATCGTACTAATATATGGGCGACAATGGCAGGGGGATTATGCGCTGACAGAGCCTAGCGAGGTTTTCTTGTGAATTAGGTATTGGTGGGCAGACGAGTGCACGATGTGCAACCCCTACAGGGTTGCCGTGAACGCGCGCCGTGTACCCAGGGTAGGCCCTGCGGGCCAACCCTGGGCTGGGTTGTGCAACCCCTGTCGGGGTTGGGAGGAGGCGACATGTTTGGGATTTCGTACCAGAAGGCGGGGCTGAACTGGCCGGGGCGGTACAGGGCTTGGTCGCGGGAGCGGGCGCTCGCGGAGGCGTGGCGTTTCTGGCTTCAACACAAGAGAGGACAGGGTTCCGGGTTCGGGGTTCCGGGTTCAGGGAACGGCAACTTCGAGCAAGCGAAGTGGAGGAGGATTACCGGGATCACCGTGGCCGTCGAAACGTTTATGACGGTGAAGGAAAGGCGGCGCGGACTGAAACGGCTGGTCAGGTGGATTCAGGACGAATCCAAAACTCGAAATCCGAAATCCGAAGGAAACGGAGAACGGGAAAGAAGCGAAACTGAAACCGGGGCAGGCAGGATGCCTGCGGTACAGACGGAGCGGGCAGGATGCCCGCTCTACAGCCGGCGGGACGCCGGCGCTACAGAGTTGAGCTTGACGAAGGAGTGGGGGGGCGAGGTTGAGGCGTGGACGGGGAGCGCGGTGAAATCGGTTGAGAGTTTGTGCGCGGAACTGCAGGTTTCGCGGGCGCGGCTGACGATGTTGACGAAGGAGTATTGCGGGCTGACGGCGCAGGAACTCGTGGACGGGTTCAAGGTGCGGCAGTTGCGCGGCTTGATCGGGTTGCGGCTGCGCGCGGCGGCTCAGCAATTGTGGGGCACACCGGGGAGCTATGCGGCGACGAAGTACGAAATGGAACCACAGATGAACACAGATGAACACAAATATGAAAAGGGTTCCGGGTTCAGGGTTCCGGGATGCTCGCAGAAACGATCAAGGTACTTCAGGATGACGGCGGAGGATTACTACTATGAGGATCGGGCGTCGGAGAGGGCGCGGCGGTGCGCGGAACTGGCGGCGCGGCTGCGGGAGGAATTCGATCTTGAAGGGTGGGCGGTGCGGGCTGGTTTCGCTAACGGCGCTCGGTTGAAACGCGCAATGAGAGTGAGGATGCGCCCACGCCGCCGTTCCTTGACGAATGGTCGAAGGCGGAAGAGCTGGCGGGCAAGTGGCTGGAGGCGATGCGGGCGGGGTTTGGGTAATTGCGGATTTCGGATTTCGGATTTCGGATTGGCGCCCGAGAGATCGCAGAACGGTTTGGAACCACAGATGAACACAGATGAACGCAGATAGGTTTAGGGTTTAGGGTTCAGGGTAACAGCACGGCGGGACGGCGGCGCAATCCGGAGGATTGCGCTACATGGTGCAGTCCTGGACACGACGGCACGGGCGGGACGCGGCTGCTACGCCATCAGTAATCCGCCTGGACAGTGACTGTCCCCTTGAGTCCCTCTAAGCGGACGGTCTCTTTGCCTTGGTCGAATTCCTTCCAAGGCTTGCCGTTGACCAGCACGCTCTTGATTGGCGCGGCCTGCGGGTGGCGGAAGCGCAGCAGCACGGTCTTGGGCGGATTGCGCGACGGCATTTCGAGCGTGGCGACAATCCTGCCGTGGTCCACATCGGAGACGATTTCGCAGGCCACCGGGCCGAAGTACGTCGGGGCGTTCTTCACCGCGATCTTCCGGCCCTGCTCCAGCCACGCTCGCGGCGTCGCTCGCGCCAGCCACAGCGAGTCGCCTTCTTCCATGACCAGCATGTGCCGGAGCCGCTCCAGGAAGCAGGACTCCTCGTAGATCTTGTCGGGCGGCCCGCCCGTGGTGTGTTCGCGGAAGGTGTACTCGCCCGGCATGATGTCCACCGCGTACTGGTTGAGCACCGAGCGGATGACGTTCGGCGCATCGTCCGCTCCCAGGTGGATGTTGGCGTGCCGCTCCAGGCCGCACTGGTACTGCCAACTGGCGTGAGCGAACCAGTGCAACTCCTGATCGTAGCCGCTCGTCCGCGCGTTGACTTTCGTGTTCTCGAGCAGCAACCGGTCCTCCAAGACGTCCAGGTGGCCCTGGACGCGCCGGTCGTGGGGCGACAGCAGGCCGCTGGGGCTGATCAACGGGTCGGCCGACTGCACCGTGTCCCAGTAGATCGCGCCGACGTGCCCCTGGCAGCGCCGCCAGCCCCACGTGCCCGCGGCAAAACCGCGCACATAGGGAGCGAAGGGGATGAACGAGCGGTAGGTGCCATCCCGTACCGGCACCACGGGGGTGAGCGCGATGGAGCGGTCAACCGCGGCCAGGAGGTCCTTGCGGTAAGCCTCCGCCTCCGCGGCCATCCTGGCGCCTTCGTCCGGTTCGATCAGGGCCAGCAGTTGGGCCATGCGTTTGACGGCCAGCCAGTAGTACGCCTCCGACTCGTAGAACTGCATATGCATGCATTCGCTGTCGGGGGTGACGACGTGCGCCGGCTGCAGGCCCGTGCTCCAGAGACGTTGCCCGCCCGGGAGGTTGCCGGCCAGCAGGTGTCGCTGGCGCAGGATCCATTGGGCGTTGGCCTTCATGCGCGGGGCGTGAGCCTTGAGCCAATCCAGGTCGCCCGTCAGCAGGAAGTGCTCGGTCAGCGCAAACATGATCGCGCCCGGCCCCATGCTGTGCACCCCGTCCATGTGGCCGCCGGCGCCCGGCGGGCCTTCCGCATGAGTGAGGCAGCCCTTGCCGTCGGCGAAGTGCCCGAGGGGACGGTCGGGTTGCGCCCAACCGTGATGGCCGTTCTTCCCCGGCACAACGTGGGGCTCCATCGGCAGGCGCAGCCACTGGTCCAGACCGTCGGCAGCCTCCTTATGCATGCCCTGCAGATCCAGCGCGCGGAGGAGCATGTAGGTCTCAGAGGCGAGGATGCCGAAGGGGAAATCGTTGAAGCGCCATCTTCCGTTCTCGTCCTGCGCCGATCTCCGCAGGATGTGCCAGGCCCCCAGCTTCCACTGGGCGGTGAGCTGCTCGCACGGCACGTCCAGCTTCATCGCCGGCTCGAACGGGGGCTTGGGGTGAGGCGGCAGCGCCTTGCCCGGCAGCATGGCCGCGACCGCGCCCTCCCACGTCTGCTCAGGATGCTCCCGCACACGCTGCCGAATCGTCTTCAGATTCCTGGCGGCCAATTCCTTCACGAACTCTCTGGCCGTCCTCGCCGTGGACGCCAGGCTGAAGGGCGGCTCCGATGCGGGCGGCGCGGCAGTCTGTGACGCGGCAGCGCAGCAGAAGCGCCACACGTCCGCATTGCCCAGGGCGTCGGCGTGCGGATTTCCCGCGTGGATGTTGTCCAGCACGTCTTTTGCCAAGTCCCAACTGCGCCCCTGACCGCCGACTTCGGCGACTGCCAACTCGATGATGGTGGTATCGCAGGTGTGATTGCCGTCCTTGGCGCCCACGACGAGCGACAGCACATCACCGGCCTCAACCGCAATATCGGTCAGCTTTCTGGCGTCGGCATCCGACGGGATTGCCTGGGAGCCGCCTGCGTTAATCGCGCCGCGGGCCAGGACCTGGCGGCCGGCTTTGCCATCCAGTGCAACGGCCCACTCGATGCCGTTGCCGCCCTGCGAATCGCCCATCGCCACTTTGCCTTTGATGCTCACCCGGCCCTGGATGGGGCTGCGCCAACCCACGGCTACGTCGCGGTCGGGCGCTGGATGCATCGCCGCGCTGCGAGCGGGAATGGTCAGGCTGCCGGCCGTCGCAGGCTCGCGGGCGGAGTTCACGCCGAACCACGGGATGCCGTTGCTGGCCCACCCGCGGACCTTGGGAACGCCGGGGATCGCGTCCATCTTCTCGCCCAGCGTCTGCGTCGGCGGCGGGGCGAGCTTCGGCGGGCTCTCGGGAGGCGCGGTGGCCTGCCTCGAAGCGGCGCGGACGAAGAAACCGTACTCAGGCGCCAGGATCGGCCCAGCCTCCAGATCAGCCATCTGGAACGAGAAGCTGCCAGACTTGGTCCACACCGTCAGGATCGTCCGCGCCACATCCTCCGGCTGGGCGTGGTAAGGCCACACTCGCCGCCAGCGCGAGCCGCCGATGTAGAGCACGCTCAGTTGCACGCCGCGGCGCGCGTCGCCCTTCCCGGCCGAGCG
>JAPLOD010000009.1 GCA_026692735.1 Planctomycetota bacterium | reverse complement strand
CCGTCACTGTGTCTTCGAGGTTCAAGGGGGAGGACGTACGCATGAGAGGCTCTCCTGACGCTACCCCCCCTTGTTGGGTATCGTCAGGAAGCCTTTGAAAAATGAGGACTTGTGCGTGTGGAAACCCGTTCAGCCCATCTGAACCTAAATGGCTGCGGAGGCGTGGTGGACTTGACGCCTCTAAGGGCCATGCCACTTACGAGGTTGAACCTCAGTTCGTGCAAACAGGTCAACGATCTCGCACCGCTCGCCGGGATGAAGCTTACGGTTCTGGACCTGCCCTACACTGCGGTCAAGGACCTGGCACCCTTGAAAGGCATGCCGCTGACGTGCCTCAACCTGGACAGCACGCAGGTAGCTGATCTCGCGCCATTACAGGGCATGCCCCTGACAAGTCTGAACCTTGCCCTAACGCTGGTTACAGACCTGACACCCCTTAAAGGCATGCCGCTCACTAACCTTTCCCTTTTCCAATCCAGGGAGGTCAATGGCATCACCGCACTGGCCGGCATGCCGCTAACGAGGCTCAACCTCAGTGCATGTCACAAGATCAAAGACCTGACACCACTGAAAGGCATGCTGCTGACAGAGTTGAACCTGGGAGGCACGCGCGCAACGGACTTGACGCCGCTGGAGGGCATGCAACTGAGTGAGTTTGTCTTCTTTCCAAAGATCATCCGGCAGGGGATAGAGATCATCAGGAACATGAAGAGCCTGGATCGGATTGGGGGAGATGGTAGCGCCAGATCGTGGCCCCCCGCCGAATTCTGGCGGCGCTGCGATGCCGGGGAGTTCAAGTGACGCCGCACCGCCATTGCTATCCATCGTCCGCCGCCGTATAACTCCAGCCAGCATCGCGACTATGCGGGGGAACCATGGCCGGCAGCGTCTCTGACGAAGCGTTCGCTCGCGCCGCCCAACCGGCGGGCATGGTGGCCTTCGACGACATTGAAGCCGCTCGCGCCATTCAGGCCGACAGTGCGAAGAAGGGCGTCATCGTATCGCTGCCGGATGTGCTCATCCAGCAAGGCGTCATCACCGCCAACACCCGCGAGAACATCGAGAAGAAAGCCTTGGCGGAACAGGCCGGCGGCATCAAGCAGCTCGGCCCCTACAAGCTGCTCAAGAAGCTCGGCGAGGGCGGCATGGGCGCCGTATACCTGGCCGACGACACGTCCGTCGGGCGCAAGGTCGCCGTCAAGGTGCTGCCGAAGAAGTACTCCGAGGAGCGCGAGTTCCTGACGCGCTTCCGGCGCGAAGCGCAGGCTACGGGGAAGCTCAACCACGTCAACATCGTCATGGCGTACAACGTCGGCGAGGACGCCGGCACGCACTACTACGCCATGGAGTACTGCGAGGGCGAGACGCTCGACCAGATTCTCAAGCGCGACAAGGTGATCCCCTGGGACGCTGCGACAGGTGTCATCATCCAGGTTGCTCGCGGCCTGAAGCATGCCCATGATCACTCGCTCATCCACCGCGACATCAAGCCGGCCAATATCTTCATCTGCAAGCCAATGGGCTTGCCGGAGGGCGCGCAGGCCGAGACGTTCGCCGAAGGCTTCGTGGCGAAGATCCTGGATCTCGGCCTATCGAAGAGCATCGAGGGCGGCGAACAGTCCTTCTACACGCAGACGGGCGTGGCGCTCGGCACGCCGCATTACATCAGCCCGGAGCAGGCCAAGGGCGAGAAGGGCATTGATGGCCGCACCGACATCTACTCGCTCGGCGCGACGTTCTACCACCTCGTGACCGGCCAGACGCCGTTTTCGGGCACGACGGCGGGCGTCATCATGGCCAAGCACCTGACCGACGAGCTGACCAACCCGCAGGACATCAACCCCGACATTCCCGACGGCGTGGCACAGGTCATCGCCAGGATGATGGCCAAGGAGCCGGCAGACAGGTACGCGAGCTGCAAGGAACTGCTCGACGACCTGGGGTTAGTCATTGATGGCAAGATGCCGTCGAGCCAGGCGATAGACGTTGGCAAGTCCAGTGTGGCCGTGGCGAGGGCGCCGAGGCGTGCAGTCACGGCGCCACGTAAGACCGGCGGCCCATTGCCGCCTGTTGGCACGCGGCAGCAACAACCAGTGGCTGAACGGCGCCGGACTGGTCGCCATGCTGCAGACGATGTGCCGATGCAGGAGGTGCCGGCTGCGGCTCCAGCAAGCAGAAGGAACGTCTACATCGCCGCCGGCGTGCTGGGCATCGGCCTCATTACGTTCATCGCGGCCCTGGTATTCAGCGGGAAGCAGGATGTGGGTAAGCCCGACACGACGCCGGCTCCGCCCGATACCCACACCGTAACGCCCGATGCCGGCACACCCAAGGTGGAGCCTGTCGTCGCGAAGCCAGAACCCCGCACGTGGCCGCTGCATGACGGCAAGGAACCCATCGCCGACTATGCCAAGCGCGTCGGCCTGCCCGCGACGGAGACGCTGGACCTCGGTGGCGGGGTGAAGATGGAGTTTGTCCTCGTGCCGGCGGGGAAGTTTGTGATGGGAACAATGACGGAGCGGGACCATGGTCATCAGAGCCGCCAAGGGCCTGCGCACGAGGTTACGATCAGCAAGCCGTTCTACATGGGCAAATACGAGGTCACGGTCGGCGAGTTCCGGGCCTTTGCCAACGGCGCGAGATACCAAACCGACGCGGAGAAGTGCGGGAAGGGGACAACGGACAAGGATCAGGAAGTGAGCGGCATCAACTGGCGGACGCCCGGCTTCCTGCAAGACGAAACCCACCCAGTCTGCGTCGTCTCGTGGAACGACGCGCAGGCTTTCTGCAGGTGGGCGACCGGCGTAGCGCAACCTAGCAAGTTGCGCTACGTCGTGCGGCTGCCAACTGAAGCCGAGTGGGAATACGCCTGCCGAGCTGGGACGACCACCCGTTTCTACAGCGGCGACAAAGACGACAAGGCTATGAGCGAGACGATGTGGCACGACGGCAATTCAGGCCTGATGCCCCATCCCGTCGGGAAGAAGACCCCCAACGCCTGGGGGCTGTATGACATGCTGGGCAACGTGTGGGAGTGGTGCGAGGACGGGTTAAGCGATGACTATTACTGGGAATCGCCACCGGTTGACCCAACAGGCCCGTTAACGGCGGAGCGAAGGGTTGTTCGCGGAGGAAGCTGGAACCGTGGATCATGGTTCTCTCGAAGTGCATCGCGCGGCGGACAATATGCGTATATGCGCAGTGCCGTTCAAGGCTTCAGGCCGATCCTGGGGCCGGCACCACGTGCCGCGGGCAGCCAAATCGAAACCGCCACCTCGAAAGCTGACACTCGCACTGTTGGCGACGCCTGGGTCAAGTCGGTGCAGGCGTTATCTGCGGAGAAGCAGGTCGAGGAGGTGGTGAAGAAGCTGACGGAACTAAACCCGGGCTATGGCGGATCGCACGCGAGCTGGGTCATTGACAAAGCGGCCGTCGTTATGTTCCGCAGCGGTCCTGGCCCTGTCGTCAACATCTCGCCGGTGCGGGCCCTTCCAAGTCTGACGGAGCTCTCCTTTGACGAAACAAGGGTGAGCGACTTGGCGGCCTTGAAGGGCATGAGGCTGAGCCTGCTAAAGTTCAACATGACGCCCGTGCGGGATCTTACGCCGCTGAAGGACATGCGACTAACCAGTGTAGACTGCCACGAGACAAGAGTTAATGATCTCTCTCCGCTGGCTGGGATGCCGCTGACGCACCTCAACTGCATTTGGACAGATGTGGGTGATCTGTCGCCGCTCCGCGGCGCTCCACTGGTGGTGTTCTCTTGTAACCGCTACAACCTTGATCTCTCGCCTCTGCGGGACTCGCCCCTCAGGAAGGTCAAGTGTTACGGCGACCCCGAACGTTACGGCGCCATCCTGCGCTCGATCAAGACGCTAGAGACGATCAACGACATGCCCGTGGCGGAGTTCTGGAAACAGTACCCGGACGTACCGCCCAACATCGCGGGTATCTGGGAGGGCGTGTTGAAGACCAACGAGGGCGAGCTGCGCGTGGTGTTCCATCTGACCAGGCAAGCGGACAGTGCATGGGCCGGCACCTTGCTCAGCCTCGACCAGGGAGCCAAGGACATTCCCATCACCAGAATCATTGCACCCGCCGCCGATACCGTCCGGCTGGAAGTCGCTGCGGTTCACGGCGTCTATGAGGGGAAACTGAGCGCGGACGGGAGCGAACTGGCCGGCTCATGGGCCCAGGGCCAGCCGCTCCCGCTCACGCTGAAGAAGACTGCCAAGGTGCCGCAGATCGGCGCGGCTGCCGGCGCTGACCGCCCGTGGAAGCCGATCTTCGACGGGAAGACACTGGACTGCCTGAATCGGCAGGGAGAGGGAGGCTATCGCGTTGAGAATGGCGCGTTGGTGAGCATTGCGGAAAGACACGTCGCGCCCAACACAATGTTCGTGATTTCCGATGGCGAGATTCGTGTTCGGTTCGATGTAAATGGCGGGGATTGGGAGACTGTAGCAACGAAGTCGGGAATTGCGTAAGTTTGGCAAGCTATGGTGACGATACCCTCCCAGGGGGAATGGGAGGGGCGCATGGCAAGACCTGGAGTGTACGTTCCCGATGTAACGGTTGGGGTGGTTGATCCAAGC
>JAPLOD010000008.1 GCA_026692735.1 Planctomycetota bacterium | reverse complement strand
ACGGCTACCCCCACGGCGGCATCGGCCAACTGTGCCAGATCGCCCTCAAGAACGATCCGAAACTGCCCGTGGTGGCGCCCGCCAACTTCGACTACATGCGGAGACAGATATCCCGCATTGTTGCGAAGACACCAACCACCGTCACAATCGCGCCAGGGCTCCTGTTCGACCTGCCCGGCGAGCTTGCGCCAACGCTCAGGCCCGTGGGCCGCTATGCCGAGTCGGTGGGGATCGAGGACCTGACGCTGGATGGCTCGAACTCCCCGACGCCACATGCACTGGCCGGCATGAATGCGGCCTACGGCTGCTGGGTAAAGAACGTTACAGTGTTGAATGTGCCCAACTACAGCATCGGCGTCTCCGACTCGCTGCAATGCGAGGTCCGGCACTGCTACGTCGCGAAGCGAAAGGGCGCCGGATCGAATGGAGCCGGCTTCCTGGTCGGGCAGGCGTCCTCCTGTCTGTTTGAGGACAACGTCCTGGCTGAACAGTTCCCTCACATCGAAGTGAACGCCTCGACGGGCAACGTCTTCGCATACAACTTCTGCCACGACAGTGACATCAACGGCGTGATCGGGGTTTCGATCTGCACCAATCACGGCGCGCACAGCAGCTTCAATCTGTACGAGGGCAATGTCTCTCCGAAGTTCCAGTCCGACGGCTACCATGGCAGCGCTTCCCATGACACTGCATTCCGCAACTGGTTCCACGGGACCAGCGAGAAGACAGACCAATTCGGAATCTGCATCTACCTCAACCGCTTCACCCGCTGTTACAGCATCGTCGGCAATGTGCTGGGCTGCAAAGGGCGCACTTGGCTGTACGACAACGCCGAGAACGGCTTCGGCTACAAGGAGCGCTACATTTACGTTTTCGGGTTGCCGAACATGGGCAACGGCGGGTTCAAGGGCACCGTTCAGCCCAGCAAGGGGACCAAATGGGCCGACTGGGACAAGATGCTGGCGAGCGAAAGGGGGAAGGGCCCCGGGCCGAGCGGCTTCCAGGAACTGGACCTGGATGTGAAGGCAACGACGTTGCTGAAGGGGAACTACAACTACAAGGATGGCGGCGTGCCGCAAGGCGAATCGCTGGGCGGCGCCGCCCTGCCCAAGAGCCTCTACCTGAAGGAGAAGCCGGCCTGGTTCGGGGACCTCAACTGGCCGCCCTTCGGGCCGGACACGGACTTCGCGAAGAACCAGATCCCCGCTCAGGTGCGGTTCGAGACAAAGGGGCTAGGCGCGGAGTCTATCAAACGCGCGTTCGAGGCAAATGGCTTCTCAGTCACTGAAGGGGGGCTCCTTTCTAGGAGAGGCATGAAGCTTGGCGAACTCAAGGCTTTCCTGCGGAACTTCGGCATACAAGAGCTTCACTGGACGCCCGGCAATCCTCCCGCGAATGGATCACTGTACGCAGTTAAGGGGAAGCTGGGGGTGATCGCCAGAGCTATCGGGCCTACCAACAGCCTTGTAGGGGACGATGCTCTTGTTGACGTTACCGCAAACCGTGATGTGGAGCCATCACCAGGGAAGGTGGGAACGAAACCCGTGAATGGGAAGCCGTGACTATTTTTTCCTGTCCCCCCGAATGACCCCGTCGGGGATGATAGGAGGCAGACAGAGGACGAACGGGGGAGCTGTGTTGCCTTGCCTCCGGCGCCCCTTCAGGGCGCGAGGACGATGAACGCGCAGCTCTCCGGGGGCGCGGCACGCCTGCGGCGTGCCGGCCCCCGGCTAATCTCCGGCACCCCTTCGGGGTGAACATCGAGGACACGACGATGGCGGTAATGACACGGGCTGGAAGCCCGTGCCACCCGCCTGGGTACCACGAACGTCTCGTTCGTGCAGCGCCGCTTAGGGCTGTTTCCTCAGTTTCGGAAGCGCGAGGTTCGGGCGGCTGTCGAGTACCGGCGCGCGGGGGGCCGTCCTTAACAGGTGGGCCATCTCCCGCAACGCGCGCTCCATCTGCGGGTCGCGGCCGGCAGCGTAATCCTGTGGACGCATCTCCACCTCGATATCCGGGTCCGTGCCATAGTTCTCGACCCGCCAGCCCACGTCCTTGAACCAGAAGGAGAACTCGGGCTGCGTGGTGATGCCGCCGTCCACCAGTGGGTGCCGCGGCCAGATGCCGATCACGCCGCCCCACGTCCGCTTGCCGATCAGCGCCCCCAGCTTCAGAAGTTTGAAGCCGTGCGAGAAGATATCGCCGTCGGAGCCTGCGTATTCGTTCGTGATGGCCAACATCGGCCCACCGGCGGAGTCCTCCGGATATGTGAACACGCCCATCCAGCGCGTCTTGCAGTAAGCGATGCGCCGCCGCGCCAGCTTCTCCAGGATGAGCGACGAGACGTGGCCGCCGCCGTTGAAGCGCACGTCCACGATCAGGCCCTCACGGTCTATCTCGGCGAGGAAGTAGCGGTGGAACTCCGAGTAGCCCCGGGCCATCATGTTCGGGATGTGAACGTAGCCTGCGCGTCCCTTGGTTCGTTCGTGGACCAGTGCGCGGTTGCGCTCAACCCACTCGCGATAGCGCGCCGGGCTCTCGTTGGCCAGCGTCTTGACCACGACGGTCCGCGGGGACTTCCCCTGAGCGTTGCCGAGCGTGAGCTGCACCTCGCAGCCCGCGAGGTGGACGAGCAGCTCATACGGCGTCACGGCATCGCTCAGCCGCCGGCTGCCGATGGCCAGCAGCGTATCGCTCTCCCGGGCGTTGACGGCCGGCGCGGCCAGCGGCGAGCGCTGTTCGTCGTCCCACGGGTCGCCGCGGACGATGTGCGTGATGCGCCAGGCGCCGAGCTTCGGGTCGAGGACGAAGTCCGCGCCCAGATAGCCCATGTCGTAGCGCGGCTCCTGCCGCAGGTCGCCGCCGAACTCATACGCGTGGGAAGTGCCCAGCTCCCCCTGCAGCTCCCAGAGCAGGTCCCCGAGCTCGCCGCGCGTGGCGACGCGTTCCACCAGCGGCTGGTAGGTCCGGTACACGGACTCCCAGTCCACTTGGGACATATCCTCCACCCAGAAGTGGTCGCGCTGCAGGCGCCACGCTTCGCGGAACATCTGGCGCCATTCCGCGGGAGGCTTGACGGACACGCGCAGACGCCCGAGGTCTATCCAGCCGCTCTTCTTACCTGGGGCGTCCTTGGCGGCGACGTCTTTGGGGTCCTCAGGCTTCTCGCCGGCCTTCAGCGCGCGCAGCCTATTGCCCACGCGCAGGAGCATGGTGCTGCGGTCGTCCGAGACCGAGAAGAACGAGATGCCGGACACAAGCACCTCGGACTTCTGCGTCTCGAAGTCGAAGACTTCCAGCGACGCCTTGGCCGGAGGTTCCGGGCTGCCGGTCCAGGGCGGCGCTTTCAGGGCGCCTTCGATGGGCACGGTGGTGAAAAGCACTTTGCCTTTGAGCGCCTCGATCTGCTGGTAGCGCCCATCGGGTAGCGGGAAGGCCAGCACGCGGTCCGTGATCCCGTCCAGGTCAACGACGACGGGCGCCTCGGCCTTCTTCTTTCCCTCCGCGCCCTTCTTGTCGGCCTTGTCCGCGTCCTTTTCATCGCGCGGCTTGGCCACCGGCACGAACGGCGAGGGCGTGTCCTTGCGCAGCAGGACCAGGTACGGGCGGATGCCGCGCGGGAAGCCGAGGTCGAAATGCAGGCCGTCGTAGACGGGGTCGAACTCCCGGAGCGAGAGGAAGTACAGGTACTTGCCCTCGGGATCGAAGACCGGAGACACGTCCTGCAGCACCGGCCGCGTCAGCGGGAACACCTTGCCGCTGCGCGTGTCGCAGAGCTTGATCGCCGACGTGTGCGGACTGAGCGCGCAGCTATAGGCCGCCCAGCGTCCGTCGGGCGACCAATCGAACCCGGCGATGGGCAAGAATGGACTGCGATCGAGCACGCGGGCCTTCCCGGCTTTCAGGTTGACCAGGAGCAATTCGTGCCGATGGTTCGACACCAGCAGTTGGTCGGCCTTGGGTGACACGCGGACCTCAACGGCCCGCCCCAGTTCCATGCGGGCCAGCCGTTTGGGCGCGCTTTGCCCATCGGCGCCGTGTATCTCCAGCGTCTCCTCGCCCTCCGCATCGCTTATCACGGCCAGGCGCTTCCCATCGTTGAGCCAGCGCGGCAGCCGGTAGCGGACGCCGTCAGGTTCGCCGTGCTGGATGGCCGGCCCTTCCCAGTTCCCGAACGTGAACAGCTTGCCACGGGTGGTGGCGGCCAGCAGGTGGCCCTTCGGATGCAGCGCGGTGCTCTCCAGATACTTGGGGGCCTCCACAAACTTGCGGCTGCGCTGCGTGCGCGGGCTGCGATACTCGATCTCGATCCTGCGCGACAGACCGGCGCCGGGATCGAACAGGTACAGGTCCGCGCCGGCGTGGTAGACAATGCGCCGGCCATCGGCGGATGGATGACGCACGTAGAAGTCCTGATGGTCCGTGTGTCGCCGCAGGTCCTTGCCCGAGGGCCGGCAGGAATACAGGTTGCCGACGCCTTCATGGTCGCTGAGGAAATACACGCGCGCGCCGATCCAGAGAGGGCGCGACGGGTTGCCGGGAAGCTGGATCAAGCGCCGGAAGTTGCCCGAGCCGGTGGTGTCAATCCACAGATCGCCCGCCATACCGCCGCGGTAGCGCTTCCATTTCGCCGGGTCCATCGCGTTGCGCCCGATCACGCAGCCGCCGCCGGGACCGAAGGAGATGCTGATCGCGGGTCCGGTCGGCAGCGCCTCCGGCAGTCCGCCGTCCAGCGCGACGCTCAAGATGCGCGTGAGGTGCGGGAACGGCTGCGCGGCATTGCTGGCCACCAGCACGCGACCGGCGCGGTCCCACCCGACGACGTTGCAGGTCATGGCGCCCAGGTGCGTCAGCCGCCGCGGTTCGCCGCCGCTCGCGGGCATGACGTAGACCTCGCTTGGCCCTTCGTCGCGGCCGGTGAAGGCAAGCCATTGGCCGTCGGGCGAGAACGCCGGAAATAACACCTGGCCCAGGCTGGACGTGAGCCGCCGCGCCACGCCGCCGCCAGCCGGCGCCGTCCAGAGGTCGTCCTCACTGACAAAAGCCACCGTCTCACCGTGGATACAGGGGTAACGATAGTAGCCATGAATCTGCATGTCGTGCGGCTCCTGTAGCAAGGCGGGTGGCACTGCGAGCTAGCTCGCAGTGGCACGGGCAGCGCCCCCAGTTGCGTTCTTTGGTCTCCCGTGAGAGGCGAAAGGATACGCTCTCGCCGCTGCCCGGGCCAGCGCGGAATTCCACGTTATAGCACCGCGTGCGGCTCAACACAGCGCGTGCGGCCCAGCCTCACTTGCCGCCTTGCCAGGGGTCCGCGGGTGGCACGCCGGCGGCTTCGATCGTGTCGCCCAGCGCGGCGCGGTAGCGGTAGAGTTCGGTAGGATCGCGGCTGTATTCGGTCAGCGACTTCACGAGGGTTGGCGGCACCGTGAGCAGCGCCTTGGCCTGCTGCAGCCACTCGGCCTTCTGCGCGCGCAGCTCCGGCGATGCCTCGATCTTCGCGATGGTCGCCTCCAGAATGCGCGCGTACGCGTAATCCTCCAGGCCGTCGCGGAAGTTCTCGAGGCGAATGGTGGGCAGGGGAGTGCCGTCCGGGCCGAGACAGGTCCACGAGCCGTCGCCGTGGTAGGTGGTCCAACTGCGCGGGTTCCAGTTGGTGAAGGGGCCGCTTTCGATGGGCGGCGAGTTCCAGATGCTGATCTCATAGTAGAGGAAGCCGTCAGGCCGGTACTTCGCGGTCATGGGGCCCATAAGCAGCCGGCCCTCGATCGCGGGGTACTCGACAAACATGTTGGCATGCGGATGGTGCGGGCCGCAGCAGATGTACCACCAGACTTGCTTGCCCAGCGCGCGGGACTTGGCCGCCAAGGTCTGATCGAACTTCGGCGTGAGAGGACAGAACGCGTCCATCGCCTTGATGACCGAGTTCGTGCCGAAGCTGTGATCGTACGTCGTGGTCATAATCAGCACATCGGGGAAGGCCGCTTTGAGCATCTCGGCCGCCCGCTGGACATTCGGAAACAGCTTCTCCGGCGATTCGTCGCAGCCGTAGATGTACGCGTGCGACAGCAGGCCCAGGCCCTTGGCCTTTTCGTAGGCCGCGCGCGTCCGGACCATTGTTGACTCTTTCCACTTCTCGATGGCCGCGGGCTTGTCCTCCACAGGTTCGTAGTAGCCGAGGTTGAACATCCCCAGACGGCCCTGCTTGTTCAGCCGTTCGAGCACCTCGTACTCCGGCATGACGTGGTGATACAGGCTGTCGTAGGTGAGATAGTAGTCGGCGAGGAAGTCGCCCCATTCCAGCTTGTGCTTCTGCCAGCACTTGTCCTGGTAGTCGCCTCCGTTATTGGTCTCCGCGTGGAACATCGGCGCGAACGTCACGGCCAGCGGCAGCGGCGTGCGGTCCGGCAGGCGGAAGTTGCGCACGCGCACAGTCAGATCGAACGAGAAGGCCGCCGCGCCGTCCATCTCGAGTGTCACCTTTCCCTGGTACGTTCCCGCGGGCTGGTCTTTCGGCGCGCGGACGCGCAGCCAAAACGACTGCGCGTCGCCGACGGCAATGTCGGCTGCCTTG
Organism: Planctomycetota bacterium; assembly: GCA_026692735.1. Classification (GTDB taxonomy): domain Bacteria; phylum Planctomycetota; class SZUA-567; order H5-PLA8; family H5-PLA8; genus JAPLOD01. The sequence goes on along the minus strand of JAPLOD010000008.1, from coordinate 44,748 downwards.
AGGAAATTCAGAATCGGGTCGGGCCACCAGCCGATGTGCGACGATCCGTACGGCGGCTCTCTCTTCGTTTCCACATAGCCCATCACCACGGCATCAACGGCGCTCGCAGCGAACGTCTTGCCGTCGGCAGTCTTCAGATCAGGCACGCGCACGCACACCTGCTTGAGGTCCCGCTCGCACGGGATGACGATAACCTGGAAGCTCTCTTTCTCATTCTGCGCCAGGCTCAGCTCCGTCTTCGCGGCGACCGTCAACTGCGGCATCGCGGCGCGCGGCAACACCTTCTCCATTGACGTGGCGAAGCCGAAGACGACGTCGTCGCGCTTCGGCCCGGCGCTCTGCACGGACGGTCTGACCGCCTCGAACGCCGCTCGCGCCGCCGCCGTGGTTTCAAAGCGCGCGAGTACCTTCAGCACGCGGTCCCGCCGCGGCTGCGCATCCAGCACCTCGGCGTCCGCCTTGTCGGCCAGCTTCGCCAGGTCCACCACCTGCTGGTCCAGATCCGCCAACGACTTCTCCACCCAGCCACGCAGCGCCGGCGCGGCGGCCGCCTTGTCCTTCAGGCGAACGCCTGATTCCCGCAGCAACGTGCGCAGCGACTCCAACTGCGCCTTGAGCAGCGTGGCAAACTCCTTCAGGTAGGCGGCCGTGACGGCCGGCGGCGTCTCGCCGGGTTTGAGCAGCGCCATGCAGTCAATATGCAGCGCCATGTCGCCCGGCGGCCGTTCCGTGAAGAAGTGCAGCACATGGATGTCGGCTGGGTTCACTTTCTTCTCGGCAAGCTTCGCGAGGGATATCACGGCGCGCGTGTAGCCGAACGGCGGCAGCGCGAGCTCGTGCAGCAGCCCCTGGCGCGTGGGGACCTTTGAATCGCTGATGAAGAGGCACAGCTTCTGGTCGAAGCCTGAGGCGTTGGTGACATCAAACATCAGCCGGTCGAAGCCCGACCAGTCCTTCGGCGTGGGGTTGCACTCGAACGACGGCCACTCGGGCTGGCCAGCTTTCCAGGCGGGCACTGCGAACTTGAGCGACCCCGCGCCCGACGTTGCGAACTTGTCGCTGCGCGCCAGTTCCTTGACCGGCACCGTCCCGCCCTGGCGTTCGTAATGCCACGCGCGCAGGTCGTCGTCGGTCTCGAAATCGAACAGCACCGTGGCGGCCGGCGCCGCGGTGCAGCAGCCAAGCGTCAGCAGGATGACGCACACTGCCCGGGGCGGCAGAGCTCGGCTTGCATTACGCATGATATCGTCTCTCCAACGTTGGCGGGCGGCCATAGGGCAGCCACACGGGGCTGCCCCTACAGGCCCAGAATCTTCCGCAAGACGGGAGTCATTGCGTCCGCATGGCGTAACATGCCGATGTCGTTGGGGTGGCAGCCATCAACCGTGCCTTCGGCGTCCGTGCCCAGCAGGTCCTTGGCGCTGAGGAAATGCAGGTTCTTGTCCGCCGGGCTGAGCCTATCGTAAATGGCCTTCAGCCGCGCCCCCTTCGTGGTGGGCGTGCGCGCGCGCACAGTCGAGTCTTCGACCAGGAGGATCGGCGTGTCTGCGTGCTTCTTGCGCAGGACCTGGATGAACGGCTCGACGCGCTCGTCAACCTGTTCAGGCGACATGTTCCACAGGCAGTCCAGAACGAGGATCCGCGCGTCCAGTTCGGCGATGAGCCCCGCCATCTCCAGCTCCATCTTCCCTGAACCGGAGAAGCCGAGGTTGACGACCGGCCAGTCCAGGCGCCGGCCGATCAGCGAGGTGTAGGCCAGACCGGGGCGCGACGCGCAACCGCCCTGCGTGATGGACGTGCCGTAGAACACGATGGGCTTCGCGCGGTCGGCCTTCGCAGGCACGGCCTGCAGTGTCGTGCCCGGCGGCAGGCTGATCTCAAGCGCGCTGACGCCGTTGTACAGCGGGAGATACAGGAGGCATTCGGCCGGCTTGCCCGGCACTCCGCCGAAACTGGCGGTGTTCGTCACGCCTCCCGGACGGCCGTTGGCGATCCACGTCCAGCCGCCGCCGCCTTCGCGCCCGTAAAGATCAATGCCGCTGGCGCCTGTCGCGGGCATATGCGGCATGGCCAGATTGGCCGAGGTCAGTGTCCACCGGACCTTGAACGAGTTCGCGTCAGTCGCGAAGTGAGCGCACAGGCCGGTCGAGTTGCCGCCCAACGACCACACGGACTTGGGCACTGCTGCCTGGGCGGTGACGGGCAAACGCGCGAACGGCGACGGGGTGTTCTGCCAGCCGCGTCCTTCGAGATACTCCGCCAGGCTCTGCCACTTCTCGGAGTCCTTCGCAGCCGGTGCGGCGTCCCCCGCTGCGGACGTCCCGGCGAACACCAGCAACAGACACGAGAAGATCCCCGCGTTGAGTCTCACGTTGCGCCCTCGCCGCTCTGGTCAAAAAGGTTCCTTGCCCACTATCGGATACACCCGCCTGGGAGCGGCGCGCTCAGAATCGGCGTATCAGCTTGCCAAGAGAAGGCAGATGGCGAGAATCACGTGAGACTTGAGCGTGAACCTCGCGGGAGATCAGCGATGAGAGAAACGATTCTCTGTGCCGCGGCTGCTCTGTGCGTCAGCCTTGCAGTCCTTGCAGGCGAGCACATGCAAGCCGACTTCTGTGTCTCTCCGGACGGCAACGACGCCAACCCAGGGACGGCGGCGAAGCCTTTTGCCACGGTCGGCAAGGCGCGGGAGGCAGTACGGGCGCTCGTTGCCGCAGGGCTGAAGAAAGACGTCATTGTGCTCATCCGCGCGGGCGTCTACGAGCTGGCAGAGCCGCTGGCGTTCGGGCCGGCCGATTCGGGCACGGAAGCGAACTCGATCAGGTACATGGTCCATCCCGGCGAGAAAGCCGTGCTGAGCGGCGGCAGGCGCATCACCGGCTGGAAGCGCGGCGAGGGAAACGTGTGGACCGCTGAGCTGCCGGACGTGCGAGCCGGGAAGTGGTTCTTCAGGCAGCTCTATGTGGACGACCAGCGCGCCACGCGCGCTCGTTTCCCAAACCCTGGCAAGTGGCTTGTTGTCAAGACGTGCTCATCCGACTGCAAGGTGCTGACGTTCAACGAAGCGCTGCCCGCGGAGGACCTCGGCGGCAAAGACGTCGAGCTGCTCATGCTCCAGAACTGGTCGGTTTCGCGCGCGCTGATTGCCTCGTCGGACGCCAAGCAGCTCACCTCCGCCACACCTATCGGCTGGATCGGCCACGGCGCCTACACCTGCGCCAGCCCCGGCAAGCCGACCTGCCTGGAGAACGCGCGTGTGTTCCTCGACCTGCCCGGCGAATGGTGCCTGGAACGCGCCACGGGCACGCTGAGCTACATGGCGAAGGAAGGCGAGGACCCGAACAAGCTCGCGATCGTTGCGCCGCGGCTCGAGAACCTCGTGCTGGTGACCGGCGAGAAGAACAAGCCCGTCCGCAACCTGCGCTTTGAGGGCCTGCGCTTTGAGCACACGGAATTCCCACTGCCGTCCTTCGGCTATTCCGAGTGCCAAGCGGGGCATTACGGGCCGAACATGAAGCAGCCCACGCACGTGCCGCCTGTGGCGCTCGAGTTCATGTACGCCGGCGACTGCAAGGTGGAGGGAGGCCGGATCGCGCACACCGGTTCGGCGGGCGTTGGTTTCGGCGCGGGCTGCCAGCGCAACACCGTCTGCGGCTGCGAGATCACTGACATCGGCGGCAACGGTGTCATCGTCGGCTGGCGCTCAAAGGCGAAACTGCAGAAAGGCAATGAGGGGTCGCTCGACGCCGATTGGGACGATCCGACGGACGCGCCCGTTGCGAACGCCGTGCTCAACAACCACATTACCCGCTGCGGCACGTTCAGCCACGGCTCTGTCGCGGTCTTCGCCGCCTTCAGCGCGGACACGAAGATCGCGCACAACGAGATCCACGACATGCCCTATACGGGCGTGTCCGTCGGCTTCCGCTGGAACACGACGCCGACGTCGCAGTGCCGCTGCATCGTGGAGCACAATCACATCTACGACGTGATGAAGTTCCTCGCCGACGGCGGCGGGGTGTATTCGCTGGGGCTGCAACCGGGCACAATCATGCGCGGCAATCTGATCCATGACGTGCATCGCAGCGGGTTCGCTCACGGCGGCGCGCCGAACAACGGGTTCTTTGTGGACGAGGGCAGCAAGGGCTTCCTGTTCGAGGAGAACGTCGTGTACGGCACGAGCGGCGACCCCGTGCGCTTCAACAACTGCCAGCGCGACTATCACACCTGGAAGGACAACTGCCTGGGCATCCGCGTCGCGGCCAAGGGCAAGGTCGGCAGCGGCCTGTCTTGCGATGGCAGCACGACGTTCGTCGAGGTGCCGCACGCGGCGGACCTTGAGCCGGAGCAACTGACCGTGGAAGCGTGGATCAACATGCCGGAGTTCCCCGGCGGCGGCGATGCTCGGCGCTGGATTGTCAACAAGAACAAGAACGAGTGGGAGCCAGGCCACTACGCTCTGATGATAGACGGCGACAAAGCCGGGGCATTTGCGAACATCGGCGGCGGGGAGAAGAACTCCTTTGCGGCGTGGAGCGAAAAGGGCCTGCTGAAGCTGAACCAGTGGCAGCACTTGGCCATGACATACGACGGTGTGACGCTGAAGGTCTATCTGGACGGCAAGCCGGTGGCCGCGACAGCCGTGAACAAGCCGCGTGTGCCGGGTCATCTGCCGCTGGCCATCGCCCGCCGGCAGGACGGCTTCGTCACCTTCAAGGGCATCATTGATGAGGTCGGGCTTTACAGCCGCGCGTTGCCGGAGGCGGAGATCGCGGAGCACGTGGCCAAGCCCGCAGAGGTGGCGAGCGCGAAGGGCGGCGGCATCGTCCGCCGCTGGAGCTTCGATGAGGAGGTCAAGAACAACGACACGGTTGAGAGGATCAAGGCGCAGGCCGGGCTAGAGGAGCCGTATCGCAAACTATTGCTGGAACAGAAGTGAGGCGAGGCTTGAGACTTGAGGCTTGAGACTTGGGGGGTAGGGCGCGAACCCGAAACCCGTTCCGGTCAACTTGCATCGCCGTACCTGTAGCCGCAGTCCGGACACTCGTAAGTGTAGCCGCTATAAACAATGCAGTAGATGATTCCTGGCAATAGAAACACAAGAAGCAAGATGATCGCGACTAATATGGACCCTTTGCGTTTCTTGACAGCCGGTTGCGCTGACCGACACATCGGACATAAACGTCTTTCCCGGTGCGGCACCACTTCGTCAGCGCGGGAAATGACAGGCGCATCCTGCTTCGCCGTCACCAAGTCGGCCCCGCAATGTTTACACTTTATAGCCTTGCGCTTGATGACCTCAGCGCAAAACGGACATTCCTTTAGGTCCGTACTCTGAACAGCGGCGTCATTATTCGGTTCGATCTGCGGCAAATCCATATCGAGGCCGCATACTTCGCAGCGGGCGGATTGCGGCGAAGTCGTGCCGCCGCAGATCGGACACTTGATTTGTTCCTCGTCTTGGTCCGCCATAACCAAGCCCTCGAATTCGTAGGGATTTTATCCAACCGCTTATAGCACGCTGGGCGATGCATGCAAGGGTCCAGCGGCTTCCGCCATGCCGGACGTTTGGGGACCGTTTTGCGGACGCGCACGAAACTCCCCCGAAACTCAACCTCGCGCCGTCAAGTTGGTGTGACTCGTTACCAATCTCCCGGGACTGTGGCTTCCTTCCCGCCATTCTACCGGGACAACTGCGGCGTGAACTGCCGCGCCCAGACCTTCGGGTAGACCATATCACTGACGACCAGTTCGTGCGCCCCATCGAGTGTGGAAACGGCGATGAGCCTGCAGCGCGTCCAGCGGCCCCAGTCGCTCCCGGCTTCATCCGTCCAGCCGGCCATCCACTGCCGGCCGTGCCGGTCTCCGCCTGGGCCATCGAAGCGCAGTTCGGGCCGGACCATCCACGCAGGCTTGGTCAAGAGAAGCACGCGGGCGCGGCCAGTGGTCTTGATGCGAATCGCTCGGCCGTCGAGCCTGGCCTCAAAGGGCAACTCGCCCGTGACGGTGATCCCTTCGCCAAGATCCACGCTGACGATCTTCTTCTCGTAGCCTCCCTCGACCTTCTGGAGGCCGGGCTTGAGGTCGGCGAGCGCGATGGTCCGCTCGAACGGCCCGATGCCTTCGAGCACGCAGCCTTTGTAGCCCACCTGCCCCACCCCGCTGTTCAGGCACAGCACCACGCGGTCCGCGAAGACTCGCACAGCCCCGGCGTTGCCTGAGAAGACGACCTCCTCGCCCTTGAAGCTGAGCGGCGTATCGCTGAGGAAACAGAAGTCCGTTCCTTCGCCTGTCACGACCTTGAGCGCCCCGTCGTCCAGTTGCGTACAGGTGGCCGGCTTCTCGGCGTCCTTGTGCGGGTAGACCACATAGAAGAAGCCCGTTGCGGCGTTCCCCGCAATGCGGAGGATGGTCCTAACCGCTGCCGAGAAAGAACGCGCAGCAGGACGCCGCCACGCGGCGGAAACTAAGCTGGCTGAAGCCGCACGAGCCGCCGGTTTAGAGCCGGTCTATCACGCCCGGTGGCGTTTTCAGTATCGGGATCGTTGGGGCCGGAAGAAGACCGGAACTGGCACCGACAAGGAGCCGGACACCGAGAAACTGGCCTTGCATGTCCAGGCCAAGGAAGACGCCATTCGTTACAAGTGGATTGCCGCGCCGAAGACTAGTGTCCCGTTGAAAAGATTGTGGAACGCATTGAGTCACCTCAGCCCTTGGTTGCACGGCACTAGACGGCATGGCCGGATTCGACATTACGCCACAAACAATGCGCCGCGCCGTCACCGTCGAAGAAATCACAACCTTGCTGGCACGTTGTGCCGAACACCGCCGGCTTGTCTATGAAGTGGCCTTCGCCAGTGGGCTGCGCAAGGGAGAACTGCGGGCGCTGACAGAAGACCACCTGGAAGTGGAACACAAGGGACTGAAGCTGGAAGCTGCCTGGACGAAGGGCAGGAAGGCCACGTTTCAGCCCTTGGCGTCCTGGCTGGTGGAGCGGTTGGCCTTATTCGCCAAGACCGGCGCCGCGGCGGCGCTGTATCAGAAGTTTCAGAAGCACTACCGTCGCAAAGGGAAGGCTTTGGACATCCCAGCCAAGCCGCTGCTGTATGTGCCAAGCCACCTGCCCGCGACCTAGAGCGGGATTTGAAGGCTGCGGGACTGTCCAAGTGGGCACCGGGGGGCAAGGTTGATTTCCACGCTCTGCGCGTGGCCTACACAACCTTTGTCCTGGAGGCAGGAGGAAACGACAAGGAGACCCAGATACTCGCGCGCCACACGGACGTTAGGCAGACGATGAAGACGTACGCCCTGGCACGTTCCGGCCGATTGTCGGAACTCGCTGAAGCCGTAGGGGAAACGATTAGGCCCGCCGCCGAAAGCCAAGTCTTGCGCACCGGCACCGACAATGGAATCGTGGCGACAAGCGAGACTGCCGGCACAACCGAGGCACAACCGGGAATGGTTAAGGTTGCAAGTGCAAGCGAAATCGGTGGTTGTGGCAGTGTGGCGGCGGGTTCGATTCCCGCCGCCTCCACCATTTTTAAGTCCTTTGAGGTCAAGGATTCCCAGGCCGGATAGCATTCGAGACTCGAACTCTGCGAACAGTCTTCGACTCCGCGTTGATCTCTTCCGATTTTCGGTCTCCTTCGTCGCGGGTGTGGCGAAATGCTGACCCAGAGAATGCTGAATGCCTGGTTGAAGCGCGGCCGCGGAGCTTTGCCGGCATCAATGCGGTGCTTGCAGACGGCCAGTTGGCTCTGCAGCGCAAGGATGCTGGCGGCCAGAACCGCCTTGGGTTGCAACAGTAGCCAGATGAAGCTGCCGAGATAGCGCAGCACTTGCCAAGCGCATGAGAGCGCGTTGCCACAGTGAAGATGTCGCCGAGGGCATTCATCGCCAGAAGATAGAGCAGTTCACGGTTGGATGTGTCGTCGCGCGTTCGTGGCATGGGCATCTTGCCCATGGCCACGGCCTGGAAGGCCGTGCCACGCAGTCACGCCCATTCGTGAACTGCTCTAGCCTCAGAAGCTGCGAATCAAGAAACGCACAAGTCGTTGCGGTACAAGGAGGACGGGATTTTTCGGGGGGGACAGAGAGGATGAAGCTGGGGTAACTGGACCGGTACAAGCATGCGTCGGCATGGCCACGCACTACTTCGGGCCGAGGCAGATGACCTTGCCTTCCGCTGTTGAGACGTAAAGACGCCCGTTGGCCGCTGCGAGTCCATCCCACACGATCTCGCCGAGTTTCCTCTCGGCCATTTTCGTGCCGTCGTCTGCATTGTGGACGGCCAAAAGGCCCTTCGGCGTGGCAATAAACACGTTTCCGCCGGCGACCAGCAGTGCTCGTGCCGCCGCCTGTTTCGCGTCGTCGCCGCCAGTCGCCCACTTCGCGCCCAACTTGAAGAGCTTCCCCGTCGCACGTGTCCACCCCGCCTTCTGGTCTTCCGGCGAAACGCGCACCCATTCGGAATTAAATGCTTTGCCCTTCTCGAAGTCCACTCGGAACAGTTTACCTCCGGCGGGCTCCACGCCGAAGAGCGACGAGCCGCGGCACGCCGCCACGGGGGACAGCTGACGTTCGTTGCCGTAGCGCCAGGCCGTGCGAGGCATGTACACGCCTGTCTCTGGGATGTGGTAGAAGCCGTTCGTCTTCTGCAGATCGGCCTTGCCTGTCCCCAGATCAAACAGACAACGCGACACAGCAACTGAGCCACCGTCTCGCACCGGCAGCCCACAGTAGCGGTACTCGACCACAAAGGTCGAACGCCACGGGTCTCTGTCTTTGTCCAGTTGATATGGCGCGGGCCACGGCGTGGTGTAACCGAGGTCCTCGAACTTGCTCTGCCACACGATCCGTCCCGTGGGCGGCTCGATGCACACGGCGCGAATCCCGCCGTCCGCGTTCGGGTGGATTCCCGCGCTGACATACGCGAGGTTGTCCACCATCAGCACGCTGCCGGCTACGGCCCAGGGCGATTCGAGTTGTCCGTAGTTGAGAATGCGCCGTTCATAGGGCGCAATACGCCGCTTCCAAATTAGCACGCCATCTGCCGCCCGAAGGTTGTACACCCAGCCGTTGCGGCACCCGAACAGGCACATGCCTTGGTGCAGCGTCGGTGGTCCGTCTATCCGGCCCTCGGTCACGAACTGCCACTTTGGCCGGCCCGTCTTGTCGTCCAGCGCTACGAGCCTGTGCGCGTCGCACTGGGCTACGTAGACGAGACCGTTCGAGATTGTTGGCGCAGTGATCACGCCTGCGGTCCACGGATTGTCGTCCCAGTCGGCCGCGAGAGCCTTGGCATAGTCGGGAGCGCTGATCTCCGCCGTCCACAGTGTCTCAAGCTTTGCGGGCACGGCCTCATCCGTCCCGCTGCTGCGCCATGCATCGTGGCGGAACGTAGGCCAGCCCTGCGGATTGCCCGCGCTGGCCGGTGTCGCGGGCCAGGCGGGGCCTTTGACCAACGCGCTGCTTTCTGGAGGCGCATCCTTGTAGCCTGGCGCCAAGCACACGTTTCCGTCCAGCATCGGGAAACACAGGCAGTGCTTGGGGAATGTGTAAATCATCCCGTAAGCGGGTATGTAGCCTGGCCGTGCCGTGTTGCACGCGCCGCGTGTGATCTGATTGGAGACCTGTTTGTGCGTTTCCAGGTCCGTGAAATTCAACTGCCCGTTGATGTAGAAGCGGTCGGTCAAGACGGGCGGATAGCAGTGCCCGAAGCCGCGATCCCCGACGTAGTTCGCCTTGAAGACCTCAGCCGGTTTGCTGAAGTCATCCAGCTTGTACACGGCGAGACTCAGTCCTTCCCGTGAGTGCGCTTCGGCGATCATCCGCTCCTTGTGCCAGAACGCCGTTCGGAACTCGCCGTGCCGCGCCGACGTGCCCAAGCCCCTCATCCGCTGGATCTCCTCGCCGGTCTTGGCGGCGATGACCACGTCGTAGTTCTCCTGGGCTTGCAGCCCGGGCTGCTCTTTGTACAGTTTCTGCCAGTTGTAGGAGCGCCGCACCTCGTAGAAGAGCCTGTCGTAGCCGAACGCGCCTCGTTCCGTCCTGCGTGCCCAATCATAGGTCTTCTTCCACAGCAACTCGCCCGTCAGCAGTGCCCGCGCGGAGATCGTGCCGCTCGTCGCGCCGGCGCGGTCATCGCCCTCGATGGAGAAGATGGCGTAGCCGCACGCGATGGTCGTGTGCAGACCCTCGCCCGGATGTCTCCACAGCAGCTTGCCGCTGTCTGCATCCAGCGCCCGCACGCTATTCTTGCTCACCAGCACCAGTGTCCCGAGCTTGGAGGCGCCGTCGTCCACCAGGAGGATGTCATAAGGCTTGCCGGCGTCTTCGTAGGTTATGACGGGCCTGCCTGTGGCGGCGTCGAGCGCTTTGACCTTGCCGTCGCTCGCCAGACAGTATACCCGCTCGCCCTTCGCGACGATCAGCGCGGCAACTTTGACCGCGTACTCCCAGTCAAACTCATTGCCCTTCTGCACCGTGGTTCGCCACAGCGGCAGGCCGTTGAAGGCATCGCGGGCGATCAGCGTGTTGTCACGGTCTTGCGCGAAAAAGCGCCCGTTCGTGAGTACAACGTGGGCACGCTCGGTCGGGGCTTTGCTGGTGGCTATCCACTGTACGCGAGCAGGCAGGTCCACGAGGCTGTCGAGAGACACCGAGTTCCGGTCGGGCCCGTGCCGCCAGTGCGTCCATTCGTCCATGCCGGCGGCGCGCGGCTTGATGAGCGAGGTGCACTCATTCCCCTGCCGCACGATCAGCTCGCCGTCCGGTCGCAGCACGCGGAGCCATTCAGCCTTGCCCGCCATGCTTGCATCCAGGACCAACAGCAGCGAGACGAGGTTGTCCGCGTAGGGCAAGGCTGCGCCCTCGCTCTGCTCCACGGATACCTGCCCGTACACTTTCGCCGCACTCAACGCCTCGCGAGCGCGGGTGACCGCCACGGGATCAGTCAGCAGCCAATGCACGACATACGGCCCTTGGCGTGACAGGCGCTCGGAAAACGCCGGCTCCGTGGCGCCCAGAATGACGCAGAAGCCGCCCTTGACGCGCGATCGCCCGAGCACCTGGTCGAGGCTCTCTTCGCCGGCCGTGCACACCGCCAGCGCAATCAGCGGGAAACACAATACACGAGCACAGTTCTGTATCGGTTTCATCAGCCGCATCCCCTGCTATTGTCGGCGTCGCGCGGCACGTGTCCTGAATGTGGCGCGGTCTGCCTGACTGCGTTGAACCAGTATATGCCGGCGACAGCACAGCAACAGCGCCTCGGAAAAGGAATCCACGTGGTCAGTTGCTCTCGACACATCGGGAGGCCAACCTTGGGATCCCGTCCGCCGGCGGCCGGGGGGCACTGGGCTCTCGGCTGACTGCGTCCGGGGGCCGGCTACAACTGGCCCTTCTCCTTGAGAGTGGCGATCTCGGCGTCGGTCAGCATTCGTGTGAAGAACGCCACCGAGCTGAGCCGACCTGCCATGTAGCCACCCCCCATCCCGTAGCCGAGATACCCCTTCGTGGCACGCAGATCGTCGGGGTGCAGAGCGCCCTGCTTGTCCGCGACTCTCCTTCCATCCACGTAAAGGGTGCATCCGTTATCTCCCACCGCCACGGCCAGATGAAACCACTGTCCGGCAACCGCCAGCACCGCGCCGCAAAGAACCGTCCATGGCCTCACTGCCAAGCCCCCCGTGTTGTATGGTGCGCCGCCGCCATGGTCGTTCCACCCGGCAGCGGCAGCCAACCTTGTCAGTGTACGCGTGGCGGTCGCGGCATATTCGGTACTGTCCGTACTGTCCCCAAATCAATGAAGTTTGTTCTGCGAACGGGCCTCTTGTCTTGTATAAATAAACAGCGGCGAGGGCAAGTCGATTCCTGGAAAGCGCCAGCCCCGCGCAACGACATCCAGCAGGAGCGTCCCTCATGACAACGGTAAACCCGCAGCGAGTCATCTTATCCCTTGTTGCCGTCGTCGTTACAGTCAGCCTCTTGAACGTGTCGGCGGCCGAGAAAGCACCCCCGGAGACGCCGCTCACCGAGGCCGGGCAGAAGCTGTTTGCCCGATACACTGATATGCTCCAGGGCTTGAAGGCGGAGATCACCAAAGCCGTGCCGGTCGTGGACGAGCAAAAGAAAGCCGCCTTCCAGGAAAAACGTGAATCGGTCAAGAAGGCGGCGGCAGGGGCGAATGCGGCGCAGCAGCCTCTGAATAAACTTCAAGAGGCAAAAGCTTTGGTGGACCACGCGAAGGGCAAGTGGATCGGCGGCGCCGAGAAGGGCATTGCACAAACGGAGGCGGCGCTGAAGAAGGCGAGCACGGAGGCTGAACGTGAAGCCGCGAAGAAAGAGCTGGCCAAGTGGCAGGCGAACAAGGAAGACGGCATCAAAGCACTCAAGGAGCGTCAGGAAGCGTATGACAAGGCAAAGCTCGAAGATCCCCGATTGACTGAGGCGAACCAGAAGGCTCAGGCGGCCCTGGCCCAGGCGCAAACCAATGAGCTTACGGCAGCCAAGGCGCTCCTGACGGACTTAGATCCCTTCCTGGCCAGCGACAAACTGGACGCGAAGCTCGTCAAATGCACCGTGCTGGCCGAGGCGACGCCGCGAGGGTTGGCGGAGTTCGCCCAGCAGGGCAAGGACCAGGAAGCCCTGGTGGAGAAGCTACTGGCCGACACCACACTGATGAAGCAGATGCTCGAGGCCGGTGGGGCCAAAGCCGGCAAGTATGGGCAAGCGATGCAGCTCTACACGGACATCCAGAAGGCAAGCGCGAAGGTCCGGGAGGGCACCCTGCAGTGCCTGGCGCTGGGCACCAGCCTGGAGCATGCGGTGCCGGTTGCGCAGAGCAACCCCAAGGCCCAGACCGATGCTCCGGCCACCGTGGATCCGGTGAAACGTTACCTGCACTATGAGAAGGCTTTCCTCGCTGGCGAGCAGGATCCGGCGTTCAAGGGTTTTTCCGTCTGGGAGTACCGCATGATCGTCAATAGCGATGCTCCGGATCATGTGCTGGCTTGGGGGCGCGAGATGCTTCGGAATTACCGGCCCGACCATATCTACAACCCGGACTATGGCTGGCGGTATTCGGCAACCGTCAGGACCGAAGTCAGGTACGGGTCGCAGAACGTAAAGGATGATCTCCCATCACTGCATAACTATCAGAATATCATCAAGGATGGGGGCGTGTGCGGTCGGCGCGCGTTCTTTGGACGGTTTATCCTGCGGAGCTTCGGCATTCCGACTTGGGGCGTGACCCAACACGCTCATGCCGCATTGAGTCATTGGACGCCCAAAGGCTGGCTGGTCAACCTGGGCGCGGGCTACCAGTACAGCTGGTGGGATAAGGATGGTGCTCCGCGGAGCGGAACGGACTTTCTGCTGGAAACGCAGGCGCGGGCCGTGCCGCAGGATTACCTGAAGGTGTTGCGGGCACAGTGGACTAGCTGTGTCCTTGGCGAGCAGGCGTACAACGACCGCAAGCCTATTGACGGCGGCTTCTGGAGCAGCATGGCGCATTACCAGGCCCAGGCGATTGCAGCCGCCGCCAAGGCCGTTGATCTGGGCCCGCTTGGTCAGGAACTTGCTGAAGCGAATGAGTCGAAAGAAACAGAGAAGGTTGAGCAGGCGAAGCTGTCGGAGGCGGACCGCAAGATCGTCATCGGCCAGGACGCGGTCATCACGATTCCGGCAGTGGGCCATAGCAGCAAACCGACGGGGAGCTTCGTGTCCATGAAGAGCTTTTCTGGCGGGATGCAATTGCACTGCAGCGGCGGTTTCAAGGCTGATTACGAATTTGAGGCGCCGCATGCCGGCAAGTATGCGCTGACCGGGCGGGCGGTGACGGTGCAAGAGGGGCAGAAGTTCCTGGTCCAGGCAAACGATGCCAAAGCGCCGGTTGAAATTGCGGCGCCCTACACGTGCGGCATGTGGCAGCAGACCCAGCCGGTCGAACTCTCCCTGATCGACGGGAAGAATGTGCTTCACTTTGCAATCCAAGACGGAAGTCGCGGAGTAACCATCAAGGACTTCACCCTGAAGCCGCTGAAGTGATGGGAGTGATCCAACCCGGGAGAATGGCGATGAAAAGAGCAAGCCGATTCGGAGCGCTTCACCTGCTGGCGGTGGCGGCGATGAGTTTTGCCAGCGCGTCCGCGGCCGAAAAGAAGCCGGTCAAGGTGTTCGTTCTGGCGGGCCAATCCAACATGCAGGGCCATGCGCACGTTCGCACCTTTGACACGATGGACTTGGACCCGAAGACAGCACCCATCCTCAAGGAGATGCGCAACGCCGACGGCACCCCGCGAGTGTGCGAGAGGGTTTGGATCTCTTCGATGGGCTGTGCCGACGAAGAGCAGGTCGGCAAGTTGACCGCCGGCTTCGGCGCGCAAAAGGGAGGCCCGAAGATCGGACCTGAGTTCACGTTTGGAATCTATATGGAGAAGTTGCTAAATGAACCGATCGTGATCATCAAGACCGCGTGGGGCGGCAAAAGCCTTAACACCGATTTTCGTCCGCCCGGCAGCGGGCCCTACGAGTTCAGCGAAGCACAATTGGAGGGGTGGAAGAAGCAAGGCAAGGATATTGAGCAGATCAAAGCCGATAAGGCGAAGGCGACGGGGCAATGCTACCGCCTGATGGTTGAGCACGTGAAGAAGGTGCTGTCAGACATCAAGCGCATTTCCCCGGACTACGACCCCCAGCAGGGCTATGAGATGGCCGGCTTTGTCTGGCTCCAGGGTTGGAATGACATGGTTGATGGGAGTACCTATCCCAATCGAGATAAACCGGGCGGCTACGATCAGTACAGCACAGTGCTGGCGCAGTTCATCCGCGACGTACGCAAAGACCTTTCGGCGCCGAAGCTGCCTTTTGTGATTGGTGTCTTGGGCGTCGGAGGTCCTGTAGAGAAGTATGCGCCGGACCAGGAGAGGTATAGAGGCGTTCATCAGAACTTCCGTCTGGCAATGGCCGCGCCTGCTGCTATGCCCGAATTTAAGGGCACCGTTGCCGCCGTTCTGACCGAGAACTACTGGGACATGGAGGTGGTCGAATTGAGAGCCAAGGAAAAGACGATCAAGCCGAAAGTGGATGAGATCAACAAGCAGGTGAAGGCGGGCACGCTGACTCGCGAAAACGGCAAAGCGGACGAGGACAAACTCTACGCGGAAACCTTCACCCCACGCGAACTGCAGATCCTCAAGAACAGCACGTCCAACTTTGATTTTCACTACATGGGCTCCGCCAAGATCATGGCCCAGATCGGCAAGGGCTTCGCTGAAACGATGGTGGCGATGATGAAGTAACGCAGCGTCAACCGCTCGAAACACCAACGGTTTTGACCAAAGAAGAAAGGCAAACCATGATCATGAGAAACCAGCAAAGCAAATCCCTGTTTTCGTCTGTTGCAGTTGCAATGGCGTTGGTGTTGCTCCGCACCGGCGCAGCCGAACCGTCAAACCCATTGCAGAAACCCGATGGCAAGCCGGCAGACATGACCAAGCCGGTCCAGGTCTTCATCCTGATGGGCCAGTCCAACATGGTTGGCATGGGGAAAATCACCGGCGGGGAAGGTTCCCTTGAGAATGCGGTGAAGACCAAGAATAAATATACCTATCTCGTGGATGACGCGGGCAAGTGGTCAGAGCGGAAGGATGTCCGCTTTGTGCGCGTCATGTCCGGCAGAGGCGGCGGGATGCAGCTCTTCAACAACGAATGGATGGGCATCAAGGGCGGCACCATCGGCCCGGAGTACGGAATCGGACATTATGTGGGGAACGCCGTAGACGCGCCCGTCATGATCCTCAAGAGCTGTATCGGCAACCGGAGCCTGGGTTGGGATCTACTGCCTCCGGGCAGTGAGCGGTTCGAGGCTGATGGGAAGATCTACGCAGGCTACAAGGACTCTCCGGACTCCTGGGCCAAGGGCACGGAGCCAAAGCCGATCGGCTGGTATGCCGGCAAGCAGTACGACGACGATGTTTCCTATGCCAAAGCCGTGCTGGCTGACCTCGGCAAGTACTACCCGGGAGCGACGAAGTACGAGGTCGCTGGCTTCTTCTTCTGGCAAGGCGAAAAGGACTGCGGAAACGCCGTGCATGCGAGTCGATATGAGCAGAATCTCGTTAATTTCATCAAGCAACTGCGCAAGGACTTCAATGCTCCTGACGCGAAGTTCGTTCTTGCCACCTTGGGCGAAGCCACGAAGGGCTGCGGGGGCAGTGGGGGGAAGGTGCTCGAGGCCCAGCTCGCGGTTGACGGCAGTAGCGGCAAGCACCCGGAGTTCAAAGGCAATGTGGCTACTGTCTATTCCAACCCCTTGTCTCATGGCGGCAGCGGAAACAGCCACTACGGCGGGAACGCTGAAACCTATATGGACGTCAGCGAAGCCATGGGCAAGACCATGGTCGAGCTGCTGAAGAACAAGTAGATGGAGGCGACCATCAACATCACAACCGTCTCTTCACTCCGTTGCCGCGCTGCCGCTTGGCTTCTCGCAGTGCTCGTCTGCGCTGCTGCAGCACACGCCGCCGACCGCAAACCCAACTTCCTGTTCGTATATACGGACGACCAGCGCTGGGACGCGATGGGCGTCGTGCAGCGCGAGCAGGGCGAGCGTGCGCGGTTCCCGTGGTTCAAGTCGCCAAACATGGATCGCCTCGCCGCCGAGGGCGTGCGCTTCCGCAACGCCTTCGTGACGTGCTCGCTCTGCTCCCCGAGCCGCGCCTCGTTCCTTACCGGCCGCTATAACCACCTCAACGGCATCACCAACAACCATACGCCTTTCCCGGAAAACTCTGTCACACATGCCACGCTGCTCCGCGCCGCCGGTTACCGGACCGCCTACATTGGCAAGTGGCACATGGGCAACCAGCGCGGCCAGCGTCCCGGTTTCGATTACTCCGCGAGTTTCATCAGCCACGGGCGCTACCAGGACTGCCCGGTCGAGATCAACGGCGTGTCCACGCCGACCCAGGGCTGGGTTGACGACGTCAGCACGGCCTACGCGATCGAGTGGATGAAGCAGAATCGTGACCGGCCGTTCTCGGTGGTCGTTGGTTTTAAGAGCCCGCATACCCCGCGAGGGGGCCAGAACCTTCCCGAACGCCTGCGCAACCTGTATGACGGCGAAAAGAGCCGCCCCACGCCGAACTTCGGCGTCCCCCCGATCTATCGCGCGCCGGATCCGGCGACTGGCCAGCAGCCCCAAGGCCTGGTTTCCAACGCCGTTCATCTGGATTACCTCCGCCATGTCGCCGGCGCCGACGAGAATCTAGGCAAGTTGCTCAACGCCCTCGACGACCTCGGCCTCGCCGAAGACACCGTCGTGGTGTACGCAAGCGACAACGGCTACTATCTCGGCGAACATTGCCTCGGGGACAAGCGCTCACTTTACGAAGAGTCGCTCCGCATCCCGATGTTCGTGCGCTATCCCCGCCTGTTCGGCAAGGGTCGGGTCGTTGATGAAATGGTGCTCAACATTGATCTGGCTCCGACGTTCCTGGATCTTGCCGGCGTGCCCGTACCGCGTGAGATGCAGGGCACGAGTTGGAAAGCGCTCGCCGCCGGGCAGACACCGGCGAATTGGCGCCAGTCATTTCTGGCCGAGTATTTCTACGAGGAGGATGTCATCGTCCCTACCATGGTTGGCGTCCGCACGGTCAGCGCGAAGTTCGTGAAGTACCCCGGCCACGACGAATGGACCGAAGCCTTCGACCTTGCCGTCGATCCCTACGAGTTGAAGAACCTCGTCTCAGATCCTGCCCTGACGGCGAAACTGAGTGCGGAGTTCGACGCCCAAGTGAAAGCTATGAACTACGCCGAGCCGCCCGGCGTAGACAAACCCCGCCAACGGAGGTGAAGGCGAGAAAGCAGTCTTATGACAATGGAGCGAAGGAGGAGCGTCTAAAGTGGAGACAACTACGAAAATCGGGCAATTGACGATCGTAGTAACGGCTCTTCTGTCCATCCTGCCGGCGTGCGGGACTGCCGCTGCGGGAGAGCAGAACGCCCCCTTGAAGCGTGTCTTGTGGGCAGACAAGCCGGTGGTCATCCTGCCGAACCAGCCGAAACCCATCAAGTATTTCCAGCACTTGTGGGGCTCATCCGTCTATCCGCTCGGCAACGGCCGGCTGGGTTGTACGGTCTACGGCGGAATGGCTGAAGAGCATATCCAGTTCAACGAAGACACGTTGTGGATCGGTGACGAGGAGAATACCGGAGCGTACCAGAATTTCGGGGACATGTTCATCACGCTTGAAGGCCACGCGGACGCCTCACCGGCCGGCAGCAAGTACCGGCGCGAGCTGGATATCGAAAAGGCGCTCCACACCATCAGCTATGAACTGGCAGGCGTCCGTTACCGGCGCGAGTATTTTGCATGCCATCCGGCCAATGTGCTGGTCTTCCGTCTCACAGCCGACAAGAATGGCGCCTATACTGGGACGATCTCCCTCAAGGATGCCCACCAGGGCGATACAAACGCGGTCGGCAACACTATCGCCTTTTCCGGCGCACTCGGCGGGAAGATTGGTTTGAATTATGAAGCCCGGACACTGGTCCTGAACGAAGGAGGTTCGATCACTGCGACAAACGGGATCATATCCTTCAAGGCCTGCGACGGTCTGGTCATCCTGCTGGATGCCGGAACCGACTACCTCAACCAGCGTGACAAGGGCTGGAAGCAACAGCATCCTCGCCGGCGCATCTCGGAGCGACTCGCAGAAGCATCGAAGAGGTCTTTCGATGACCTGCTGGCGGAACATGTAAAGGACTACCAGCATCTGTTCAACCGCGTGACACTGGAGTTGGGCGCCACCGATGCCGAAACAAGGAACCTCACGACCGCGGACCGGTTGTCGGCCTACCGGCAGAACAAGCCGGATCCCGACATCGAGGAAACGTTGTTTCAGCACGCGCGTTACCTCATGATCAGCAGTTCGCGGCCCGGTGACATGCCCGCCACCCTGCAGGGAGTGTGGAACACCTACAACAATCCACCGTGGCGTTCCGATTATCACACGGATGTGAACGTGGAGATGAATTACTGGTTTGTTGACCAAGCCAATCTTTCCGAATGCTTCCTTCCGCTCGCGGAATGGGTGAACTCCATCCGCGACGTGCGACGGGAAGCGACCAGGAAAGAGTTCAATGTCCGGGGCTGGGCAACGCGTTCCGAGAACGGCATTTTTGGCGGCGCCACCTACCACTGGGTGCCCGGCGATGCTTCCTGGGCGGCCCAGAACCTGTGGGACCATTACGCCTTCACGCAGGACAAGGAATACCTGCGGACCCGGGCTTATCCGGTGATGAAGGAACTCTGCGAGTACTGGGAGGACTCGCTGAGGGCGCGGCCTGACGGCAAGCTGGTCAGCCCCAAGAGCCAGTCGCCTGAACATGGTCCCTTCGCCGAGGGCAATTCCTACGAACAGCAGTTGGCGTGGGATCTTTTCAGTAACTTCATTGAGGCATCCGAAGCCTTGGGTGTGGACCCTGAATACCGCGCGAAAGTGGCCGATATGAAGAATCGCCTGCTCGGTCCGCAAATCGGGAAGTGGGGCCAGTTGCAGGAGTGGGCCGAGGATCTGGATGATCCGAAAGACCAGCACCGGCACCTCTCGCATCTGATCGCGGTTCATCCGGGGCGTCAGATCTCGCCGCTGCCCACGCCCCAACTGGCCGAGGCGGCCAAAGTCTCCATGAACGCACGCGGCGACGGCGCCACCGGTTGGAGCAAGGCATGGAAGATCTGCATCTGGGCGCGCCTTCAAGATGGAGACCGCGCCTACAAGCTGATCGGCGAATTCATCAAGGGCAACGTGTACCCCAACCTATGGGGCTACCATCCGCCTTTCCAGATCGACTGCAACTTCGGGTACGCGGCGGGCGTGTGCGAGATGCTGGTACAGTCGCACTTGGGAACCATCCATCTTCTACCGGCGTTGCCGAAGGCGTGGCCGACCGGCAAGGTGAAAGGCCTGCGCGCTCGCGGCGGATACGAGGTGGACATGGAATGGAAAGACGGTGCCTTGACTCAAGCCGTAGTGCGCGGGATTTTCAACGAACCCGGCAAGGTGGCGGTTCGCTGCGGGAAAGGCACCAGTAAGTTGACGCTGGATAAAGGTCAATCTCGTATGCTCCGGCCGGGTGATTTTGGGGCGGAGAAATGAAGAGGCCGATTACATGCAAACCATGACACATAGGTTCATTTTGCCTGCCCTGCTGGGCGTGGCGCATGTTTTCGGTGCAACCGTTGGCCATCAGGAGGATTCCGTCTCTCTGGCCGGCACCTGGCGGTTTCGGCTCGATCCCGAAAACGTCGGCACCGCGAAGAAGTGGTTCGCCGAAAAGCTGGACGACTCGGTGACACTCCCCGGCACGACCGACACCAACCAGAAGGGCGTGTTCAAGGACGAAAGGGCGGTCGATCGCCTTTCCCGGGTCTGGTACTGGAAAGGCCCCGCCTGGTATCAGCGCGAGGTGGCCATCCCGGAGGCCTGGAAGGGCAAGCGGATCACCCTCTTTCTCGAGCGGACCAAGAACACGCGGGTGTGGGTCGACGAGACGTTCTGCGGCTGGGAAGACACGCTCAGCGCCCCCCAGGTCTTCGACGTCACGGCGGCCATGACGCCGGGCCGGCACGCCCTGACCGTCCTGGTCGACAACGCCCGGCTGCCGCCCATCGGCGCGGCGCCCCACGCCCTCGATGAGCGGACGCAGACCAACTGGAACGGTATCATCGGCAGGATGGAACTTCGTGCCACCGATCACGTCTGGATCGACCATCTCCAGGTCTATCCGGATGTCGATAACCACCAGGCGACCATCCGGGCCATGATTGGCAATGCGTCCGGAGCGCCCGCAACGGGAACCATGACGGTGGCCGGCGAAAGCTGGAAAGTACCGAAGTCGATCCAATTCCCTCCGCAATCGACAGAAATCCATGTGCCCAACCGGGGGAATCTGATCGAGTTCACCTACAAGCTCGGAACCGAAGTCCCTCTCTGGGATGAGTTCAATCCGGCCCTGATCCGTCTTCAGGTCACGCTCGAGGCCCGGGCCGGGGACGTGCCGTGTCGCGACGACCGGGTCGTGAATTTCGGGATGCGCACGTTCGTTCGCGACGGGAAACGGCTGACGATCAACGGTCGCACGGCCTACCTCCGGGGCAAGCTCGACTGCTGCCTCTTCCCCGCCACCGGCTGCCCGCCCATGGACAAGGCCGAGTGGATCCGGCTGCTGCGCATCGCCAAGTCCTACGGCATCAACCACTACCGCTTCCACTCGTGGTGTCCGCCGGAAGCGGCCCTGGAAGCGGCCGACGAGCTGGGCCTGTACCTCGCGCCGGAGCTGCCCAACAAGCGGAGCAACTTCGGCCGGTTTCCCGAAAGCCAGGAGGCCGCCGTCTGGAACATCGACTACCTCCACGCCGGGGAGACCGCTTCGGAGAAGAGCCTGAGCGAGTACCTGAAGCGCGAGGGCGAGCTGATCTTCAGATACTACGGCAATCACCCGTCCTTTGTCATGTTCACCCTCGGGAACGAGCTCGGGCGCAACGAGGCCATGTACGACATGGTGGCCCATTTCCGGAAGACCGACCCGCGCCGGCTTTACGCCCAGGGGTGCAACAACATGCACTGGGCGCTTAGCTTTGCCGAGGGGGACGACTTCTGGGTCACGGGCAAGACGGGCAAGGAGCTTCCCGTGCGGGGCGCGTTCTTCTCGGCGGACTATCCCTATGGGCACATCGACTACCGGCCGCCCTCGACCCGGGTCGACTACAGCCAGTCCATCCAGGATGTGCCGGCGCCCGTCATCAGCCACGAGATCGGCGAGTTCGAGGTGACGCCCGACTTCCGCGAGATCCCCAGGTACACCGGCGTGCTCAAGGCCCGGAACCTGGAGATCTTCCGCGAGCGGCTGAAGGATGCCCACATGCTGGACCTGGCGCACGACTTCATGCGGGCCTCCGGCGCCCTGTCGGTCATCTGCCACCGCGAGGACATCGAGGCCGCCTTGCGGACGCCCGGCTTCTCCGGTTTCCAGTTGCTCGACTTGCAGGACTTCTCCGGCCAGGGGACGGCCCTGGTGGGGATGCTCAACGTGTTCATGGAATCGAAGGGGCTCATCGCTCCCGAGGCGTGGCGGCAGTTCTGCTGCGAGACCGTGCCGTTGCTGCTGATGGAGAAGTACACCTGGACTACCAAGGAAACGTTTGCGGGAGAAATCAAGATTGCGCATTACGGAGCGGCCGACATCCCCGACGCCCGCGTGACCTGGACGGTCGGCGACAGCGAGGGGCCGGCGGTCGCCTCCGGCACGCTGGGGCCGATGACGGTCCGGCAGGGCGAGGTGTTTCCCGTCGGCCGGATCCGCGTTCCCCTCGACCGGTTCCGGGCGCCGAACAAGCTGACCGTCACGGCGGCTGTCGAGGGAACCGCTTACCGCAACCGGTATGACATCTGGGTCTATCCGCCGAAGGTCGACACGGGCGCGCCCGCGGACGTCGTGATCCGCGACCGCCTGGACGCGGCGGCGCAAGCGCGTCTGGACGGCGGCGGCAAGGTCCTGCTGTTCCCCCGGCACGACGAGCTCAAGCACTGCGTGAAGGGCGCGTTCCAGACCGACTTCTGGTGCTGGCCCATGTTCGCGCGCGGCGCCCAGCAACGCGGGATCGAACCGCCGCCGGGCACGCAGGGATTCCTCTGCGACCCGAAACACCCCGCGCTGGCGGCGTTCCCCACCGAGTTCCACAGCAACTGGCAGTGGTGGCGCATCGTGAAGAACGCCCGGCCGATCATCCTGGACGAGACCCCGGCCGACTACCGCCCGATCATCCATGTCATCGACAACTTCGCCCGGAATCACAAGCTGGGCCTGCTCTTCGAGACGAAAGTCGGCCGGGGCAGGCTGCTGGTCTGCGTGAGCGACCTGCCGGCCCTCCAGGACCATCCCGAGGCGCGCCAACTGATGCACAGCCTGCTGCGGTATGTCAACTCTCCGGCCTTCGCACCCCAGGCAGAGTTGAATGGAGAACTGCTCAAAAAGCTACTTCCAGGAAATGCCCAATGAATCGACGCAGAGTCCTTAAAATCGCCAGTAGCGGAATAACACTATCGCCTTGGCTCGGACAGTTGGTCATTGCCGCAGACGAGAAGACGACAGACATCCGAGACCTCCTCGAATCGGATGACGCGGAGGTCCTCTCACTGACACAGCGCGTCTTTGACAAATGCATTCTGGAAAAGCTCCGGACGCCGGTCGAACCCTTGAAGCACACCTGGGTTCAGCCGGGCGGGCCGTACTACAAGGGCCAGTGGATCTGGGACACCATGTTCGTCGTCGATCTGTTGAGCCTCCTGCCCGATAAGAAGAACGTCATCCGCGACATATTCCAGAACTATTGGGATTTCCAAGACCGATGGAACCAGCAGAGGCCGGCGTACGCCCACGATATGGTCACTGTTGCCATCAAGACTGCGCCGCAGGAGGTCCGCCAGTTCTCGCAGATCCCCATCCTGGCATGGGGCGTGGAACGGATTTACCAGCATAACGGCGACAAGGAACTGCTCAGCCAATGTCTTGGGCGGCTCGAACGGTTCCATGACTGGTTCTGGCGCGAACGAGATGTTACCGACATCGGGCTGATCGCGGTCGGCTCGTACAGCGGCATCCTTCAGCACGCGCGGTGGGAGACGTTCGACTACGACTGTGCCATGGACGACCTGAAACTGACGCCTCACCCCACGCGCAAAGGACCGAACGAAGGCGCGTGGTACGGCGATATCTGCATGGCGGGCAACACGGCCTACCTGATTCTGGGCGAGAGGAGCCTGGCGCGGTTGGCGACTATCGCGGGGGACGCGGCCATGGCGGCGCGACGCACGCAACGAATCGAGAAAGCCGTCAAGGCCATGTGCGATCATATGTGGGATGAAAAGGCGGGAACTTTCCTGGCGGTCAAGCGCGACTCTCTCGAGAAGATCCCGGTGGCGACCATCGGCAGTTGGATTCCGTTGACGGCCGGCGTTCCCACCAAGGAGATGGCCAAGCGCATGGCGGAGGTCCTGCGCACGCCCGCATGGCAGACGCCGCTGCCTGTGCCGACCGTGGATCGCACAGACAAACGCTGGAAGTCCGACGCTTTCTGGCGCGGCGATGTCTGGCCCTCGACCAACTACCAGATCGCCAGCGGGCTGGCCGCTTACGGCCACGCGGATCTTGCCGCTGACATCGCGGACAAGACCATTGCCAACGCGATCAAGAACGGTATCAGTGAACACTACGACTCGGTCTCGGGCGCTCCGCTGGGAATCAAGGACTACTGCATGAGCAGCACGCTGGTCACCATGATGCTCGACGGCCTTACGCAGAAACACAGGTTGAAGCCGAGAGGCGAAAGACCTGCGCCCTGAGGGGATGGCGCGAACTGGATGGCGACGGGAGGAATGCGGGATGAGAAGACTCTCGGCAGAGTTGGCCGCCTTGGTCGCGGCAGTAGCGGCAGGAATGATCAGCCTGGCCAACGCGGGGGAAGGCGCTGGAGCTGTGGCGGAGCAGGGCAAGACGCTCCCAGCAGCAGACCGAAAGGAAGCATGCATGAACGTAGCCGCGGAAATCACGTTCCAGGCGGGCAAGAGCCATCCGAACCCGTTCGTAGAGATTGCGCTCGACGTGGTGTTCACGGACCCAGCGGGTGTGGCGAAGACGATGCCGGGCTTCTGGGCGGGAGGCAACCAATGGAAAGTGCGCTATGCATCGGCTATGGTGGGCACGCACCACTATCGCACGATCTGCAGCGATACGGGCGACGCGGCGTTGCATGACGTCACGGGAACCGTCGAGGTCAAGCCCTATACGGGAGACAACCCGCTCTACAGGCACGGGGCCCTTCGCGTTTCCAAAGACCAACGACATTTCGAACACGCTGACGGCGCGCCATTCTACTGGCTCGGCGACACCTGGTGGAAGAACTTGTGCAAGCGGATGACTTGGGACGGATTTCAGGAGCTCACAGCGGACCGCAAAGCCAAGGGATTCACGGTCGTGCAGATTGTCTGCGGGCCGTACCCCGATGAAGGCGCGTTTGAAGACCGGTGGGAGAACGAAGGCGGGAAACCTTACGAGACGCGGGACTTCAGCCGGGTGAATCCCGCCTATTTCGACTTTGCCGATCAGCGTATTCAGCATCTGGTTGAAGCGGGGATTGTCCCCGCGATTGTTGGCGGTTGGGGCCGCGGCGACTGTGACGGCATGAAACTGGCCGGCGTCGAGGGCCTCAAGCGGCACTGGCGGCACCTGATTGCTCGCTATGGCGCCTATCCGACGATCTGGATCATTGGAGGGGAATCCGAAGGTCCCCTGTGGACCGAGGTGGCACGGCATGTTCGCAAGACCGATTCGTATCGTCGCCCGGCGACCATGCACCCTCACCATTCAGGCCGGAACTCCGTCACGGATGAGGGCGTGATTGATTTTGACATGCTCCAGACCGGGCACGGCGACTGGAGTTCTGCGACGGGCGCCATTCCGAAGCTCAAGGCCGCGTACGCGCGTACGCCCGCCATGCCCGTGATGATCGGCGAGTACTGCTATGAAGGCCACATGCAGACCGCCTTCCAGGACGTACAGCGTTATGTGTTCTGGGGCAGCATGCTCAGCGGCTCCGCGGGCCTCACCTACGGCGCGGCGGGCGTCTGGCACGCCAGCGTGGAAGGGAATCCCGGCTTGGCGAGGAACTATGATCTGACCACATGGAAGGAGGGCATGAACTACCCTGGGTCCACCCAACTGGGACTCGGCAAGAAACTGCTCGAACAATATCCGTGGGCGCGATTCGAGCCTCACCCGGAATGGACGGAACCCGGTTCCTTTGCCGCCGGGATTCCGAGCGAGGTGCGCTTCATCTACATGCCCAAACGCGGCATCTATAACTGGGCCGGACCTGTCGTCCACAATCTGGAACGCGACGCGCCGTATCATGCGTTCTACTTCGATCCCGTCAGCGCTCGCCGCTTCGATCTCGGGCGCGTGCTCAATCCCGGTGCGGCCGCCAAGCCGTTTGAAGGACATACTCAGCCCCGGCTCTTCGAGGACCGCTTCGAGGGGACCGATGCCTCGGCCTGGAAGGATTACGGCACACCGAGCCAGCGCAGAGACGGCCGGCTGGTCGGCGGCAAAGGGATGCTGACCATCATGGAGAAGATCAGTGATACCAACCTGATGGCCAGCGTCGAGGCCAACAGCGACGCCGAAGCGGGAATCATTTTGCGATTCCACAGTCCCGAGCATTATCTGGTCGCACTGTATACTCCAAGCCTGAAGGCTATCTATCTGCATGACCGGAAGAATGGAGCCTGGGGCGACCCGCTCGGCAAGGTTGCGGTGCCGGAGATCGGGCCGCGAATCCGGCTGACCGCCGCGGCCTGCGGGGAACATGCGGCGCTGGTGCTGAGTGACGGGAAGCAGGCCTACTACACGCCAACGGTCAAAGTGACGAACACAGCGGCCGGCAAGACCGGAGTCTGGCTATTTCAGATTGGCGACCGGCAGGAGTACGGCGCGTTTGAGTTGTCCAGTGTACAGTTTGAGCCTCCGAAGACTGCCCCGGCGGATGCAGCCGCCACGATGGCGTGGTCGGGCGAATACAAAGCGCCGAACGTGCCTTCGCCCCAGGACTGGGTTCTGGTGATGGAAAGAGTGAAACCGTGAACCACCCCCTTACCATCCTTATCGCCCTGCTGCTAGCGACGCTGCGGCAACGTCTGCGCGTGCATGCGCCGGGGCTGACGCCCCCGACGGTGCTGGAGAAGCTGGCGACGATCCAGATACTGGATGTGTGGCTGCCGACGACGGACGGGCGCTGGCTGGTGCTGCCGCGCTACACAGAGCCCGACGAGGAACACGAGTTGCTGCTGGACCGGCTGCAAATGAAGCTGCCCGCGCAACCGCCCCCGCGCATCCATGCCGGCCACGTGTGCGCCGCGACCGGCTCCGATGCGTAGCCTTTGTGGTGGAGACCTGCGATGTGCTTGCATTGAAAATCAACGACTTGCGTGAACGATTGCCCCCAAAGTGCGAAGGTTGGGGTTAGCCGTCCTGCTTCTTCGTCCCCGCCTTCTCCCACTCCTCGCGTGCTTCTTTCAGGAATGGCGGAAAGGTCCAGGTCCAGTAGTCGAACCGCGCGAGCGCGATTCTTACAAGAAACGCGCCAATGGCGCGCGCGCTGTGGCTCCGGTGTAAATGAAGGTACAGTCCTTGCAGGCTGCACATCACGGATGACCGTGAGCATGCGCCGCCAATCCCGGGACACTTGCCGAGGAGGGTACTGTGCGAACGAGACGCGTGATGCGGTCGGGATTCGCCCTGTGGGTGGCGCTTGGAGCCGCGTGGCTCGGCGCTTCGGCCCAAGCCGAGGCCGGTGAAGCGTATTACATCGAGCCGCAGATCTACAGGTCACGGCCGGACCCGGGTCGCGAGACGCCCTTCGGCTACATCGGCGTAACGGGCGTAATGGTGCGGATCTACCCTGGCGTGACCGTCAAGGTCGAGCAGACAATGCCCGGCTCGCCGGCCGCAGGGAAGTTCAAAAAGGGCGAGATCATCACGGGGATCAACGGGGTCTCGCTGAAGGGCCGCAATCCCTTCGTCACGATGGGCGATGCGCTCACGAAAGCCGAAGCCACAGACGGCCGGATGGTCTTCGACGTCGCCTCCGCGGATGGCAAATCGGAGCGGAAGGAAACCGTTTCCATCCCCGTGCTGGGCGCCTACAGCAAGACCTGGCCGCTCGACTGCAGCAAGTCGAAGAAGATCATCAAGCAGGCCGCCGAGTTCTATGCCGACAAGAAGAAGTTCCACGAGGGTGGCATCCCGGGCGCCCTGGCGTGCCTCTTCCTGCTTTCGACGGGCGATGACAAGTACGTGCCGCCCGTCAGGGACTACTTCGCCCGCTTCCCGAAAGACGTCACGCAGATAGGCGATCACACCTGGAACAACGGCTACAACGGCATCGCGTGCGGCGAGTACTACCTCCGCACCGGCGACGCGTCGGCGCTGCCGATCCTGCAGCACTACTGCGACGACGCGAAGAAGCGTCAGAAGTTCGGGTGCGGCTGGGTGCATTGGGGCACGGGCGTCAGTCCCGGGTACGTCGCCGGCGGCCTCATGAACCCGGCTGGCGCGCAGGTGCTGACGACGCTGCTTCTGGGCAAGGAGTGCGGCGTGAACGTCGACGAGGAGACGTTGCTCGGAGCGCTTCGGTTCTTCTATCGCTTCGCCGGTCGCGGCACGGTCCCGTACGGCGACCACCGCGGCGAGGGCGGACTCGGCTCCAACGGCAAGGACGGCATGATCGCCGCGGCCATGCAGATCGCCACGGGCGCCCGGGGCGATGTTACCATTTACGAGGAGGCCCGGCAATACCTGGCGATGTCGATGATCACCAGCTACCCCGTGCTCGTGATGGGGCATGGCGACGAAGGCCGCGCCGACGGCATCTGGCGCGGCATCGTCACGTCCTATCTGATGAAAGAGAAGCCCGCCCTCTACCGCGAGGCCATGGACCGGCTCGCCTGGTGGCACGATCTGAGCCGCGAGCCCGGCGGCAGCATCGGCATCGGGACGCTGGCGTGGGAAAACGGCGTGATCGGTTCATCCGGTCCCGGCATGGGGCTGTCCTACACGGCGCCGTTGCGGACGCTGCGCATCACCGGCGCGCCGCGCTCGAAGTACGCGAAGGACTTCACACTGCCCGAGGACCTGTGGGGCACGAAGGCCGACAGGGCCTTCCTTGTGATCGACCACAACCCCAAGTACTTCGACTACGGCCCTGACGAACCCACTCACATCCCCTTCTATGCATTGGGCGGTGCCTATCACCAGCCGGAGAAGGATCTCAAGAGCCTCCCGCGTGAAGTGCTATTGAAGAACGTGTATCACAGGAACTACATGATTCGCGTGCAAGCGGCGAAGGCGTTGCGCGTGGTGGGCGCGCTCGACGAACTGGAGAAGCTCCTGGGGAACCCGGACCCGCGCGTACGACGTGCGGCGCTCGACGGCCTGATCGACTACAATTACTGGTTCGGCATCGGCCGAAATCCGATCTCGACGGAGCAGTTCACGCCCGCGATGCTCGGAGCCATCAAGAAGATGCTGTCGGATCCCGCCGAGTCGTGGTGGGTGATCGACGGCGCGCTGATGGCGCTGAAGTTCGCGCCGGCGAATGACGTCAATGCGTGCCGGTCGCTCATCACGCCATGGATAAAACACTCGGACTGGTGGCTGCGCGAGTCCGCATTCATGGCCCTGTCGGGACTCGAGAAGGACGAAGCCCTCTACCTGGAGATCGTGCCGGCCCTGCTGACGATCATGACCGACGAGTACCACACCCAGCCACGTTCGAGAATGGTGGACCACCTTGAGCGTGTCTTGAAGAGCAAGAAGGCGACGAGCCCGGTGGGCAAGCTGATCACGGCGGGGCTGATGAACGCCGTCAAGGTGAGCGAGATTAAGGCCGGCATACGTTCACCCGAGGGCGCGCACAACGTCGCCGAAGTCGCGAACGCGTGCCTGCAGAACGATCCCACGACCGCCGTGATGGTCGCGCAGGTGATGCAGGATCGCTTCAACGCGCTCGGCACCGACCAACTGGTCAAGCTCGTGGCGACTCCGAACTCGAATCCCGAGGGCCGGCCGTACGGTCTCTACAGCACGCTGGCACTGCAGTCGTCCCAGCAGCGCGAGGTGCTGACCGACATTCTTTTCAAGGTGTACCGACAGGAACTCATCAACCGCATGAATGCGGAGAAAGGCGAGAACCGGGCGCTGGTCGACACGATCATCGACCTGACCAAGCTCAGGAAGCCCGTCGCCGGCTGGCAGCCGCTGGGCAAGGTGACGCCTGCGGAGCGCATCTGGCGTTACACGTCATTTGATCCGCAGACGGAGCAGGACCGGGTGCACCCGCGCGAGAAAAGGCGCTTCCGGGACATACAGATGTCCGACGAGTTGAAGGGCTGGCAGATCCCCGATTACGACGACAGCAAGTGGCAGAAGGGCCGCGCGCCCATCGGCATCGGCGTCTGCAAAGAGGGCCGCGCCTCCTTCGAGAACAAGTCCGACTGGGGCAAGGGCGAGTTCCTGGTGATGCGGACGACCTTCGAAGTCGATGCCGTGGATTGCGACTCGTACCGCCTGAGCATCCTGGCCAGGCAGGGCTTCCACGTGTACCTGAACGGCCACAAGATCGACACCTACGTGTGGTGGAAGGACATGCCGCACTACCGTGCCATCGTGCTCGATGCCGGTCAGATCAAGCACCTGAAGCAGGGCACCAACTTTCTGGCGGCCTATGGCAACGTCGAATACGACAACAAGACGCACGAGCCACGCGGGCAGATGGATCTCTTCATTGAGGGCCTGAAGATATCGGAGCTGAAGTAGCCTGTAGCGGCTCAGCAGAGAAACGGGGACGGAGAAACGGGGACGAGAAACGGGGACGTGCACGAAACTTTCTTGACCGGGGGTGAAGTGGTCGAGCGGCTTTGAGGCGTGGTTCAAAGTCGGGTACCAGGGGGAGGGGCAGAGAACGGGCAAAAAGTTCACGCCTTCAGGTGGCGTCGGATGGTGGCAATCTGGGTACGTGGCGTTGTGCTGCGCACGGGAAGCGTCTGAAGCAGGTGGCGGGAAAGTCGCGGACGCAGGTTTGGATCCTTGCCGGCTTCGCGCAGTAGCTGTTTTGCTGGTTCGGAGAGGCCAAGCAGCTTCATCAGGCTCTTGATGGTACGGTATGGTTGGCCGAGATGCTGGGCGAGTTCCTTGATCGTCAGATGGCCGTTTTCGGTCATCATTTGACGGTAATACTCGGCGAGTTCGAGGGCAGTCGGTGGAGGCGTTGTCTTCATAAGTCTTGAAGCAGCAAGAGGTTCGTCATTTTGGATTAAGGGTAAAGTTATAGTTCGAGTTGTCTCTCGAATGCTCCACCATTCTCAACTCTTGGAAACTCAGGAAATCCCAGACCGGATAGCATTCGAGAATCGAACTCTAACGGACTGCGAATTCGCTTAGCTTTCCTTTGACTATTGGAGGGAGAGGTTTCCTTTGTCGTCGGTGTGGCGGAATACTGGCGGCCCATCGCGGCAAAGTCCGTCTGTCTTTTGACAATCTTCGACGAGTGATACGCGCGGCATGCGGTGCCCGACCCAGCAGATCAACGCCCTGCAGAAGCGCAGTACCGAGGTTGAACTGGCCGCGCTTGCAACCGAAGCGCAGCTCAAAGCGTCCACACTCGTGCCGCCATTCGAGACGTTGCAGGTCTGCTGGCCGCGGATACATTGCTGGCGGCAGATAAGCCTGAACAACGGTGCAGTCTCAATGGATAAGAAAGAGGATGTTGTTGATCACCAATCCTCGCCAGAGGCCAAGGTCTCCCTCTTCCGTTCACTCTTTCGTGGGCGCGACGACATCTATCCCCGTCGCTTCGAAAGCCGCAGGACCGGCAAGTCTGGCTACCAGCCAGCGTGCGCCAACGAATGGAGCCGAGGTTTGTGTGAAAAACCCACGGTCAAGTGCTCCGAATGCCGCAACCGTCGCTTCATTCCAGTCACCGATGAGACGGTTCGCTGGCATCCTTCGGGGCGCGATGGCGGCGGGCGCGATTTCGTCATGGGTGTCTATCCGATGCTGCTGGACGAAACCTGCTTCCTTTTCGCAGCCGATTTTGATAAGGCACACTGGAGAGAAGATGCCGGGGCGTTTCTTGAAACATGCCGCAGCATGGATGTGCCGGCAGCCCTGGAGCGTTCGCGCTCCGGCAAACGCGGCACAAAGGGAGGCATGGACAGATTTGCTTCGCGCCGTACGCAATGATAGTGTTGAAAACAAAAGGTATTCGACATGGAGTCACGTGAGCGTGTACTGACCGCATTGGACCACCGCGAACCGGACCGCGTGCCGGCCGACTTGGGCGGCACGGTGGTCTCGTCAATCGCCATTTCGACGTACGCTGCTTTGCGCGGCCACCTCGGTCTGCCCAGCCGGCCGGTCCGCGTCCTGGAGACGGTGCAGCAGATTGCGGCGGTGGACGACGATGTGCTGGACATCTTCGGTGTGGATGTGATCCCCGTGTTCGCCAATCCAGGAAGCCGCTACCAGCCGCGCTTCGTGGCTGAAGGCGGCGGCGAGTCGTTCGAGGACGAGTTTGGCGCCACGCTGCGGCGACCGCCGGGCAGCTTCTACTACGACTGGCAGGAGTTCCCCCTGAGCGAGCCGTCGCTCGAGGCCATGCAGAAGATGCCTTGGCCGGACCCCGCCGATCCAGCCCGTTACCGGGGACTGCGCGAGCGGGTGCGGCAACTGCGAGCAGGCACCGACCGCGCACTGTTCGGCATGGCGCCCTGCGGGCATGACCTGTTCAACCAGTTGCTGCGCGTGCGCGGTATGGAAGAGGGGTTCATGGACCTGGTGGCCAACCAGGATTTCGCCGAGGCGTTTCTGGAACGTCTGACCCGGACCATCTGCAAGGCGCAGGAGTTGTTCCTGGATGAAGTCGGCGACCTGATTGACGTCCAGTTCACCGCGGACGACCTGGCCGGCCAGAACGGGCCGCTGATCTCGCCCGCGCTCTACCGGAGACTTATCAAGCCGCGCTGGGCGAGAATCATCCAAACCATCAAAGCCCGAACCAAGGCCAAGGTCCTGTACCACAGTTGCGGCGCGATCGGCGCATTCCTGCCCGATCTGATCGAGATCGGAGTGGACATCATCAACCCGGTCCAGGTTTCCGCGGCGGGAATGGACACGGCGGAGCTGAAGAAGAAATACGGGAAACACCTGGGGTTCTGGGGCGGCGGCTGCGACACGCAGCGCGTGCTGAACATGGGGGGGCCGGACGAGGTGCGCGCGGAAGTGCGCCGCCGCATCCGCGATCTTGCGCCTGGCGGCGGCTTCGTCTTCAATCCGGTACACAACATCCAGCCGCTGATCGAGCCGGCCAACATCGCCGCGATGTTCCGGGCGGCCCAGGAATTCGGACGATACCCGATTCGAATCAACTGACCCGGGCGGAGGCCACGCAGATGCGCAAGAAGAACGTGTTCGATCTGACCGGCAAGGTGGCCGTGGTGACAGGCGCCGCACGCGGCTTGGGCGCGGCGTCGGCCATCGGGCTGGCGGAGTTTGGCGCCCACGTGGCGGCGGTTGATCTCTCCGCCGAGAATTGCCGGACCACCGCGGCAAAAGTAAAGTCCCGGGGACGCAAGTGCGCCGCCTACGGCTGCGACGTGGCCCAGTACGAACAGGTGCGCGACACAGTTCAGCGCATCCATCGCGACTTCGGCCGGCTTGACATTCTGGTGAACATCGCCGGGATCACGGCCCGCAT
Source organism: Planctomycetota bacterium (assembly GCA_026692735.1). Taxonomy (GTDB): domain Bacteria; phylum Planctomycetota; class SZUA-567; order H5-PLA8; family H5-PLA8; genus JAPLOD01. The sequence continues at coordinate 11,372 of JAPLOD010000008.1, read as the reverse complement.
CCCCACCGTAGATATGCCGCCCGAGACGGTCCGCCGGCTCACAGAGGTCAACTACTACGGCACGTTCTGGATGTGCAAGGAGGCTGGCCGCATCATGCTCGCGCAAGGCCGCGGCACCATCGTCAACATGTCAGCCTTGGGCGGCGGGTTCCTGGGCACTGGCAGAGGCAATGCCGCGTACAGCTCGACCAAGGGCGCCATTGCGGCGCTGACCAAGGAGCTGGCCTGCGAATGGGGGACCGCGGGCATCCGCGTGAATGCCGTGGCGCCGTGTTGGTTCCAAACCGAGATGAACGCCAGCAGCATCTTCGCCAACAAGGCCTTCATGGCGCAGGTGCTGACCAAGCTGCCCATGAAACGGATTGGCCAGCCGCGCGAACTGGTGGGACCGATTGTGTTCCTGGCCAGCGAAGCGTCCTCCATGATCACGGGGCTGATCCTGCCGGTGGATGGCGGCGCGGCGGCCACGTGCCCGATCGAATGGCAACCGGAGTCAAAGACGCGGAACTAGGGTTCAGGGTTCAGGGGATAGGGTCTGGGGTTTCGGGTTTCGGAACGCAACACAGATCAGGGAATGTTCATGACTCGGACTAGGAGATTCCTGGCATTGTCTGTGGTTGCCGCGTGTGTAACCGCATCAGTTGTCTGGCTGATGCATCATAGGCGCCCGACACCTGAAGCCTTGAGATTGCTGGCTTCCAGCAGTCCCGCAGACCAGTCACGAGGGCTGTATGGACTTCGTGATCTCGACGACAAGGAGATCATGCAGGCTCGCGAATATATAGTCCTGTACCTGAAGAGCACTGATCTGGAGGTGTTGCGAGCAGCATTGTGCGTCTGCATGCGCGATGAGTTTGCCCTGCTCGAGAGCGCCGTGACGAGAGAGAGCGTCCGCGACGCTGTGCGCCGGTTCAATGCTCAAAGCAAGAGCCAGCAGTTCGTCATTCGAGAAGAAGACGGTAGGCCAAAACTGTACTTGAACATGGAGTAAGCGTTTAGCCAAGTGACCTGCTCCGTGAACAACGGGGACACACATTGTCTGCACTGCGGAGAGGTCGAGACCGATGAGCGCCAAGACTCCCGAGGAACTGATCGAGCAGCACGAGGCATTCCTGCAATGCCGGCCAGTGGATCGTCCTTTGGTGGGTTATTGGTGCGGCGGCTACTTCCCGGCGGAGCAGTACCCGCACGGCACGGCGAAATGGGATGCGGACCGGGTGCTGACGCCAGAGGACGTTTCGTTCGCCGACTTCGCCGGCGACTACGAGAACCTGTACCGCCTGCACCGGGATGTGGACGACGATTTCTTCTACGTAGGCTCTGCCTACTGGGGCATCCCCTGGGCGGAGGCCATTCTGGGGTGTCCAGTCGTCGTCGCGGCATCCAACTGCCGAGCGGAGGTCTGCCTGCGGAACGTGGGGGACGACCTGGATGCGCTGAGGCTGGAGCTGGACGGCAATCGCTGGCTGGAGACTCTGGTGCGCTTCACGCGCGAGCTGGTTTCCTTCTCGGACGGACGGTTCCCGGTGTGTCCGCCGCTGCTGCGCGGGCCGGGCGACTGCGCCAGCGCCATGCTCGGGGGCATGAGCTTCATCACCGGATTCTTCGACGAGCCGGAGCGGATGGTTCGGCTGCTGGAGCACTGCGCGCGCGTGCGTCTGGCGGTGCTTGAGCGGCTCGGCGCGGTCATCCCGGCCTGGCACGGAACGCACGCTGCCGGCGGCTATCCGAGCAAGGTGTGGTGCAAGAGGACCATCGCGTACAACCAGGACGACTCCGCGGCGCTGCTGAACCCCACTCTGTTCAGAGAATTCCTTTTGCCGCTCGAACGCCGCATGTGCCAGACTGCGGAGGTGAACTTCATCCATCTCCACTCGTCGTGCCGTTATCCTGTTGATATTCTGCTGGAGGATCGCTCGTACGACGTGCTGGAAGTCAACATTGACCACCGCGGGATGGGCCCGCCCGTGCGCGAACTGCTGCCGGTGTTCCGGAAGATCCAGGCCGCCGGACGGCCGCTGCTGCTGTGGGGCGAGTTCAGCGACGAAGACTGGAAGCTGGTCCACAGCGAACTGAAGCCCGCGGGGCTGAGTCTGCAGCCGTTCGCGCCGCGCTTTGACGCATCATGAGGAAGCAACGATGAACAGATTGGCCGAGGAGATCCGCGCGGCCGAGGTGCCGGCCGGAGCGGTGCGCTTATGGTGGCTGGGCCAGGCGGGGTTCGCTTTCAAGGCGCCCGGCGGCCTGGTCGTGTACGTGGATCCGTATCTGTCGGATGCCGTCGAACGGTTGCACGGCTTCAAGCGGCTGTCGGTGGCGCCCATCGAGGCAGAGGACGTTGAAGCCGCGCTGGTCGTCATCACGCACGAGCACACCGACCACCTGGACCCCGACGCGCTGCCGGTGATTGCCAAGCGCAATCCCAAGTGCCGCTTTGCCGCGCCGGCGGGTTGTGCCGAAGGGCTGCGCAACGCCGGGGTCGAGCCGGGCCGCCAGGTGCTGCTGGAGCCGAACCAGTCGCGCGCTTTGGATGGCGTGACCGTCCACACCGCGCCCGCGGACCACGGCGATTTTTCCCCGTCGGCGCTCGCCATCGTGCTGGACTTTGGCGGCGTGTGCATCATGCACACCGGAGATACCTCGCTCCGCACGGCGCTCTTCAAGCGGCTCTTTGACCTGCGCGTTGATGTACTGCTGCCGTGTATCAACGGCGTCTTCGGGAACATGAACCACATTGACGCCGCCATGATGGTGCGGGAAGCCAAACCGCGGATCGCGATTCCTTGCCACTTCTGGACCTTTGCCGAACAGGGCGGCGGCGATCCCGCCGGATTCCTGGACGGGTGCAGGCGCTTCGCGCCCGACGTGAAGGCCCTGCTGCTGAAGCCCGGCGAGGGCCTTACCGTCAGCCGGCGGGAGGGCCAATGAGATTCAGCTACGTGCTGCCCGACCCCGGCTCGTATCGCCGTTGGGATGACTTCGAGTCGGACTTGGCGTGCCTGAAGCGGGCCGGCTACGACGCGGTGGAACTGCAGATCGCCGACCCGGCGCAACTGGATGAGGCACGCCTGCGCCGCTCGCTCGACGCGGCCGGCTGCCTGATGTGCGCGTTCCAAACCGGCGGCACATACGCGACCCGCGGCAATTGCCTGAGCACCGCCGACGAGACCATCCGGGCACGGACCGTTGAACTGCTCAAACGTTTCGTTGATCTGGCCGCGCGCTGGCAGGCGGTGATGGTGTTTGGTTCGCTGCAGGGACGGCTGAAGGACGAGCCGGACGCGAAAGCGGGCGAACGGCGGATCGCCGAGGCGCTGGCCGAGATTGGACGCCAGGCAACGCAAGAGGGCGTGACTATCGCGGTCGAGCCCGTCAACCACTCGGAGGTCGGATTCCACAACACCATCGCCGCGGTGTCGCAGTTGGTGCGCGGCCTGGACCTGCCGGGGGTGCGGATGATGGTGGACACCTACCACATGAACATCGAGGAGCGGGACATGCTCGCCCCGCTGGCAGGCATCGCTGACATCCTGGCGCACGTACACCTGTGCGAGACCAACCGCGGCGTCCTGGGCGCCGGGCACTGGAACACTGCCGCGTTCCTGGCGGAACTGCGGCGGCTCGGCTTCGGCGGCTTTTGCTCCATCGGTGTCTACAACACGGCACTTGGCGCCGGCGAGTGCATGACCCGCTGCATGGCAGCCCTGCGGAGCGCGCACTTGACAGGGGAGAATCGTTTCAGGATGAAACGTAGCTTCTAAAATACAACCGCATCGAATATCAAAGCCAGGATGGCCCGAGCATGACCAGGGAGGAAGTGCCACGGTGGCCGGCCAGGCAAGTGCTGGCGCCGAGGCGCCTGCTGCGGACCAATGAGCAGGGATATCCAATGGGTGTGTGTTCGTCTCCGGCATTCATCTACCACGGGCGCCCACGCGAGGTCAGCCGCGGCACGATCGCTGTGAGCTGCGGTCCGAGAGACCTGGTGGTCGAAGTGCTGATGTGCGCGCGCTGCGGGACGGACAAGACAATCTACTATTGCGGCCATCCCAACGTTGACCCCTACGCGCCGGTCGTGCTGGGGCATGAACTGGTCGGCCGCATTGTTGAAGTTGGCGACGAAGTACACACGTTGAAGGAGGGCATAGGTTTCCGGCAGGGAGAGGTGCTGCCGGAGTCGGAACTGAGTTTCCGCGCGGGAGAGCGGGTGACGTTTCAGTCGCGGATTGCGCGCTACACGCCGGAGGGCCTGATGCTGGTGCCCCGTCCGATCGCCAACCTTTCCTTTCAGATCAATGGCGGTTACGCGAAGTATATGAAGGTGCCGGAAACCATGATCCGCTCGGGATCCGTCCTGCGCGTCCCGCCGAGCGTGAGCGACGAAGAGGCATGCTTAGTCGAACCGGCGGCCTGCGCGCTGGAGAGCATTTTTGCCACGCCGCACCCGGTCGGAACAGATGCGGCGGGTCGGCATCTCTTCCGTGCCGGTATCCGGCCAGGCGGCACTGTGTGCATTATTGGTTCCGGAACCGTGGGCCTGATCTACGCCGCGTTGGCGCGATTGGAAGGCGCCAAGCGAATTGTTGTACTGGTCCGTTCCGAAACCAAGAAGAGGCTTGTGGCGAAGCTCCTCGGGATTGACGTGGAAACCTATCTGCTGCCCCGGATCGAGGACGCAGCCACGCCGGAGACATCGAGTGCGGAAGACACGGTGGTGCGCGAGCTGACGACGGCGACAGGCGGCGCCTTGTTTGACGATGTGATCGCCGCCTGCGCCGCGCCCAGCGCGCAGCGGCTGATGTTGCGGCTGTATGCGCCTGAAGGCGGGGCCGTCGGAGCCTGCTTTGGCGGCACACATCACCGGGTAGATGGCGTGGACCTCGACGCCCATCATTATCGCGCCGCCAAGACCATCGGCACGAGTGGCTGCTCCACCCGCTGCATGCAGACGGTCCTGGCGTGGCTTGCCGAGGGCCGCGTGCACTTCGACGGCTTCACGTCCAGCCGCCGCTTCTCTCTCGACGACGACCCGCATGAGTTCTTTACGACCGAAAAAGACGGGTTGAAGCCTGTCATTGACATGGCCGGAGGGGGCAGGTGAAAGCAGTTATTATCGGGGCCGGCGCGCTGGGCCTGGGATTTCTGGCGGAGAGGCTGGCCCCGGCGTACGAACTGTGCCTGGCTGACGTTGGGACCAGACGCGGACTTCTCACGGAACTGGCGCGCCGGCAATGTTACACGCTCAACGTGTGCAGCCTGTGCGGAATCACCCGCACGAAGGTCGCGGGCTCTTTTGAAGCAGTGCTCAGCGACACGCCGGAAGGCCTGGCGAGACTCCGTGAAAAGGTCTCGACGGCCGATCTGGTGTTGACTTGCGTCGGACGAAAGAACCTCCAGCAAGTGCTGGCCAGCGTTGCGTGCGTCATGAATGACTGCCGCAAGCATTGGGTGCTGTTGTGTGAAAATGGCTTCCACCTGGCCGAACAGCATGCCGGATGCCTCCCGCCACAGGCCGTTCTCGTGGACACAGTCATGTCGCGCATGTGCCGCTTTGCGGACCCGGAAGAAAAGGAAGTCTACGCGCCTCTCTGGCCCGGATCGAGCGATGCGCTGGCGGTTGAGGAGTACGCGTTCTTGCCGCTGAATGGCGTTGTTGTCCAGGGCGGGCCGTTCAGTTCCGTGTTTTCGTCAGTCAGCCCCGAGGAGTTCCTGCTGTGGGAGCACATCAAGCTTTTCCTGCACAACGGCCTGCACGCGTTCGTCGCTTGTCACGCCCATCTCGAGGGCATCAAACGCTTTTGTGACGTGCCCGGCGCCATTCGCGACAAGGCCGAAGAGGTCGCACTGCGAGAGGTCGTGCCTGCGATCCTGAAGACCCATGCCTGCGCCCGTCCGGAACAGATCGCCGCCTACGCGCATGTCTTGCTCCAGCGCTTCTTCAACCCGCATCTGAACGACACCATTGCACGTGGCATTCGCGGCCTCGAGGAGAAACTGTTGCCCGGCGAGCGGCTGCTGGGAGGTTGCGAGTTCATCGCGCGCGCGGGCATCGAGCCGCGGGGGTACGCCAGCACGGTGGCGGCGGCAAAGAGAATTCTGGCTGGACGGGAGCACACATGCCTCTGATTACGGAGTACCGGGCGGTCAAGGACGTATACCAGCAGGCAACCGAACTGGGCGCCGCCTTGCCGGTGTTCTGTGCGGAAGACCGGGAGACGCTGGAGGCCATCCTTGCGTCCGCGCTGGAACTGGGGCGCGAGATCGGGGTTGAGGACCTGCCCATTGTCCCCGCCTGGACCTGCCGCTACCCGCCACGAGCACAAATGAAGCTGCTGACTGCCTGTGGCGATCCCGTACTGGGCACGCACCTGATGTTCGCGGACCTGCAAGCGTTCACGGGGCCGGATGGGCCCTACCGGCGGCTGCGCGTGCTGCCTCATCTGGACCATGCCTTCCCCTGGCTGGACGGCGATGTGCTGCTTGATTTTGCGGACCGTTTCGCCTCCGTGATGTGCGACGCCAGCGAGAGGCCGTTCGATGAGAACGTGCGTCTGACGGCGCGGTACGTTGAGCAGGTCAAAGGACGTGTCGTCGTGGAAGGCGCCGTGGACGAGATTTACTCCGCGGCCTCGCAGCAGCAGCAGAACGCGCCCACATCCGTGGCCCAGGCGGCCAGGTTCCTGAAGGAAACGGGCGTGGACCTGCTCGTCCCGAACGTCGGCACCGAACACCGCGCGACCTCCGAGCAGGCGCACTATCTGCCGGAACGCGCGCGAGAGATCAGTGCGGCCACCGGCAAGATTCTCTGCCTGCACGGCACGTCCTCGTTGCAGCACAGTGAGCTAGGCCGGCTGCCCGGTGACGGTTTCGTCAAGATCAATATCTTCACCACGCTGGCCGTGCATGGCGGCCAAGCCGTGGCGCGCTGCGTCTTGAACAATGTGGGCAACATCTTCGATGCGGGGCAACTGCAGGGACTCGTGCGCGAAGGTCTTCTCGGCGACAGGGCGTTGGGCCCCGATTTCGCGGAGACCAAGCCGCCGATCAAGCCCAAGTTGGATCGTGTGGCCAACCCGCCGCGCCGCGATGCCTGGTTCAGCGCCGTGCGTGCCAGGTGCAAGGAGTATCTGAGAGCGCTCAATTACGAACGTTTCGCGTCGTAAGCGGATCAGCCTGGCTTGATAAGCCCCACCGGCTTCCCCAGCGCTACCACGTCGCCCTCAGCGGCGAGCATCTTCACCAGCACTCCGTTGGCCGGCGATTCGATCTCCACGGTGGATTTGTCGGTCTCGACTTCGAGCACGCTTTCGCCCTTGCGCACGCTTTGGCCGAGGCCCTTCTTCCAGCGGATGATCCTGGCTTCCTCGATGGTCAGGTCCATGTTGGGTATGAGGATCGGTACGCCGTCAGCAGTGGCAGCCGCAGGAGCAGTAGCAGTGGCAGGAGCAGGAGCAGTGGCACGAGCAGGAGCAGTTACCGCCGCTGTCAACGACGGCTGCCAACTGCCGCGTAGGGCGGGTTGACAACCCGCCCCACGCGGCATCCTGGGCACCGGCGCGCGGCCTGAGAGGACAGCCTGGGCCGCCGCCACGACTTTCGGCGCCGTTACCATTACCGTGCTCTCCAGCGACGGACTGAATGGAAATGGCACGCGCTGGGTGTGCAGACGGCCGACCGGAGCATCCAGGTCGTCGAAGGCATACTCCATCATCGCTGCTGCGAGCTCAGAACCGACGCCGAACATGGACCAGGCCTCATCCACGACCAGCAGATGCTGGGTCTTGTGCAGGCTGGCCGCAACAGTCTCAACGTCGAGCGGCACGATGGTGCGAAGGTCAATTACCTCGCAGGAGACGCCTTGTGGCTCGAGCTGTTCGGCGGCCTCGAGGCAGACGCGCGTCAACAGGCCGCAGGTAGCGATGGTGAGGTTCTTGCCCGGCCGCACGACCGCGGCCTGGCCCAGCGGGACGAGGTGCTCGCCGACGGGGACTTCCCCCTTGGAACTGAACAGCGCCTTGTGCTCCAGGAACAGGACCGGGTCGCCGGCGCGCAGGGAGGTTTTCATCAGGCCCTTGGCGTCGGCCGGGTTGGAGGGCACGACCACGATCAGCCCCGGACAGTGGGCGAAGGCCGGATAATAGGCGCCGCTGTGATGCGCCCCGGCGCACTTGATCATGCCCATCGGCGCCCGCACCAGCAGCGGCACGTTGAGTTGCCCGTTGCTCATGTAGCGCAGCTTGCCGGCCATGTGGATGATCTGGGTGGCGGCATCGAACATGAAGTCGGCGAACATCAGGTCGGCTACTGCCCGGCAACCGGTTGCTGCGGCGCCGGTTGCCGCGCCGGTGAAGGCCAACTCGCAGATGGGCGTGTCTATGACTCGCCTGCTGCCGAATTCCTTCCACAGGTCCTTGCTATGGCCGAAACAACCGCCGCGCTCGGCGATTCCCTCACCGAGGTAGATGATATTCTGATCGCGGCGCATCTCCTCGGCAATGCCGTCGCGCACGGCGTCCATCCAGCCCTGTTGGACCGTTTTCTGCGGGGCCGGCGCCGGCGCGGGCAGGGGTGGATTGAGCGGCTCGGCATAGACGTGGTCGTACAGTTTCGCGGGATCGGGATCGGGATCGGGCGAGGACTCGCTGAACCGAATGGCCTCCCGAATCTGCTCGTCCACCCGGCGGTCAATCTCCTCCAACTCTCCCGCCGAGGCCAGTCTCGCCTCTTCGACCAGCAGCTTGCGAAAGCCCGCGATGGGGCAGCGCTCTTTCCAGGCGTTGAGTTCCTCTTCGGTCCGATAACCGCCAAACGGCGGATCGCCTTCGTGGTGGCCGCACCAGCGGTACGTGAGCGACTCGATCAGGGTCGGCCCCTCCCCGGCGCGCGCCCGCGCTACGGCCGTGCGGGCCACCTCCCAGACGGCCAAGACGTCGTTGCCATCCACCGTGACTCCAACGCAGCCGAACGCGGCGGCCTTGCTGGAGATGCGCGTGTTGGCCGTGGCCTTGGTCAGGGCCGTTTGCGTTGCGTAGAGATTGTTTTCGCAGACGAACAGGACCGGAAGCTTCTGGACGGTAGCGAAGTTGATGGATTCCAGAAACGCGGCATGGTTGGTCGCGCCGTCGCCAAAGAAGGCGGCCGCTACCTGACCGGACCCGCGGACCTTGGCGCTCAGCGCGGTGCCAACGGCCGACGGAATCCCGCTGGCCACGATGCCCGTAGTGCCGAACAGGCCGACGGAGGGGCAGTACATGTGCATGCTGCCGCCCCGTCCGCCGCAACAGCCCCCGGTCTTGCCGAGCAGTTCCGCCATGACCGCGCCGGGCGGGACGCCCTTGGCCAGCACGTGGCCATGGCCGCGGTGCGTGCTGGTGATCCAGTCGTCGGTGCGGAGGTTCGCGCACACGCCGACGGCGGTGGCTTCTTCGCCGATGTACAAGTGGATGAAGCCGGGCCAGCGGCCGGCGCGGTAGAACTCCTGCGCGGTGGACTCGAAGCGGCGGAGGAGAAGCATCCGCTCGTAGAGGCGCAGCAGGTCTTCCTTCTTGAGGCCGGGAGGGAGAACGCGATGAGGAGGAGCGCTCTCAAGCGAGGCCGCACGCGCGTTACGCTTGGCCATGTCACTCGCCTTTCTCTGCGACAACGGGGTTGGTCAGCGTGCCGATCTTCTCCAGCTCGACGCTCACGGTGTCGCCCGGTTTCAGCCACACGGGCGGCTTGCGCGCCATCCCGACGCCGTGCGGCGTGCCGGTGAGGATCACGGTGCCGGGGAGCAGCGTCGTGCTGCCGCTGAGGAATTCGATCAACGCCGGCACGTCGAAGATCATGTCGTTGGTGTTCCAGTCCTGCATGACCTGGCCGTTGAGGACGGTCTTGATCTGCAGCGCGTTGGGGTTGGGGACTTCATCCGGGGTGACGAGGTGCGGGCCGAGGGGCGCGAACGTGTCGAACGTCTTGCCGCGGCACCATTGGCTGCCGCCCCAGCCGCCCTGCCAGTCGCGTGCGCTCACATCGTTGGCGGCCGTGTAGCCCAGCACGTAGTTGAGCGCCTCGTCCTTGCGGACGTTCTTGCAGCGCCGGCCAATGACCACCGCCAATTCGCACTCGTAGTCCACTTGCTCGCTGGCCAGGTGTCGGGGCAGGACGATGGGGTCGCCCGGGTTCTGCACCGCAGTGGTGGCCTTCATGAACACGACCGGGAACTGCGGGATGGGCGCCTTGCCTTCGGCGGCGTGGCGGCGGTAGTTCAAGCCGATGCATAGGAAGTTGACCGGCGCAACGGGCGCCAGCAGCTTGCGCACCTCGGCGCGTTGGCGCGTGATTTCGTATTGGCCGAAGATGTCGCCGGTGATGAGCAGCGCGGAACCGTCAGGCTGCAGCGCGCCGAGGCGGGTGTTGCCCTGGGCATCTTCAAAGCGGACCAGTTTCATGGGTTTCTCCTTGCGGGGGTTTGCCTGTTGAGCTTGTCGTTCTCGATCAGGGCAGCGATCCTGGCCATGCGCTGCGGGTCGGCCGGCTCCAGGGGCGAGAGCGGCCTGCCGGAGCCGATCCCGAGGGCGCAGAGGGCGTACTTGATCCCCGACAGCCAGCACGGTCCGGACAGGGGCAGGGACTCCCGCAGCAGTTCGACTCTGGCCATCAGTCTGCCCACCTCGCCGCGGTCGCGCGCGCGAGCGGCGTCGTACAGGCGCAGGAACGTCGCGGGGTCGTAGTTCGCGCAGACGGGGACGATGCCTCCCGCGCCGTTCAGCAGCGCCTCACCGGCAGCCTTCTCATCGCCGGCCAGCACGGTCAGGCCGGCAGCGGGAGCGCGCTGGAGCAGTGCCTTCAGGTACTCCCAGTCGCCGGAGCTTTCTTTGCAGCAGCGTATCCATCCGCGCCTGGCCATTTCGCAGATGGTGTCCACTGCCAGGCTGCTGCCCGTACACTGCGGGATGTTGTACGCGATCAACTCCATGTCGGCGGCGGCTTCTTTCGCCTCGCCGAAGAGCCGCAGGTGTTCACTGGCCGTTCTGACGGCGATATAGAACGTCGGCGTGAGCACGAGGTAGCGGTAACCCAGCCCCTTGAGCGCCTTGATCTTCTCGCAGGCTCTCCGGGAGGACGTCTCCATCACGCCGCCCAGCAATGGCAGCTCCGCGCGGACTTCGGCGATGGCAATCTCGGCCATGCGGTGCCACTGCGCGACTGTCAGCAGCGGTCCCTCGCCGGCCGACCCGCCGACGAAGATGGCGTGGACGCGGTGGTCAATAAGCCGGCGGATGACTTTACGGAACGCGGCTTCGTCCACGTTTTCGGCGTCGTCAAGGGGAGTAATGGCGGGGACGACCACGCCGTGCAGTTCAGCGCTGCCCATGTTTGGCTCCAGACTT
>JAPLOD010000007.1 GCA_026692735.1 Planctomycetota bacterium | reverse complement strand
GTAACCAAGCTGCCCCACCCGCGCTCAAGGGATCCATGTTCCCGCCTCCGCCCGGTCCCCCTGTCAGGGTATCGGCGGGATATGAGTTGTGGGTAAAGACAAGCCCTTTTGGGTGGGGGAGTAGGCCCAGCGTCGGTGCGCGTGGGGACGGCGAGGGCGCGGGGCGCGGCGTCGCCTTGACGGGCCTGGGGCGCAACCTATCATCGCCTTCACGCTACACGGCACGTGCCTTTCTCGGTCCTCCGAGAAGATGGTGTACGACTCTGACGGCCACAGGGGAGAGCAGGTGAAGAGAACGGCCTTCAGCATCTTTGTAAGGACCACCGTTTTGGGGGTCGCTTTGCCTGCACTGCTATCCCTGTTGCCCGCGGCAGCTGCGGAGTGGAATGTGCCGAGGGATGTTGAGTTCAAGGCCAGCGCCGACGGCTCTACCCAGCACTATGTCGAGATGCTGCCAAAGGATTTCGCCGCGGGCGACGTGCGCCACCTGATGATGGCGTTCCATGGCCACGGCTCCGACCGCTGGCAATATGTGAAGGATGCACGTGACGAATGCCGGGGTGCGCGCGATGTTGCCCTGCGTCATGGCATGATCTTTGTCTCGCCGGACTACAGAGCCTCGACCAGTTGGATGGGCCCGAAAGCGGAGGCCGATGTCGTCCAGATCATCGCGGAGCTTCGCGCCAGATACAAGATTGGCAAGGTTGTCCACGTCGGAGGTTCCATGGGTGGAACCGGCGTCCTGACCTTTGCCGCGCTCCATCCAGACCTCGTTGACGCTGTGTGCAGCAACAACGGCACAGCCAACCATGAGGAGTTCGCCGGATTCCAGGACGCGATCGCGGCGTCTTTTGGCGGGAGCAAGAAGGACAAGCCGGATGAGTACAGAAAGCGCAGTGCGGAGTTCTTCCCTGAGAAGTTCACGATGCCGGTCGGCATCACCGCCGGGGGCAAAGACGCCGTAGTGCCGCCGCAGAGCGTGCTGCGGCTTGCCGAGGCCATCAAGAAGACCAACAACAACGTCAAGCTGATCTACCGGGAAGACGGCGGGCACGCTACCGACTATAAGGACACCGTCGCCGCGCTGGAATTCGTCGTGCTGGCCGCAGGCGTGACAGGAGGTGAAACCGTGGCGCAGCGTTCGGCGAGCGAGGGCAGCATGACGGCGGCGGAGGTCAAGGCGGGCGCGGTCGTGTACCGCCACAAGGCGGCGCAGCCCGAGACGGTCACCGGCTTCTACGTGCGCCTGGCCAACTGCATCGGCCCGACCCGGGAACCGGCGGTGGTGGCGCTGCGGGCCGGCGGCGAACTGCGGCCCGAGCGCGTCGCCATCCCGGTGTACGGCACGCCGCTCAACATGTACACGCGGCAGAATGGGCGCGTCTTCCCGCCGCTTGACGTGGCCCAGGAGTACCGCGTCGCGCTGCTCAAGCCGCTCACGATCAACCCCGGCGACGACGTGCTTCTGGAAGTGGTCTCCGCTGAGAAAATGGCCAGCGGCGTGACCGCCGGCCTGCAATTCGCGGGCACCTGGCCGCTGCTGGCGATGCGCGAGCCGTTCCGCCAGACCAAGGGCGCCGGACCGATCAGCCGCGTGGCGTGGTCGGAGCGAGAGGTGATCTGCACCGGCAACCAGAAGAAGTTCGACCCGCAATGCGCCCCGCAGAACAACTCGGTCATCGTTGCCGATGCCGACGGAACGCTGTTCCAGTTCACGGCGTTCTACTCGGTAGACGAACAATACGGTGGTGGCCGCGGCGGCTCCTATGCGCGGACCTACGGCTACAGGAAAGGACCCGGCGCAAAGGCCTGGGAGCCGCTCGGGCTGGCGCTCGAACTCCCCAAGGGCATGACGTACGCCGCGGACCCGTTCGCCTTCCGCGACCTCGACGGCACGCCCTGCCTCGTCCTGGGCGTGGTGGATGGCACCAACGGCTTCTCGGACTGGCGGTTCTCGTGGGGATACCTGCTGCGTTCAACCACCAGGAGCTTCGCCGGCCCGTGGGGCGAGCCGCACTTCCTGTGGGAGAAGTTCCCCCGCGGCAATGCCGACAGCGAGCGCATGATCTGCATCCGCCTCTTCCCGCGCGAGAAGACCAGGGACTATGTCATGTGCTGGCAGCATGGCGGGACGGACATCTCCGTCCGAGGCGCGATCCTCCCCGGCCTCAAGACCACGCTGACGCATGAGCAGATTCGGAACGCGCCGGTCCTCGTTCGCAACCAGGACGAGGGCAGCGGCGGGTTCGTCCGCGGCGACAAGGGGTACATCTGCAGTTGGCAGATTCCCAACGTCAACGATGTCACCAGCATCCAGCGGCTGTGCGAGTTCGACCTTTACGACGCGCTCAATCCTGAGAAGTGGCGCGTGGCGCCCGGGTCGTGGGGTTTCAATGATGGGACTAATACCGTCGAGGATGGCGGCGCCACTGCCGACTGCTGGTCGCTGTCCTTGGCCGGCGGCCGGCTCTGGGCTACCTCGGTGGTCTGGAGCGTCACCAACCGGAAGAACTCGGTGCTGGCCTGCAGCGTGCCGTGGGACAACAGGCTTGGCGATGCGTTCCGCTACGGCGTGTCCAGGGTCGGAGGTTACAACGAGGTCGCCCCGGTTGTCGAGTACGCGGTGGGCGAGAAGTGCAGCCTGAGCGCGGAGATCACGGGCTTTGGGCAGGAGGCTTACGCCTTCCTTTTCCTGGCGCCGTCAGCAAGGCCGCTCTTCTGGGGTGGCGTGGCTGTGGAGGTATCCGACAAAGGTGCGCGGCTCGTGGCCTACTCTGACAAGGGCCAGCCTGCGGGCCTGACGCCGTACCAGGAACCGAAGTATGTGCCGGGCAGAGCGTTCAAAGTGAGACTGCGGCGCGACGGGGACACGATTGCGGGATGGGTGGACGGTGTGGCAATTGGCGCAGTCACTATCGCCGATCCCGCTCAAAAACGTCTTCTGGACGAACCGCAGCGCTTCAAGTTCTACGGCTGGCAGGGCGGCCTGTACACAGTGAAGGATGCCGTGTTGGTTGACGGTCCGTAATGCGCTGGATGCCTGGCAGCCCCAAGCCCATCGTTCCCCTCGCGGAAGGCCAAGCGGGAACGCGGGAGATTGCGCGGGAGGATCCCTAAGGAGCTATCATGAGACTCATGTGCTTCGCGTGGCTGGGCGCGACTGTCGCGATGGGCGGCGAGGGCGGGCTCACCTGGAAACAGACCGAGCACTTGCTGGCGCTGAGCCGTCACTGGCGCTTTCTACTGCCGATGGCCGTCTTGCTGATAGTTGCCGGGCTGGTGGCGCTGACGGGGCGCAGGCACGTGACCAAGGAAGCACCCAACGACCAGCATACGACGCCTCCGCTGCCGGTATCGCCACCGCTCAGCCCGCCGGAAACACGCAAGATACCCACAGCGCCACTATCAGTACTGCGAACCTGGTACGCGAGAGGGCCTGCGTGCATGAGCGTTCACCGAGCAGACGAGTGGAAGTGTGGCATCGCCGAGCTCAGGCTCCGGGACCGCCGGCTGGCGAAGTGGATGGAGTCCAAGGGCGCTGGCGAGGACTTCCGGATCCCGGCGCAGGCCGGGGCCCCAAGGGCGGCAGGAATCCGGACCGAGGGTCCGGGAAAGAAAAGGAGCGCGTGATGAAAGTTACGCCAAAGTGGATTGGCAGTGTGGCGGTTCTGGCGGTGTTTGTGGTGCTCTGCGGCGTGCAGGCCATTGCCGCCGAAGGGCCCAAGAAAGGCCCGCTGAAGGTCTTTATCCTGGCGGGGGACTCGAATTGCGAAGGCAAGGCGGCGACAAAGCTTCTGGATTACCTTATCAATGACCCTGCAACCGCCGCGACCTACAAGCATCTGAAGGCGGCAGACGGCAAATGGGCCGTGCGCGAAGACGTCTGGATCAGGTATCTGGGGCGCAAAGGCAACCTGACGGTCGGATACGGATGCGCCGAGAGTCAGTTCGGAATCGAGTTGCAGTTCGGCAATGTCATTGGCAATCATCTGCAAAACCAGGCGTTGCTGATCAAGACCGCTTGGGGCGGTTCGGGCCTGAGCAGAAACTTCGGTTCGCCGAGTTCCGGTGTGAAGGCCGGTGAGTGCTACACCCAGATGGTGGACAATGTCAAAGACACGCTCAAGAACTTGAAGACCCTGTTCCCGGGCTACGACGAGGCCGCCGGTTATGAAATCGCCGGTTTTGTCTGGTTTTCAGGCTGGAATGACGCGGGCATGAAGGACTACGAGGAGAAACTGGCCAATCTGATCAAGGACGTGCGCAAGGACCTCAGCGCGCCGAACATGCCGGTCATCATCGGCGAGTTAGGCGTGGGCGGCCCCACCCCCCCTGGCACGCCGGAGACCGGGGTACGGAAGGACCAGATGGCGGTGGCCGCGCGGCCCGAGTTCAAAGGCACCGTTCGGTATGTCAAGACCGCCGAGTATTTTGACATGCGGGCCATGCAGATGTTCCGCGACGGCACGTGGAAAGGCGCCAACAAAGAGGAATTCGCGAAACTGGCGTCCGACCGTCCCTATCACTTCATGGGTAGCGCCAAGACGTTCTTCCTGATGGGCAACGCCATTGGCGAAGGGATGGTTGAACTGCTAAAGAAACAGTAGCCTGCAGTTCTTGTCAACCGGATAGCCAAGAAGGAAGAAGCCGTCATGAAGATCTCTGGGCAAAGTATCTCAGCCATCGGGGCCGCCTGCATTCTCCTGGCAGCAACAACGCTGCGCGGCGAGGACCAAATGAACATTTGGCCGGACAACTCGCCGGAACTCAAAAGCGTCGATCCCAAGCACATTCCCACTCTCCACCTTTATCCCGGGCCTAAGGCCGAGGGAAAGAAACCTGTGGTGCTGATCTGCCCTGCGGGCGGGTACAAACATCACTCCGATCAGGGCCAGCAGGTCAAGTGGCTCAATGACCAAGGAAATACGATACAATGAAACGATGTGTGATCGCGATGCTGCTTCTGGCGGCGGCGGCGTTGAGCGCTCTGGCCAATGAGCTGCCGGCAGGCAAGGACTGTGATGAATTCATGATCGGCGTGACCGGAATCCACGCCGACATCAAAGGCCGGGTTCTGCGGGTGACGCAGGTCACCCCGGGTACGCCTGCGGCCGGCAAGCTCGAGAAAGGGGATGTGCTGGTGGCGGTTGACGGCACCTCGCTGGAGATCCAGGATCCGCGCCATCCGCTGGGCTTTGCGATCAACGCGGCCGAGGGGCGAGACGGTAAGATGAACTTCTCGATTCGCCGCGGAAATGCGAAGCAGACGGTTGTGATCCAGATGGATCCGATAGGCAGCTACAGTCCGACGTTTCCGGTCAACTGCAAGAAATCGCAACGGATCGTGGACGAGACCGCAGCGTTCATCCTCAAACACGGCGGGCCCGGCGGAGGGATCACCGGCAACCTCGAAGGGTTGTTCCTGCTGTCAACCGGCGAGAAGAAGTACCTGCCCGACATTGAAAAATACGCGGTTAGCCTCGCCGCAGCCAATCCCGGCACGAGCGTCTGGTCTATCGGCTACAGCGGGATCTTCCTGGGTGAATACTACCTTGCCACGGGCGACAAGCGGGTCCTGCCTGCACTCCAGGCCAGGTGCGAGACGCTCAGCACCGGCCAGTATTACGGCGGATGGGGTCACGGCACCGACAACTGCGTGCCAGGCTATGTCACCGGCGGGCTGCTGAACGCCGCGGGCGTCCAAGCCCTAACGACTCTGGTGCTGGCACGCGAGTGCGGCGTGAAGGTCAACGAGAAAACCTACGACGACGCCATAAGACTGTTTTTCCGCTTCGGCGGACGGGGCGGCGTGCCCTACGGCGACCATCTGCCGGAGTTGTGGTGCTCGTCGAATGGCAAGAGCGGCGGGTTGGCGGCCGCCCTGACGCTCCTGCCGGACAAGAAGTTCCAGGCCGCCGCCCAGTTGCTCGCGCTGAGCGAGACCGACTCCTACTTCGACACCGAGACCGGGCACGGCTCGATCTTCGGCAACCTGACCTGGCGAAACATCGTCGATGCGCTGGTCCCCGAGGAGCACAAGGACTCGTACCGCCGCCACAAGGACAAATTGATCTGGTACTTCGAGCTGTCCCGGATGCCGGGCGGGGGATTCCGGACGCCTTGGTTCCCCGGCTACGGACCGATCGGCCAAGCGCCGCAATACCAGACCGGACTGATCGCGATGGCTTATACGGCGCACCTCAGGAACCTGCGGATCTGCGGCAAGCCCCGCACCCAATTCAGCGTGCCGCACCAGCCCACCGCCGTCGAACAATCCCTGGCGACGGATGACTTCCATCGGACCGACTTCATCGAGGGTGTCGTCATTAAGGAGGAGCCGCACGAGATCGCGGAGGTGTTCGAGAAAGGGGGCGTTCCGAGCAGCAATGATGAAAAGAAGAAGAAGATGCCCGTCGAATGGTATGCGAAAGTGATGCGGCATTACTCGCCGACGTTTCGGGTGTGGGCGGCCCACGGGTTGGGCTTCCAGGGCGAAGCAGCCATCCCCGAAATCACCAAGGCGCTGGCGAGCGCCGACGGGCGCCTCCGTGTGGCCGGTCTCGACGCGATCAGTTGCACGATGGGCTGGAGCGTCGGCAAGACGGTCAGCAAGATCACCCCGGAGATGATCACGGCCCACTTCCTGCCGCAGATCTGCAAGCCGCTCAAGGATCCCAAGGCACCGATGTGGGAGAAGCGTTACGCACTCATGGCGATGAGTTGCTGCGACACCAAGACGGTCGCGGCCAATCTCGACCTGATCAAGCCGTACCTCGGCGACGAGGAATGGTGGCTGCGCACCGCCGCGTTTGAGGCGCTGAATCCGCTGATCAAGGACACCGCAGCATTCCGGTCGGCGCTGCCGGCGATGCTGGCGAGTTACGACGCCGACACCAACCTCCCCAGCCGCCGCTGGGGCGCGACGAGCCTGTTCAAGAAGGCCATCGAGATGAACCCGGCGCTCAAGGACGAAGTCGTCGCTGGCATGGCCGATTCGGTCAACCGCATCAAGGTCCGCGAAGGCTTCAAACAGCCGATCGACCTGAACAACATCTATGAGACGCTCCGCTACGTGAACATGAACAGGAATCCGGAACACGTCATTCCGCTGCTGCCGGCGATCGAACGGATCTACCCGGACCTGAATGTGGACTTGGCCTGTTGGACGATCATCGGCGAAAATTGGGGTAACATCGGACTGGCCAAGGCCGCCGAGAAACTGGGCAAAGACGGCAAGCCGTTCATCGCAACCATGAAGCGGATCCTGCCGAACTTGGAATCCCGCGAGAAGAACGCCAAGAAAGGCCCCATCCTCCAAAAAGCCTTGGACACGCTGAAAGAGTCCGTCAAGACCTATGAAGGCAAATACGGCGAGGTGAAGAGCAACTGAAGCTTTTGGTCCTTGACGTAGCCTCAGTCGGGATCGGGGGAGCCAGAACTACCGGGCACCGAAATCAAACATTGCGGCATCTCGACCCGTGGATTGCTATCGATAACTGTCGCTCCAAGGAGCTCGATGGTATGCTTGGCGCATTCGAAGAAAAGCAAAACGACAAGGCGGTGGTCAAGGCCGGCTTCCCCCAGCGGCTGGTTGGCTTCAATGCGTAGGAACTGATCAATTCGATCCAGTTCCACGATTTCTGCACCGGTGAAGGATGCCAGACATCAGGACGGCCATGCGGCACTACCGCGACCCCGACGCGACCAGCACGCAGGCGATAGCGGCGAGGCTCGCGGCTGCGGGGGGACCGACGATACCGGACGCGCCGGTCACGGGAGCGGCCACCCGGGGGGCCGCTCCCGCTCGGGATTCGTCGCGCCAAGGCCCGCCGTCGGTGCGCGTGGGGACGGCGAGGGCGCGGAGCGCGGCGGCGGCGGGGACCTGAGCATGGACGGGCCCGTGAAACGGGGTATGCCGGGGCCATCATGGTTGCTATCGCCGCTAGGGGATTGCGGGGAGACTGTCGCGGTTGAGGCAGTTGATATCACAATGTGGGTGCTTCGTAGTGATCTTCTGCTTACTGGATTGGGGGGGACGATTATCCTCACATGGGCGTTCCTCCCTTGGTGCTCTATCACCTACTTCGGATCACCACTTGAGGTAGTGATGGCAGAGTATCAGGTTGCGTCTTGGAGGCGGCTTGCCAATGGCGACATTATGCCCTTGGTGGTCATTCTCTCGTTTCTAGGGCCGATCCTCTATGCATTCTGCTCTTTGACATCTGCGGTCGCGCATTGTCAGTGTCAGAAAACCGGCATTGTTGATTGTCTGCGAGGAGTCTGTGCTACGGTATCCTACGGCTCCGTGACAATGTTCACTGGCGGTGTCTCGCCTTTGGTGGTTGGGTTATCTTTAGCGTTTCTCGGATCCTGCATTCTTCTTTGGCGTGATAGCCGCTCACCACGTCGCCGAGACTGGTTCGTGGCGCTGATTGGTCTCGGATGGGCTGAACGGGTTTCCACACGCACAAGTCCTCATTTTTCAAAGGCTTCCTGACGATACCCAACAAGGGGGGCGCATCTGGGCGAGCGATGTGGCCGGGCACGTGAGCTGCCACGAGCTGAAGGGGCGCAAGCTGTTCGATGTGGCGGGAAGCGAGCGCGCGAATCAGAGCGCTGGGCAGCCACCTTCACCACGCGCGGCGGTCCTCCGGCTGGTGCACGGTGGACGTACATTGCCGACCGGGAATCCG
>JAPLOD010000006.1 GCA_026692735.1 Planctomycetota bacterium | reverse complement strand
GCGTCTGGCAGCATGTCGCTGTCGTCTGCGATGGCACGAGTGCCATCTTCTATGTGGACGGTGTTGAGAAGTGCAGAGGCGCGGCCAATACTCCCCTCAGCCCGAATCCTGCGCAGGACTTCACGCTCGGCATTGGCCACCATACGGCTAGGTACTTTCACGGTCTGCTCAGCGACGTGCGCATCTACACTCGGGCGCTCTCGGGTGCCGAAGCCGCTGTGCTGGCCAAGGAGGCAAGCGGAGCGGCGGCCCGTGAAGAACCCGCGCAAAGCAGGTAACGGCCCACCGCAAAACGTAGCCGTTCACGTGGTCGGGGAGGAAGGCGGGCAGCCAAAGGGGGCGGCGAGGAGGGAAGCTTTCGCCGCCGCCAGATACGAAGAACAGGATTGCATCGGAGGGGTAGCGGGCGCATTGCAGGTCATTGGGAATCCATGGAGGAGGGTTGAACCATTCTCCCGAGGCTCAGCGATTCGCAGTGCGGCTGGCATCATGCTCGCAGTCGCCTTCGGGTTCTGCTTCCACGTCGCGCGGGTGACGCGTCCTATTCCTGGAGGCGTGTGTTGGCGCCGAGGTCCTTAATCTCGCCGGCAGTGTTTCCGGAAAACGTGTTGCCGCTGACGATGTTGTCCTGGCAAGCCGCGTTGCTGATGTAGATGCCGTAGCGCTGTGTCGGGGTGGGCTGGTCGTCCACGCACCGGTTGCCGGCAATGGTATTGCGGGAAGCGTCGCGCAGATAGATGCCGTCCACACGGTCCTGTGGGTTCTTCTTGTAGCGGCCGCTGCTCTTGATGGTGTTGTCCCGAACCTTGTTGTCGCCGGCGTTACCGCACAAGAGAATGCCGCTGAGGGCGCTCGCCACCACCATGTTGTCGTGGATGTTGTTGCGGCTGGACTGGAAGTCAAAGGCCATGCCGTCCATGCCCATGCCCTCGACGCAGTTCCTGAAGACCTGGCTGTCGCACGTGTTGTTGAAGTAGGGCGCCTCGCCGCTCCATTTGCGGACGACGCGGTTGTAGGCGACGACAATGGCCTTGCAGTTTGTGAAGTTGAGGCAGT
This sequence comes from Planctomycetota bacterium, assembly GCA_026692735.1. Taxonomy (GTDB): domain Bacteria; phylum Planctomycetota; class SZUA-567; order H5-PLA8; family H5-PLA8; genus JAPLOD01. The sequence goes on along the minus strand of JAPLOD010000006.1, from coordinate 12,626 downwards.
GGAAGCAGTGTTTCTCGGCGTTGTTGGCGACGACGACATCCTGCGAGTTATCCGCTCGCAGTGAGTTGGTGCCGGTCTCCGTGATGAAGCAGTTGAGAACGTACGCCTTCGTTACGCGGTCGAGGTAGATGCCGCGGCAGTTGTCATTCCCCTGAGTGGGGTGGCCGACCGGCGGCTTTCCTTGCGAGTCGAGGTTCCCGACCACGGCCAGGTCGCGGATCAGGATCTGCTGGTTGCCTTTGGCGTGGTCGGCGTTAGTGATGACGTGGGCCAGGACTCTCTCTTTCATCTGGATCCGAGTCTCGGGCCCCTCGCCGATGAGCGCCACATGGCTGGGCACGCGGAGGGATTCCTTGATCTCGTAGGCGCCTTGGGCGATGCGGATGGTGCCGCCTTCCGCCGGTAATGCCGCAATGGCCGTGGCCACATCCTGATACTGTTCCTTGGGGCCGACCTTGAGCGTGGGTTGATCGGGAATCGCGAGCGGAGGCAGTTGGGCAACGTACTCTCGCCCCTCCTTCTCCCAGGCAGCGTCGCCGACCTCCGCGCGGGCGGCAAACCCAACAAGGAAGCCGACGACAAGCCAGAGCACGTGGTGTCGTGCATGCGAAGCGGTCATCGTTCCCCTCCGAGGAAGGCTCAGCGCGCGCTACCCCGTCCGTTCAGTCCTTCAGGACAGCGCCCTTGGTCTCGCGGGCAGCGGCCTTGGCGTCGGCTTTCCTCTCCTTGGCAGGCTCGCGATCCTGTTCCTTGTCGCAGCCGCCAATGGCAACCGACAGCAGCACGGCAGCGCCGCACATCATCAACTTTCGCACGGTTGGCTTGCTCCAGGATTGGCGATGTTTGTAGCGCGCCGTGGTCTCGGCGTCAACGCTGAACGATCAGCGCGATGGATGCCTTCCTCAGAACGTTCTGAGTTACGCCCGGCGATTGCACACGTGACCAAAGCGCTTTTGGGAACCCGCCGTTCTTCGGGCCATGCGGCGGGCAGGCCATCGCGGTCGGGAAGGCGGCGGGGCATGATTGCTTGCAGTCTTGGGCGCTCACAACGCGGCGTCGCCCCGCCGGTGTATTGATAAACGGGGGGACACCGCCATGTCGAAGCAACCGGCCATTACGCGCGCAGAGCGCCCGCGACAGCAGTCCAGGCGCGCCTTTCTCAAATCCGCCGCACTCGGTGGCGCGGGCTTGTGCTTACTGAGCTATCGCACGCAGCCCGGCGAAGAGCCGCCAAGCGAACGGCTCAATCTGGCCGTCGTCGGTTGCGGCGGGCGCGGCGCGGGGAACCTGAGCGAACTGCCCAAAGACGTGAACATCGTCGCGCTGTGCGACGTGGACGAAACGCACGCCGGCGAGTCGTTCAAGCGCTATCCGCGCGCAAGCAAGTTCAGCGACTTCCGCGTGATGCTTGACAAGGCGCACAAGGAGATTGACGCCGTCCTCGTCGCCACGCCCGACCACACCCATGCAGTGGTCGGTGCCGCGGTGCTGAAGGCGGGCAAGCACCTGTACTGCGAGAAGCCGCTGACACATTCCGTCCACGAGGCGCGCGTGCTGACCGACTTGGCGCGCGAGAAGAAACTGGCCACGCAGATGGGCACGCAGATCCACGCCGGCGCCAACTACCGCCGCGCCGTCGAACTGGTCTGGTCGGGTGCGATTGGCGAGGTGAAGGAAGTGCATGTGTGGAACCCGGCGCGCTACAGCCCCGGCGACAGGCCCAAGGACACGCCCCCGGTTCCCGCCGGCCTCGATTGGGATTTGTGGCTCGGACCCGCGCCCCAGCGCCCGTACCATCCGTGCTACGTGCCCGGCAATTGGCGTGGCTGGTGGGATTTCGGCACCGGCGGCCTCGGCGATTTCTTCTGCCATTACGTGGACCTCGCCTTTTGGGCGCTGAAGCTGCGGCATCCTGTAAGCGTTGAGGCGGAGGGCTCGCCCCTGCACCCGGAATCGTGCGCGCAGTGGATTATCGCGCGCTACGAATTCCCTGCGCGCGAGAACCTGCCGCCGGTCAAACTCACGTGGTATGACGGCGGCAAGCAGCCGTCGCTGCTTGACGAGGCCAAGCTGCCCCCGTGGAAGGCCGGCGTGCTGTTTGTCGGCGACAAGGGGCAGCTCATGGCCGATTATGGCCAGCGCAAGCTCTTCCCCGAAGAGAAATTCAAAGACTTCCAGCCGCCGAAGCCAACCATTCCCGACTCAATCGGTCATCATCAGGAGTGGGTCAAGGCCTGCAAGACCGGCAGTCCGACAACATGCAACTTCGATTACTCCGGGCCTCTGACGGAAGCTGCGCTGCTGGGCATTGTTGCGTACCGCAGCGGCGAGAAGTTTCAGTGGAACGCGAAGGACCTGAAACCTGTGAACGCCCCGAAGGCCGAGCAATACATTCAGCGCGAATACCGCCAGGGCTGGAGGCTCTGAGGCAACTCGCTTTGCTGCGGGCAGATACTGTCGTCGAGGAACTGCGCCGGTGAAGGCCGCCCAATGGCAGCCGATGCCGCTCCACGTGCAGCGCGATGTCAACCTCAGAACGTTCGGAGGTTGCCGCAAGCCCGGCGACCCGGCACGGCGTAGGCGCCGGATGGCGCGATTGGCGAGTGGAGCCGCTGCCTGGTGCCGGCGGACGAGTTCGAAGAGAACAGTCTCACGAAGCGGGAGCGAGAGAGTCAGTATTACTTGAAGAAATGCGGAAGCAGTTCGCGGGATGCCTCCAGCAGCTCGTCGAGCATGGCCTGAACCTTCTCCGGCCAAGTGGCCATCTCATCCAGCAACAGGGCCTGGAGAGCCAGCTTGCGGTCGCCGGTGACGGCCGCGTCGGCGACCAGTTCCTGCCAGACGAACCGCTTTTCCAGAATGGCCTTGAGGGCTTTGGGGCAGTCGCCCATGTGGATGCCGCGCACGCCATTGCGATCCGTGACGGCCTCCACTTCGACCTCGGCGTCGAAGGGCAGATTGGGGATCACTCCCTGGTTGGCGATATTGGCGATGCAGATGCGGCGCTCGCCCGTGCTGATGGCCGACATCATCCCGCCGACTTCCTCGCTGCCCACGCGAGGCGCTTGGTTCACGGGCGTGGGCGGCATCTGCACCTTATCCACGAGCTTGCGGTATTCCCTGAAGAACGCTTGCCGTTCCTCTGCCGAGGCCTGGGTGGTGGGCGGCTTGGACTCATCGAAACTGTGCTGCAACGCCGACGTGGCGAGACCGTACGGCAGATCCTTCTGGCCGCCCGGCGACTGCGCCAGGAACGGGAAGAACTCGATGATGTGATCGTCGCTGGGGTAGACAAACACGTACCCGAAGATCTCCGACAGCCTGTACGCCAGCTCGCTTCCTTTGGGAGGCTGCGTGCGAACCTTCTCGCGCAAACGGTCATACACATCCACTCCGCGGTGCTGAATGCGGGTGAACCAGTAGAAGTGATTGGTCCCGATCCAGGTGCATTCCAGTTCGTGCGCCGGCAGACCCAGGAGGTCGCCGGTCCGGGCGATGCCGCCTTGCACTCCGTGGCAGATGCCGACGGCGTTGATCGAAGTGTACTTATGGATCCCGCGCATCAACGCGGCCATGGGGTTGGAGTGGTTGAACAGGATCGCTGTGGGGCAGCACTTTTCCATCTCATGGCAGATGCGCAGGTAGGCCGGCAGGCTGCGCAAGGCCATCATCATCCCCGCCGGGCCGGCGGTGTCGCCGATCACCTGGTGTATCCCATACTTCGCGGGGATGCGCATGTCGGCATCGTGGAAGCGCGAGGCATAGACGTTGGCGGTGACTTCCGCTCCGCTGCCGCCGATGGACGAGAGGGCAAAATCGGCTCCGTCCAACGCCTCGGCCAAGTCGGTCGTGGCTCGCACCGTCATCCGCGTGCCCGCTTGCTGTGCCAGCCGCCTGGCCATGCCGGCGACCAGGTCGTTCTTCTCGGCGTCGAGGTCGTAGAGCACGATCTCGGAGCCTGCCAACTGCGATTGGCCCACCAGATCGGTCATAGCCCAATGGAAGTACGTGCTCCCGCCGCCTAGACAGACTATTCTCTTGCTCGGCATTGTCTGTGCTCCGCATCCGCTCCCACGATCGCTGGTAGAAGTATGATACGCGGCGCAGACGTGATGCCCAGCGCGTTCTCACGCGAGCGCGGCTGTCCTCCGGTGGACTGGGCTGCTCCGTCGGCGGCTGGGCCGGGGCGCTCTTCGAGGACTTACCATCGTGCGGCGGGATCGTGCTGTCCGGTTAAGCGCTTTTCGTGGAACCTTGCGTCGCCCGCGGCGTCCGATAAAGTACACATGCTTGGGGGATCATCATGCGCGTGCTCTTTCTCGCAGCCATCTTGTTTGCCGGCGCGGCCGTCGCGATTGCGGCAGAAGATGCTTCGGCCACCAAAACCGAAGCGGCTCCCGCCGCCGAAGCCAAGCTCTTCGATCCCGAAAAGGCCAAGAGCGTCGCCGTTGTGTTGCGCGTGGAACTGCTCAAAGCCGCGTCGGCGGTCGAGAAGTACGGCTACGATCAAGTGAAGGTCCTGGAGGTCTACAAAAACGATCCCGGCGCCAAGTTTCCCAAGGAAGTGACGATTGCCTTCCGCAACACCGACACCGGCGTTCCGCCGGGCGTGAGCACCGTGTATCTCGTGGACTATCACACCCCGCCCGAGGGAAAGATGTGGCGCCTGGTGACCAAGAGCCACAACGAAAAGAAGTAGACGGGACGGCGTCCGCTTGACGGCCGCCACGGCGCGTTATGGTCGCAGCGGCTGCCTCGGCACCCATGCGCTGTTCGGCAACCGCAGTCTTGCCGTGGGAAAGTGGAAGATGAAATGGAGACGCAGTGAGCATTGACAGGCGGAGCTTGGGCCTGATACGTTCATCATTATGAATGAGGAATGTGCGGCGAATGGGTTGGATGAACGGTTCGCCGGGCGAACAGGAGACCCAAAAATGGCAAAAGCCTTCGTGTTTCAGGTCGTGCTGGGCGCCGCCTTTTTCCTCGCATCCGCTGCGGCGTCGGCCGGGCCGACGGCCTCCGCGCCGGATACCGAAAAGGGCAAGTGGGTCAGTTTCACCGATGCGTTCACCAAGGCCTCCGGCAAGGGCAACTTTCGCCTGGCCCTGGCGGTGGACCCGGCCACCGGCAACCTGTTCGTCAGCCGATGGTTCACCGGCGTCTGGATGAGTAGCGACAAGGCACACACTTTCGCCCGCGTTGACGGCGACAAGATCAACGGCGGCGGGCCGTTCTCCTGCTACGCGATGGTCGCCAGTCCCGACGGCGGCAAACTGGCCGTCTTCAACATGAACAACAAGCCCGGCCCGTCGGGCTATTCGCTCGATGGCGGTAAGACGTGGGAAAGCTTCGAATCCGTCGGGCGGAACTGGGATTACGGCGCCGTCGATTGGGACAGCAAGACGGTCCTGGCGTTCCGCCACGAGGACGACGGCGTTCACCGCAGCATGGACTTGGGCAAGACGTGGTCGCGACTGGAACCCAAACGCGGCGAACTCAGCGGCGCGGGCGTGTTTGGCGCCAACGAGTTGGTGATCAGCGGCTGGACAGGCATCCAGCGGAGCGACGACGGCGGCAAGACGTGGGCCAAGGTGGCGCCCCTGCCCTGCACGGGCACGGTGCAGGTTCACAAGGGCATCGGCTACTGGCTATGCAACCGGTGGACCAAGGATAAGAAGTGGTCCGCGGTGCTGGTGGCCACAGAAGACAAGGGCAAGACCTGGCAGGAACTCGGCAAGCCGCTGGACGATACGATGTTCTGCTCGGGTCCGTTCTTCGGCAAGGACGGGAAACACCTGGTGGCGGCCACGCTGAAGGAGATCGTCGAGAGCGTCAACGACGGCGAGACGTGGAAGAAAGTGGCCGATTACCCAGCCGACATCCCGCCGTTCGGCGACCACAAGAACGGATGCGGATTCCCCAGCCTCGGCTACGATGCGACCGGCGACGTGTTCTATGTCTTCTTTCCGAATATGAAGAATTGGCCGGAAGGACAACTCTACAAGTACGCGCAGTAGATCAATGCTGAGGCGCACAGGATAGCCCCGCAGGTGCTGCTGACGGACTATGGCACGGATAGCCTTCCGCTCTCGATACGTTCGCACGTGATCGTGTTGGTCGCAATCTCACCGCCCCAGGCGGCACGGCCCTTTTTCCGCAACATCATCCGGGCCGCCGGTCTCCTGGTAGATCCCTGTGATGGAGTATTCCCCCATTCTCACATTCCGCGCATGTCTCATTCCCCCATTCTCTCTTCCGTTCATGGCGCCAGCACTTCGATGCCGCCCAGCGATACCCAGCGGTCGCTGAAGGCTTCCTTGACGGCGAAACTCACACGCGCTTCCCGAGAGGCCGGGTCAATCAGTCCGGCAGCCAAGTGAACCCAGCCCGGCCTAATGCTCGCCGGCAACTGGACTTTGACATCTACGATGGCATCGCCTGGCAGCCAGGTCCGGATGTCCACGTCCTTGAGTGGGATGATCTCTTCGCGGTCGCCCTGGCGCAGGCGGATGGCGAGGATGTAGTGCCTGTATATCGGAGCGCAGCCGACGTTCTCGATCCAACTGTGGAACCGCACCAGCCCGCCCGCCCGCACCGGCGTCTCATACAGCGCTTGGCGATAGACAAAGCGGTAGCCGATCTTGCGGCACCAGGCGCTGATCTTCTCCAGCCAAGGTTCGGGAAAGCGGCTGGACTTCGGCATGAAGTACGTCAAGTGGTACTTGAGTCCTTGCTGCAGGATGAAATCCAGGTCCCAGCCATTCCGATACCAGCCCCCGACGACCCAACCCGTCTCGCAGTGGACCGGATACTTCTTCCAGTTGTCGAGAGCGTACGTAGCCAGCACTTCGGGATAACAGTCAAACGTGTGGTTCCAGGAACAGGTCTTCAGGACAGCCGGGGAACCCACATCGGAGAGATCGCCAAAGCAGTTCCAGCGCCATCCCGTGCCGTACTTCAGACCGATCTTGCCTTGTTCGCCGCAAATCTCGATCAGGCGCAGCGTGTTGGGGAACGCCTCCTTGTGCAGACGGTGGAAGCGGTCTATCTGGCCGGCGCTCATCTCGCCCGCGCCTTCACCCCACGGCCCGATGAAGCCCACATCCATGGTCTCTATCAGCGGGTTGCCGTCGTAGCGCCGGCCGGCCTCGCTAATCAGGTTGCCGTAGTTCTCCAGGTATTCTCGGGAATCGTGGACCGGACTGCGCAACTTTCTGCGTCCTTTTCGCGGCGTAAACAAGGTCTACCTCCAGCAGTACGTCATCATGCACGAATGGGCACACAACTTGAAAACCGTGACCGTTGACTTTCTAAGAATTCTTTGCGGCATCACACAGTTGGCAACATGAGCCAACTTTGTATTGCACAGTGACCTGCCTCCATTTACTTTGTATAGCAAAGTTAATGTGATTGCGGAGGAGGCATCATGTTCAGTGATCTCTGTTCGCCTGCCGGAATGTCGGAGGCACCGGCGCTTAACGACCGCCTGCGGACCGGGCCGGCCGTGTCGCGCATGGCGCTGCTGATCAACCCGTTCTACCGCAAGGACCCGCACGGCAGCTTTGGCAAGCACGTGCTGACGCCGACGCTTGCGCTGACATCTATCGCCGCCGCTACGCCGCTGGGCTGGCAGGTGCGCTACTGGGATGAGAACCTGCTCAAAGGCCCGCCGCCGCACAGGCCGTTTCCCCAAGTTGTCGGCATAACGGTGCATCTGACGTTCGCACGGCGGGCGTATGAACTGGCGCGGTGGTATCGTGCGCGTGGCGCCAAGGTCGTTCTGGGCGGACTGCATGTGCTGAGCTGCCCCGAAGAGTGCGCGCCCCATGCTGACGCCTTGGCGCTGGGCGAAGGCGTGCAGACCTGGCCGCAGATTCTGCACGATGTTGAGCGCGGCTGCTTAAAGCCGCGCTACGAAGGCAGCTACGACTGGCATTTCCGGCATGACCCACCGCCGGAACGCGCCATCCTGCCGCGCCGCGATTTCCTCACAACCGCCAGCTTGATTGCCACGCGTGGCTGCAAGAATCGTTGCACGTTCTGCTATCTCGCGACGCGCGGCCTGAAGATGCCCTGCCAGCGCCGCGAGGCGGAGGACGTGGCCCGAGAATTCGCAGCGACCGGCGAGCCCTATGGCGTGTTCACCGACAACAATCTGGGCGCAAATCGCCTCTACCTGCGGGAACTCTGCCGCGCGCTGCGGCCGCTGGAGAAGATCTGGAGCGCCGCGGTGACGATCAATGTGACCGATGACGAGACGCTCGTCCGCGAGATGGCTCTGGCCGGCTGCACCGGCGTATTCGTTGGGTTTGAATCATTGTCGGCACAGAATCTGAACGATGTCGGAAAGAACACGCCGCATCCGCAAGACTACGCGCGCCGCGTGGCGATCTTTCATCACTACGGAATGCAGGTGAACGGCAGCTTTGTGTTTGGCTTCGATCACGACGGGCCGGACGTGTTCGAGCGCACGGCGGATTGGATCGAGGAAAACCGTCTGGAGTGCGCGACGTTCCACATCCTGACGCCATATCCGGGCACGCCCCTGTTTGATGACTTGCGGCGACAGGGGCGGCTGCTGCACAAGAACTGGGAATTGTACGACACCGCGCACGCCGTTTTCCGGCCGCTGCTCATGACGCCCGAACAACTCGATGCCGGTTATAGCCGGTGCTACCGGCGCCTGTTCACGTTATCGTCAATATGGAAGCGGCGGCCACTGACGCTGAAGGAGACGATCCCTTACGTCGCGATGAGCCTGCTGTACAAGCGCGCGAATCGCCTTTGGCCATTGGTGATTCGCCACGGCCTCACGCACGCCCTCTGGCGGCCGCTGGTGGAGGTTTCGCGGCGGCGGCACGTGGAGTTCCGCCGACATCTCTGCGAACATCCGCAGACGAGCCAATCGCTGCTGGTCGCGCCCGGGGTATAATGCGGGAGTATCGCGGAGAGCGTCTCTTCTTATGTCTGAACCCGAACTCCGCGTCGTCACCGGCGCTTCCCGAAAACTTCGGCAAAGGAGATACCCTGACAGAGCAGCGGTTACCGAGGCTGTCCTGGTTCCCCGGCCCTTCGACCTCTTCGGCCTTCGGGTGGTGGTGGTGGTGTTAGCTCCCAGGACGCCATAGTTCGCTGCGTCGAAAACCGCGGTACAATGCCGCCATGTACCGAATGCTGGCCGTTCTGCCGCTCGCCTGCGCGTTGGCCTGTTGCGCTGACGCGCAGCCGCAGGCTGCGTTTCCTTTGTGGGACGGCAAGGAATCCATCGAGCAGTACGCCAAGCGCGTGAACCTGCCGCCGACGAGAACGCTGGACCTCGGCAACGGCGCGAGCCTGGAACTCGTGCTGATCCCGGCGGGGAAGTTCATCATGGGGACGCCGGAGCCGAAGCCGGTGGACGAGGAGAAGGCCATCGAGGGTATGGGAATCTGCGCGGCGGGTATTGCCGTACTGCTGGTTCTCATCGCGACGGTCATCGTCCGGGCCGTCCGCCAGCGCCGCAGGCCGCAGTATTCGCTGGCGAGATTCCTGGTTATGATTGTTGCGGCTGGCGTGGCCGTCATGGGCGGCACGCACTACTGGCACTCGACACAGCCGCTGAGAAAGGCCGAGTACAGGGCGGCGTTTGCCCGCTACCAGATTTCATGCGATTCAGAGAAGCCTGGGCACCAAGTCACGCTGACGGCGCCGTTCCACATCGGCAGGTGTGAAGTGACGCAGGAGCAGTACGAACAAGTAATGGGCACGAACCCGAGCCATTTCAAGGGGGCGAGTCTTCCCGTCGAAACGGTGTCATGGGATGACGCGACGGCGTTCTGCAAGAAGGTCAGCGAGAAGACCAGCCAGACCGTGCAACTGCCAACCGAGGCGCAGTGGGAATACGCGTGCCTGGCCGGAACAGCGACGAGGTACTACACAGGCGATGATGAGGCCGACTTGGGGCGAGCCGCCTGGTACGGCGCAAACAGCGGGTGTCTACGACATGCACGGCAACGTCTGGGAGTGGCCTCGGGACTGGTACGAGCGGTACAAGCCGGAGGCGGCAGCAGACCCGCAAGGCCCGCCCGAAGGTGCCGGCCGTCTGCCGCGCGGCGGGTCTTGGCTCGGCCATTCCTGGCGCTGCCGGTCTGGATGCCGCTACGGGGAGCTCCCCGATGAACGGGACGACCACTTCGGCTTTCGCGTGGTGGTGTTGGCCCCCGGGACTCCGTAGTCGCGCCGCGAGCACGGCTGCCGTTGTCGGCCCGTGCGAGGCATCCCGCGGAGCGGTTGCGGGGGCAGTCGAGAAGGGTTAACAGCGCCGAAGCCGTAGAAGGAGAACGCCGTGAGTCAGGGATTCCGAGCCTTTCTCGGTCATCAACTACCGGAAGCAGGGCTGGACCCGGTTCCGAGCGTCGTCCTTCTTGACGAGAAAGGACTGCGAAATCACCTCGCCGACTGTGGCTCGATGGTCCGACGATGTTCCCCGAGGAATGCGAACGCAATCTCGCGGTTGACCGGGGGCAGTCATTGGAGAGGTCCCTCAGGGCCGGTCATCGGCCCTGGTGATCCCGCCCTCGGCATTCTGAGCGTCCAGCATCGTCGCCAACGTCGGGTCACACTCGCCAAGACGTAGCTCCGTCACGCATACGTTCGGTGAACTCTTAACATCGGCGCTCATCAGCGAGAGCACCGTCTTCAGATGCTGCCAGCGATCCTCGCGGGATTCGACGAACAGAAACCGCACTGGAGTTGGGAAGCGCCGCCTACATGGGTGAGGCTGACTCGGAGGACGTTGGCGCTTTGCTGGAGCAGGCGGCTGGTCTGGACGAGCATGCCGGCGGACAGGACCATCAACTCGGTGTCAGCCTCGACGTGGCTGCCCGGGCGCTGCTTGTAGTGCTGGACCAGAGCTCCTGGGTGGATGTCCCGCAGGCCGAGAATGTGTTCCAGGCGGCGAGCGAGATCTCGCGGCGCCTGAAGCTCCTGGCGCGGCGACTGGGCATCGTCATCGTCGTCGTCGTCCAGGTCAACCGCGCCGGATCGGCCTCGCACGCCGACGGCAAACCCATCGAACTGCATCACCTGCGTGATTCCGGCCGCTGGGAGCAGGACTCCGATGGCGTCCTCATCATCCAGGATGTGGATGACAGCACGGACCCGGCCTCACTCCACATCGAGGTGAAGAAATACCGCCACGGGCCGAGGGACATGGCAGCGACGCTGCGAGCCACCCTGCGGTATGGGCTGATCGAGGATGACCCGGCCGCAGTGGCCCCACCATGTCCTTTTGTTTTCGTCGGCCACGGAGCATCGGAGGCGCGGAAGAGCAGCAGGGGCTTTTCCTCGGCGCGCTTGAGGTCCGGGGCAAGACGGGTCGCGCAAATTTCGCCGTCGTGAACCTGAAGCCACTCGTGGCAGAAGACGATCCACGGCGAGCCGCCATCGTCCACTTGGGGTTGATGGGCGGCTGGATTTTGGAATACTACGCGGTGTCGCTTCAGATGCAGCGTAATTCCACGTAAGCCTGAGACACGCCGATTCACGCCGGGATGTCTTTGAGTTCCCAGCCCTTGCGGAACTTAGGGCTAACGAACTCGTTGGCTTTCTCGTTGTTGGTGAAACGCATGTTCTTGCCGTCCCACAGGAGCTTCTCGTTGGGGAAGCGCCAACTGATGGTACCCAGCAGCAGCCATTCCACATAAGGTACGGCGATGCTGAAGTTGGAGCACGCGGGCTGGCCGCCTTTGCACGCCCGAATCCAATCCTGGAAATGGCCGGGCGAACGCTTGATCACGGGATCGGGCTTCTTGAAGTCCTTCATCGCCGCTTCGGGGACCCTGCGGTAACGCTCGCCGCGGTCGGCGGTGGCCAGGAAACCCTTCGAGCCGATAAACAACTCGTTATAGTCCTTGAGATCCTTGGACGTGAGGCCCTGTGGCGGCTTGAAATTCTTGGTTGCGCTGCCTTCGTACCAATGGACGGTTACCGGAGGCATCTTCCCGGCCGGAACAAACTTGTTGGGCCGCTCGGGGAACTCCAGCTTGCAGCAATAGCTGGGATAGGTGACCGGGTTCACGCCCTCAACGAACGTACATTCGACGCTGGTGGGAGCGCCGAGCTGCAGCGCCCAGTTGGCCGGCCCGCAGATATGAACACCCCAGTCGCCGACCATCTGTGTGCCATACTCCAGGAACCCGCGCCAGTTGATGGGGGCAATCTTCGAACTGTAGGGGTGCTCCGCCGCCCGGCCGGTCCAAATGTCCCAGTTCAGCGTCGGCGGGACTGGCTCAGTCGCCGGCCATTCCTTGATGCCACGCGCAAAGCCGCCGCCGCTCATGCCATGCACTTCGGTGACGTCGCCGATGTCGCCGCGCCAGATGATCTCACAGGCGATGCGTGTCGCTTCGGAGGAGTAGCCCTGGTTGCCCATCTGGGTGGCGACCTTGTACTTCTCGGCCGCTTTGGCCAGCAGCCGGGCTTCCCAGACGGTCTGGGTGAGCGGCTTTTGACAATGCACGGCGATGCCGCGCTCCATCGCCCACAGCGCCACCGTGGCGTGCATGTGGTCGGGGATGGTGATGGTGATGCCGTGGAGATTCTTCTGCTCCTTGTCGAGCATCTCACGGAAATCGCGATACTGCTTG
>JAPLOD010000005.1 GCA_026692735.1 Planctomycetota bacterium | reverse complement strand
TGCCGTTGAGGAAGAAGATTTCCGGGGCCTGCGGTTCGTTGAACCAGCCCTGGTGCTTGAGATGACCCAGCCAGTTGTTGTTGGGCATTGGGCCGAATTTGCCGTCCGGCAGCTTGTTCTCGAAGTAGTAGACGTCGTCGTTGAACAAGGTCCAGCGGTCCGGCACGACTTCCACCAGTCCGGTGACGGTTGCACCATTGCCTTCGATGATCAGCGGGCTACTGGCGCGGCCACGGTGGTAGCCCTCGATTGACACGGACTCGCGGTAATCGACACCCGTGTTGGCAATCTGAATCCGCGCGCCGATACCGCAGCGTTTGACGGCCTGCATGATCGAAGCCAGAGGACCGGATTTGCCATCCGCGGCCGGCTCTGGCGCCAGGCCGTCGAAGGCACTGTTGCCTTTGGCGTTGTTCGCGTAGATGGTCTGCCCGACAGGAATCTCCCCTGCTGCGGCCGCTACGCTGTCAGCCACAAGAACCAGAACGCAGAATGCCTTTCGCATGAAATGGCCTCCCGGAGTTGCCACCACTTGAGGCCCAGACTAAGGGCGGTTCCTTCTGGCCGAACGCGACGAGCAAAAGGGTTTGCGCATCCTCACAGACGGCAAGTGATCCGCAGCCGGGTACAAGTCACTTGCGTGTTCCCGCCAGCCCGAAGTCCGGCGCGGCGGGCCGGATCGAGCAGCGGCAACGACCACTCAGGAGCCCCACCGTGCTGGCGTCAATCGGTTCGAAGCCCAGTTTGAACGCGGGCGAATCCTCCTGAAGAGCGTAGGTGTCGCCGGTCGGGTCCACAAAGCGCGGATCGGCAATGACGGAATCCCGATCGAAGCCCCGCTTCTGCCAGTCGGCAAAGCTTGCGCAGCCGCGGACAACCGGTTCCCGGCCGCCGACGTGGAAGTACAGGTTGTGGTTGATGCGGATGACGTTCTCGTCCAGACGGCCGCAAGAAAGGAGCACGGCACTCGGGTCGGTGTACGAGACGACGTTCCGCTGGAAGACCTGGCCGGTCGAGTTGTTGGCGAAGTTGCAGATGTACGCCTGGCTGTAGGCAGAATCAACGAAGATGTTGTTCTCGACGCGGTTGTCTTTGCCGCCTTGGAGCATGAGCCCGCCGTGGCTCGAACGGTACGTGATGTTGTGCGTCACGGTGTAGCCGCCCGCATAGGAATCAAGATAGATCCCCCAGGACATGAAGACGGACTTCGGGCCGTCGGCCGAGTAGCCGATCGAATCCCCCACAATGTTGTTGCGGATGACGCCGCCGCTGCGGAACTCTTTGTCTCCCTGCGTAACTTCAATCCCGCCGGTGTCGCAGGTCTCCAGGCTCGTGTTCAGGATGCGGTTGTACTCGATCCGATTGGCCGTGCCGGCGTTCTTCAGCGAAATGCCGTAGCGCGAGATGTCGTGGATCGTATTATGCGCGACGAGATTGCCGCTCGCCCCGGCGCCTTCCAGCACGACACCGCCGATGTGTTTATAGACCTGCCCGCAATGATGGACATGATTGTCGGAGACCGTGTTGGCGGCACTATTCAGCAGAAGCACGCCTCCTTCAGCGCCGGCGGAGATATCGTTGCCGCTGACCGCGCTGGCTCGGCTGCCGGACAGGCAGACCGCGTACTTGCCGATGTTACGGAACGTGCAGTTCTCGATCGTGCAATCAGCGGCGTCCTTGAGATAGACCACGCCGTCGTTGCCCATGCCGTAGCCAACGCAACCGTCGTCCGGGGCGTAATCGGTCTGCTGAAAGGCGAGGCCGGAGAACTTGAGATGGCTGACTGCCTTCTTTTCCGCCGCGTTGCCAAGCACCTGAACGACCCGGCCCAGCACCGGGGCGAGCACTTCCGTCTTTTCGGAGAAATCGTCCTGCGGCCAGTAGAAGAGCTGGCCGGTCTCGCGATTGAGGTACCATTCGCCCGGGCCGTCCAGTTCTTCGAAGACGTTCTCCACGAAGTAGCGGTCGCCCGGCAGGATTGGCGTGACGCACTCGCGTCCGCCGATGGTGACGCAGCGGTCCTTTTCGTCCACCTTCATTAGCGAAACGATCTCCTTGAAGGCCCGGCAGGACGACGACTGGAACACGTGAATCTCCACCTCGCGCGCCGCGGCCCAGGAGGGCTTGAATGTTCCGGGCATGTGGAAGAATTCGGTGCACGAGCCGCTGGCGGTGCCGGAGACCGACAACTGTTTGCCTTGCGAACGGACGAAGTTCGCGGCTTGAATGACGATCCGGTGCTTGCCGTCCGCTGGTTTTGAAAACGACGTGCCGACCGGCTTCCAGTCGGCTTCGTCGCTCAAGACGTAAGCGCCCAGGTTGAGCCCGCCGCCTTTGACGTTCTGCCACTTCAGCAGGTGCTCGCCCCTGGCCAGTCGCATGGATGCGGCGCCGGACCAGCGCAGTGTGCCCCAGCCGCCCGTGTCGGGAAGGTTCAGCAACGGCACGGGAGTCCCGCCGTCAACGATGAGCACCGTCCGCCCGTCCATATTGTCGTTGCCGTAGGGTGCGTTCAGAGCGCCGTAGTAGACCCAGAACGAATACTCACCATCGGCGGGGATCTCGACTTTGTACTCCATCCAGTCGCCCGGATTGTGGATGTTGCCGACCGCCAGGCCGAAGCCCTGCACGTTGCGGTCGGCGTAGAGGAACCCCTTGCGGTACGGATCGGATGGATCAACGTTGGGATAGCGGGCGCGAATCTGCCTCACGCCGTCAGCGAACAGCGAACGGAAGTACCATTTGCCAGCCTGTACCTCGGGGATGAGCGCAACCTGAACCTTGCCCTGGTGAGGTCGCCAAGCGACGATCCGCTTGCCGCCACAGAGCACGGGCCGCTCGCCGGCGGCTGCTTCGTAGGAGATGGGGCGCTCTTTCGTGCCCGAATCTTCCGGGGTGAAGGTGAGCGTCTCGGAAAGAACGTAGGTCCCGCCGCGAATGCGCACGCTGACGGGCTCCTTCAGTTCGCCTTGCGCCTTCTGCTGGCGGATGGCATCGCGTGCGCGCCCAATGGATGCAAAGGGGCCGTCGTTGTCTTTGGCTTCGGCCGATCTCCCCGACCAGGCGTCGTTGCCGTTCGGAGCAACGTACAGCGAGAGACCTTCAGCGCGCGCACCCGCGCACCAGACTAGCATCAACACCGCCAGCAGCACACTCCGATGCTCTCTCGCGCCGTCGCCCATGCTCTTCACCCGTGGATACTGCGGCCAGCGTAGCACGGACGGCGGGGCGGGTAAAGGGGCCGCTGGCATGCGTCCAACTCCCCGGCTCCCGGGCGCACATCGCCGCCTGAGACCAACACTCAGCGACGTGCACCCGGGCATCCATTCCGCCGTTTGCCGCCCTTGCTGACAGGAAGTATAGTCTTGCCTGCGATTACTCCCTATCGAGGCCGAAGGCATGACGGACGCCCCGACTATGCCACTGACAAAGCCGCCGAGCCAGGATCCCGGCGAGGCGCTGCGGCCCGTTCGTCCCGCCACGACCGGCGGCGAGACGGAAGCCCTGCCAAGCGGCGCGGGCGCGGGGGCTGCCAACGATGCCGCCGAGCACGCCGCGCTCAAGGTCATTTCGCGGCGCATCAGGGTCCGCAAGCTCGGCCCGTATGAACTGCTGGGCATGCTTGGCCGCGGCGGCATGGGCGCCGCATGGAAAGCACTGGACATGTGCCTGAATCGCCGCGTGGTACTGAGGAGAACAGGATTGACGGCAAGATTCGCCGCTTGCTGGGCAGCGCTGATGGTGTGCATGGTCGGACTCCGTGCTGCCGAGCTCCCTGGCGATATCGTCAGCAAGCACACGATTACATTCTCCGAACCGGCCCGACGCGTGCCGGCGCAAAGCATGGTAGATGGTCCGTTGCTGGGCAACGGCGATGTAGGCGTGGTCATTGCCGGGCCGCCGGAGCACTTGCGGTTCCATATCGGCAAGAACGATTTCTGGGGCATTCGCACCCAGGCGCCAATGGCTGTCGGTCAGATTCAGATCCAAACAGCGGCTCTGAAGGGCGCGTCGTATGCTGCGGAATGCGACATGCGCATGGCCGAGTGGCGCGGCAGTTTTTCCAGAGACGGGTCGGCTCTGGCCACGCGCGTTTGGGTGGACGCCAACGCCAACCGGCTGTTCATCGAACTGGCGAACAAAGGAACCCAGCCGCTGACCTGTTGCGTAGCGCCAATACAAGGCGCTGCGACGGCTTCTATTCCTGCACAGGTTGACGACAACAATCGTCAAACGTTGGCAGGTTGCGAGCAGCACGGTGGCAAACGCTGGTTCTTCAATGGCGAAATGTCCGACGTGAAGGTGGAGGACAAGGTCTTCTCTGCCGAGGAGATTGCCAGCCTCGTCAAATTGGACCGGCGCGAAGTGCAGTTGTTCGACGGAAAGACCAGCCGCGCGCTCCCCACCCCGAACATCGCGAAAACTCTGTCGATCTCCGGTTGGGTCAAGGCCAACGACTACAGCGCCACGGAAGCCGACTACATCGTCAGCAAGGGCGAGTGGAATCAGGCCTACAGTCTGGGATTGTCCCAAGGCCACGTGCGGTTCTCCGTCAATGGTGTGTTCGCACAGACATCGGAGGTCCTGTCGAAAGGCCGGTGGACGCATCTCGCGGCGGTTTTCGACGGTCGCCGAATGGCCGTGTATGTCGACGGGCAACTGAGGAAGAGCCTGGGAGGCGATGCGGCAGAAGCCGGTATGGCATTCCTCTGCGATCCCGATGCCGGCAAACCCAACGGCCGCAAGATCGCTGTGGTTACGCGTGTGCTGGGATCGGACAAAGAGTCGGTCACCATCGCCGCCGGAGAGAAGTCCGTGGTGGTCGCTGTCATCCTGAGCGACCTGGACGCCAAAGACACGCTGGCGGAAGCCAAGGCGCAAGCTGCCGCGCTGACGCTGGAAAAGACGGACGAGCTTTCTGCCAAGCATCGCCAGTGGTGGCAGGCGTTCTGGGCTCGCTCGTTCGTGGAGATTCCCGACAAGGTCATCGAACTGCACTGGTATTCGACGCAGTACATCATGGCCTCATGCAGCCGAGCAGGCAAGGTGGCGCCAGGGCTGTGGGGCAACTGGATCACGCGCGATGACACGCACTGGCATGGCGATTTTCACCTTAACTACAATTTTCAGGCGCCGTATTACAGCGTCTATTCGGCCAATCACGCTGATGTTTCGCTGCCATTCTACGACGCGATGAACCAGTGCATCCCGCTTGGCAAGCGCATTGCGGAGAAGCGCGGCTGGAAAGGTATCCACCTGCCGGTCTCGATCGGTCCTTGGGGCATGTGCCCTGAAGGTGAAAACGCCGACTGGGGGCAGCGCAGCAACGCCGCGTATGCCGCGCTGAATTACATCTGGTACTACCAGTACACGCAGGATACCGAATGGCTGAGAACTACCGGCTATCCGTACATGCGCGAGGTAGCCGCATTCTGGGAGGACTACCTGAAGTTCGAGAACGGCCGCTATGTCATCTACAGCGATTCCATCCACGAGGGTTCCGGTGCGGACTTCAACGCCATCCTGTCGTTGGGTCTCGTTCGGACGCTCTTCAAGAACATGTTGCTGATGAGCGCCGACTTGGGCGTTGATGCCGACAAGCGCGCCAAGTGGCAAAGCATCTGCAAGAACATCAGCGACTGGCCGCTGCAGGAACGCAAAGGCAAGACTGTCTTCCGGTACTCGGCGAAGGGCACAGCCTGGTGGAATGACAATACACTGGGTATTCAGCACATCTTCCCGGCCGGTGCACTCGGGCTCGACAGCGACCCGAAGCTGCTGGAGATCAGCCGGAACATGATTGATGAGATGAGCCGTTGGGCGGACAACAACGGTAGTTCTTCGTGGTACACCGCCTGCGCCCGCGTGGGGTACGACCCGAAAGTGATCCTCACACACATGCGTCAGATGTATGACAAACATTCCATGCCCAACAAGATTCTCTATTTTGGTGGTGGCGGCATCGAGAATGCCTCGCCAAGCCTGGCCCTCAATGAGATGTTGCTGCAAAGTCACGAGGGTTTGCTGCGCCTATTCCCCTGCTGGCCGAAAGACCAGGACGCGCGCTTCGGAACGCTTCGTGCGTGCGGAGGATTCCTGGTCAGCGCGGAGCTCAAAGGTGGCATCATCGGCGGCGCGACAATCACCAGCGAGAGAGGCAAGCCCTGCAGCGTCCAGAATCCCTGGCCTGGCAAGTCGGTACGCGTGGCTCGTAACGGCCAATCCGCTGAAACAGTCACGGGTGAGCGCTTCACGCTCAAAACTGGTGTCGGCGAAGTCATGGAACTAAAGCCCGCCGGGAATGATTGATGCCCGCAACGCCGTGACCGGCAGGTTGATGATGGCGCCGCGAGAACACACGTCCCCGCACTTGAGTTAATAGCTCACGGTTACCTCAACCTTGGCGCCGATGTTGGCCAGGCGTATTACCTCACGCGCGGCGTCGAAGTGGTTCCACTCCTTGCCATTGACGGTGACGCTCTTGATCGGCGTGGCCTTGGGATGACGCAGGCGCAGCAGGACTTCCCCGGGCGGTTTGCGCGACGGCATCTCCAGCGTAGCGCTGATCCGGCCGTTGTCCACGTCGGAGACAATCTCGTAGGCCAGCGCGCCAAAGTGCGTCGGAGCGCCGCGCACGCGGATTCTGCTGCCCTGTTCCAGCCACGCCCGCGGCGTCGCGCGGGCCAGCCAGAGGCTGTCACCGATCTCCATGGCCAGCATGTTGCGGAAGTTCGACAGGAACACTGCGCAGCCGTGCGACTTGTCGTTCTGGGCGAAGGTGGTGTGCTCGTTGAAGGAGTAGTCCGCGAGGTTCATGTCCACCGCGCAGCGGTTCAGCCACGCGCGGAGGAAGTTGGGCACATCGTCCTTCGCCATATAATACTCGGGTAACCGCTCCCAGCCCGACTGGTAGGACCAGCCGAAGTCGAACCAGTTCTTCTCCGGGTCGTAGTCTTTCCTGCGCTTACGGACCCAGGGATGGTCGAGGAGGAAGGCGTCCTCCAGCACGTCGAAGTGGCCGTCAATGCGGACGTCGTCCGCCGACAGCAGGCCGCATCTCAGCCAAGCCTCGACGGACGCTGCGGTGATACAGTAGTCCGCGTGGTAGGGGCCGCAGTGCGAGTAGATGTTCGCCCCCTCGGGCAGCGCCATCGCCAGTGGCCCGCGGTCCTGGAAGCCTTGGGGGATAAAGGACCGAGAGGTCCCATCCCGCACACGGATGACCGGCGAGAGGACGATGGACTCCTCGAGCACGGGCAGGAAGTCTTGGCGGTACTTCTCGGCTTCCGCGGCGTAGTCCGCGGCCATCCTGGGGTCAATGTCCGCGATGACCTCGGAGAAGAGCTTGACCGAGCGATAGCCGCAGGCGTCGGCCCAGTAGTAGTACCTCGACCCCGACGGGTCGCCGTCGCCCATTGAGACCTTGGGCTGGAGGCCGTATGGCGACCACATGCCGGCCTTGATGCCGTCTTTCTCGGCGGGCGTGAGGTCGGTCTTCATCGTGGCTCGGCGCCGTTGGAGAATCCAGTCGGCCGCGGCCTTCAGCCGGGGCAACTGCTGCTGCAGCCATTCCTTGTCGCCCGTCAGCCGGTAATGTTCCGTCATGACCCAGGGGATTTGCAGCGCGCCTACCTTGTGGGCCTGCTCCATGCCCGAGTTGAGAGACAGACAGCCGTCCTTCTTTTGGTTCTCGAGCCAGACCGACATTCCGTCGGCCGCCACTTGGTGCATGCCCATGTGGTCCAGCGCCCAGAGGATGCGGTCGGTCTCGCACCCCAGGGGCGGGAACGGATTGTCGCGCACCACATAAACGCCTCGCGGATCCTTGTCATCAACTCGGCGACAGTCCTTGGTCACATCGCCTGCGGCGCCTACCTTGGGCATGTCGTCGCGGTCAACGCGCGGGCAGCGCCGTATGATGCGCCAAGCGCCCACTCGCCAGAGCGCGGTGAGGTTCCTGTCGGGCACTTCCACGGTCGTGGCCGGGTCAAACGGTGGCTCGGGGATGGGCGGGAGCTTCATGTCACCATAGAGCGAGCGCATGGCGCCCTCCCAGGTCTGCTCCGGGTGCTCGCGAACGTGCTCCCGTATAGTCTTGAGCTTGTGTGCCGCCAGTTCCGTGAGGAACTCGCGTGCGGTGGCTGCCTTGGACTCGAATGGCAGTTTGGGTGGGTGCCAAGAGGCGCCTTGCCCGGGCTGACGCCCAGGCGCGTAGAAATGCCACACCGCTGCGTTGCCCAGCGAATCGGCGTGCGGGTTGCCGGCCTGGATGTTCTCCACCACGTCCTTCGCCAAATCCCACGTGCGCGGCGGATCAGCCGCCTCGGTGATGGTCAGCTCCGTGGACGTGCTGTCGCATGTATAGTCACCGCGGTTGCCGATCACCAGCGAGAGAAGGTCGCCCGGCTCGATGGCCACCGCTGCCAGCTTGTCGGCGTCGGCCGCCGCGGGGACTTCCACTGATCCGCCCCGGTCTATCGCCCCGCGAGCCAGCGCCGTGCGGCCCGCCTTGGCGTCGTGAACGACGGACCACTCCACCCCGTTGCCGCCCGAGGGATGCGCATGGGCGACCTTGGCTTTCACGCTCACCTTGCCGGCGATCGGGCTTCGCCAGCCGATGGCGACGTCGCAGTTTGGCCCCGGGTGGACGACGATGCTGCGGGGCGGCAGCTTGATGGCGCCTTGGAGGAGAGTGCCTGGCTCCCGCCCGGGGTACGCCAGCACGCTCGGCGTCTCCTTGCTCCCCCAGCCGCTGACGGCCGTCGGGGCTGCGCCAGCTCGCCCCGAATCCTCGCGCGCGTCAATCTTCCCCGTCAGCATCTCCACGGGCGGGGGAAACGCCTTCTGTGTTGCCGGTGCCGGCTCGGGCTTCGGCTCCGGCGCCGGCTGCGCTGTGGCGAGGACGAAAAACCCGTACTCCGGCGCCAGGATCGGCCCCGATTCCAGGTCAACCGGCTGGAACGAGAAGCTGCCGGAACTCGTGCGGACGGTCAGGATTGTCCGTGTCGGGCCGCGAACCGCCGATGTGTAGAGAACCGGGACAACGATGCCGCGCCGCGCCCCGCCCCCCGCGGGCGATTTCCACGAGAGCGGACCGGTCATCGTCGTGTGCTGGTCGTCCGGGAGCGGCTTGGCGCTGCCGAGCAGGCCAAGCGAGTGAGTGGACTGGATGTTGCCGTCGAAGGGCAGGGCTTCCGTCCCTTTCCTGAAGCCCCATTCCACAACGACCTCAGCGTATCGCCAAACCAGGTTCTCGTTGCCGCTGACCTTCTGTCCAGCCATGTCGCGCAGGTTGCCCGGCGCGGCCTGCGGTGGCGTCTCGCCGGATACCGCGCTGGCGGCGAAGAGCAACCCGACGGCGGTCATTCCTGCGGCGAGATCAGGCGGCCATGTTCGCTTGCCCATGTGCGATTCCCCCTCGGCAGGAAAAAAGCCTATGATAGGGGGTGTAGCACGTCGTGGCCGCAGTTTCAAGACCCGGCGGGTCCTTGTGCGCTCGATGCCGACACCGGCCACCAACTCTTCTGACAGCCACTCGGCTTCGCCGCTCACGATCGGCAACGGGCGAGTGTGCTTCGTTTGGGAATGCCAAGGCCCTGGAGTCCGGGAATGGCCGTGTCGCCATCCCGGACGCTCACGCCGGCGGCCAGCGTGAGCGCGTACTTGTCGGCGTTGGCTTCGAATGTCACGCCGTCCACTGGCTCTTTCAGCAACCTGCCGTAGAGCGGACGAGAACATCGTGCAGTCGCTGCAAAGTCTCACAAACTATTACATGGCCTTGAATAGAATTATCAACATTCTTAAGTACGCTCCGCGCAAGACACTTGCGCAAACGAGCGTCGCTGTAAGTACCGTAACCTCGTCACCATCAAAAAAACTCCCTTGTGCCACTGTACGAATGGTTCAAGAACCAGGATTCACAGTTCATAATTGCCTCGCTGGCTCTATACTGGCGTTCTGACAACCAAATTCATCCGAGGTGACATCATGGCCAGATCGTGGTACGAGACTTCCTGCCGCAAGCTGTTCTTCGATTTCCACAGCCCCGGCACCGCCGCCGGGCTGGCCGCGGCCTTTGATGCCGAGCGCTGGGCGAAGCGGGTGCAGCAGGCCAACGCACAGGCGGTCTCGGTCTTCACCAAGTGTGGCTTCGGCTATTCCTTTTATCAGAAGGGCCGCATTCGCTACCAGCATCCGCACCTGCCCAAGGGTCTGGACATGCTGGAGGAGCAGGTCACCGCCCTGCACAAGCGCGGGCTGCGCGCCATCGGCTACTACCATACCTTCAACAGCGAGCCGATCGCCCGCGATCACCCCGACTGGATCGAGCGCGACGCTGAGGGCAAGCCGCGTGGCATCAGCATCTGCCTGCTCAGTCCGCTCGCCACGCAGTGGATGCTGCCGCACATCGAGGAGATTGTCACGAACTACGACGTGGACTCCATGTTCTTTGACGGCACCTACGCCCACAGCCCGTGTTTCTGCGAGGCGTGCCGGAAACGGTTCGCCGACGCGAGCGGCGGCCTGCCCATACCGGGCGACAAGAAGGATCCCACGTGGGCGCGCTTCGTCGCGTGGAAGCTGCAGGCGTTCAGAGAACTGCGGCAGGCCATCTGCGACACCATTCACCGCCGGCGGCCCGACATCGTGGTGTCTCTCAACTGGGTGTATGCGCCGCGTATGCCGGAGATCGTGCCGGACGGCGTAGGCGCGCTGGTAGCTGACATTCCTCCCGAAGACCAAGTCTTCAATGGCAGCTACTTCAGCGCGCATTGGGCCATGCTGAACAGGCCCTTCGATATCATGAACTCCGCGTTCCTCCAGTGGTGGGGAGACTGGGGCTGCAAGCCCGCCGTCGCCATGCAGCAGGAAGTGGCCACGGCCATCGCTCATGGCGGGCTCACCTGGATCGGCTACCAGATGCGCCAGGACTTCGACGTCGCACCGGCAGTGATGGCGGAGTTGACAAAGACGCTGGCGTTCGTGCGTGAGCGCGAGCCAGTGTTGGCCGGCGCTGAGCCCGTGCCGTGTGTGGCAGTGCTGCACTCCACGAGCGCCAATCTCACCGGCGGCGAGGCGGCGTTCCACATAGACGAGGCAACCGCTCGCGGCGCGCACAGGCTGCTCACTGAGGGCATGATTCCGCACCACTTCCTGAACGAGAAAGCCTTAATGGAGCGGTTGTCCGAGTTCCGCGCCGTCATCCTGCCCGATCAGCGTTATCTGCCGCCGGACCTGGTGACAGCGCTTCCCGACTGGGTGAAGGCTGGCGGCGTGCTGATCGCCACAGCGTTGACCGGCACACTGGACGACACGTACCGCGATTCCGGCGGCTTCGTGTTGCAGGATCTCCTGGGCGTGCGCCGAGAGGGCGTGTATGACCAGCCGCACGCGTACATCGAAGTCACCGATCCCAGGCTCAAGGCGGGCACGCTGGACATGCCTCATCTGGCGGAGGCGAAGTTCGTGCTGGCGCGGCCCATCGCTGACGACGTGCGCAGCCTCGCCAGATTGCGCACGATCTACCTGCGCAGCGACGGCAAGTTCCTGTTGCGCTGGTCGCCGGTGGGCGAGGACAGCGGTTACCCGGCGATCACATTGCGCCGGGTGGGAAAGGGCTGGGCCGCGTACCTGGCCGGCCAGGTCTTCCGCGCTTACCAGACGAAGAACCAGTGGAACCTGAAGCACATTGTCGCGAACCTGTTGCGTATGACCATGCCCGATCCCCTCGTGACCGTGGAGGCGCCCGCGTGGCTTGAAGTCACCGTGATGCGCCAGCGAATCGAAGGCACGCGCGGCGGCCATGACCGGCTCTTGGTCCATCTCGTGAACCAACACGGCGACCATCCGGTGGACGGGAACTACCGGTGCGTGGAACAGATTCAGCCAGTCCAGAACGTGAAGGTTCGTGTGCGCTGCCTCCAGCGTCCGGCGCGCGTCACGCTGGAACCAGACGGCGCGAGACCAACGTGGAAGTTTGCCAAGGGCGTCGTCACTGTGAACGTGCCCGAGGTGGCCATCCATCGGGTCGTCGCTCTTCACGCGTGCGCGGGGCGAGCACACCGGACCCGAAGGTGAAGCGCTCGTAGTTTCGCCCGGGGGCTGATTTGCCCGGCAAGAATACGGGGGTAACCTGCATGCGGCTCACACTCATCCCTGCGCTGGCGCTCGTGTTGGCCGGCCCCGGCCCCCTGGTCTGCGCCCAGACAGCCCCCGCAGCCCCGGCGCGAAGTCTTCATGCTGATTTCCACGTCGCCCCTGGTGGCAGGGACACCCATCCCGGCACGGCCGACGAGCCTTTCGCCACCGTGGCCAAGGCCCGCGCTGCAGTCCGCGCGAGAATCGCAGCCGGACTCGATCACGATATTCTCGTCCTGATTCGCGGCGGCACGTACGAACAGGCCGAGGCATTGGTTTTTGGCCCCGAGGACTCCGGCACCGAGAGGTACTCGATCACCTACGCGGCCTGCCCCGGCGAGGAGGCCG
>JAPLOD010000004.1 GCA_026692735.1 Planctomycetota bacterium | reverse complement strand
TCGGCGCCAACGCCGTGGCCTGCTTTGACCTCGACGGGAAACGCATCTGGAGCCAGTTCTGCGGCCAGACCAACATTGACGAGCACGGGACCCATTCCTCCCCCGCGCTCTGCGGCGATTACCTGATCTTCAAGACCGGCGCCGTGCTGTTCGGCTTCGAGAAGGCCACCGGCAAGGTGGCGTGGCAGAAAGAGATCGGCGGCGGAATCGGTGCCAGCGCCCTGCCGGTGCGCATCGGAAAGGAAACACTGGCCTATGTGCCGCAGGCCGGCCTCTTCCGACCCTCCGACGGCACGCAGCTCTGGAAGGCCACTATCGCCACCGAGATCCCGACCCCAACCATCAGCGATGGGATAATCTATGGAATCGGTAAAGACTGGTTCTTCGCCCTCAAACTGCCGCAACAGGCTGCGGATTCCATGACGCTCGAAACGCTCGTGAAGACTCCCTGGAAGGATGTCGCTTACCACATGCCGGGGGTCTTCACCGACAGCATTATCGGTTCGCCGCTGTACGACCAAGGCCTTGTGTATGTCGCCAGCCAGGGAGGTGCGATGAATGTCATTGACGCCAGGAACGGCAAGCGCGTCTACGCTCAGGCGATGGATTCGCTGCATCCGCGCCTCACGTGGGTCTTCGTGGTTGGAATCTGCTCCAGCACGAGCCTCGGCGGCAAGTATATCTTCGTCCGTGACGACCAGGGCCAAACGCTCGTCCTCGATCCGGGACCGCAATACAAGGAACTCGCCAAGAATCTGTTGGTCGAATACAATAACGAAGGGACACAGCCCGAGGCTCAAAGCAACTTCTTCTTCGAAGGTCAGCGGATCTACTTCCGCACCCGGGGCTTTATGTACTGCATCGGCGAAAAGTGATCCCACAAGGCGCCGAACAGGAGCGTTCAGAATGACGATGCGGACCCAAACGAGATTGGTCGGGACGTGCTTGTGTGCCGCGCTCGTGGTGGCGGGTTGGGCTTCGCGGGCCGGCTATGCCGCCGAGAGCAATAGCCCTGCCGCGGCCGCGCCGAACCCGCCTGGAGCGCTGCTGGGATCGCCCGGCTTCTCCCCCTCGCCCGAGCGCCCAATCGGCTGGCGCGGCGACTGGACCGGCAGATACCCGGGGGCGACGCCGCCGCTCCAATGGAGCCGGCGGGTCAAAGGCCTCACCGCCGAGCTGAAGTACCAAGCTCGGAAGCCGGTGGGAGAACCGGGCAAGGATGCCGCGCCCCTCGAATACTTCACCATTAAGGATTGGCTGGTGGTGGGACCCTTTGAAGCCACGGATCCCAAGCAGGGAATCGAAAAGGATTATCTTGGCGGCGAAACCGCCATCCAGCCCGATGAAGGAGACAAGACCGGCGGACTGGCCTGGAGGTTCGTCCATGCCGGCATGGAGACGCAGACCACGCACATCCACAACGGCGGCATGTGCGGGCACCTGAATGTCGATTTCGTCTACGCCTTCGGCAAGTTCTCCCGCGACGAGAAACTCAACTTCAAGGTCGAAGGAGATCTCGACCACAAGGTCGCGTACGCACACACGTACATTCACGCTCCAAATGGCGGCAAGATCAGTTTGCTGAACCTGAACTGGGGAGTCGCCGCCAAAGCCTGGCTTAACGGCGAGCCGCTGAAGGTGGTCGTTGAGACCAACAAGAACGTGTGGGACAAGAAGGACATCGAGGTCACGCTGGTGCAAGGCTGGAATCGTCTGCTGATCAAAGTCGGCAGCCCGGAGAATGCGTTTCCTACAGGGCCGGAGCCCGTCAGCCGCTGGCGCTCGGTAACGTATCTTTCCCCGATTCTGCCGGCCAGTTACGAAACCAGGAACATCGCATGGATGACCCGCGTCACGGGCCGCAGTATGTCGCAGCCCATCGTCGTCGGCGACAAAATCCTCTTCGGCTCGGCCATTTCTGATTTGATCTGCGTCAACAAAGCCGACGGCAAAGTCCTCTGGATTTGCTCCAACACGCCATGGGATGCCTTAAGCCCCGAAGACAGAGCGCCCTTCAAGGAAACGATCGAGCCGCTCGCGACGCAACTGGACAAACTCAACCAAGACGCAACTGCGGCCATTGACGCGATGGTATCAGCGCAGGGAATGTCCACGGCGCAGCAGGCCGTGCTCGACAAGCTGCTCAAAGACAAGGCCGAACTCGAAATCAAGATTCACAAGGCGTTTCAGACCGCCGACCGCAAACGGTTTCCACCGATGTCCGGCAACGAAGTGGCCTCCAGCAACGCCGCCCCGTGCAGCGACGGCACGCGTGTCTACTGGTCCTGCGGCGGCGGCATGAAGGGACCCGGCGCCAGCGTCGTCTGCTGCTTCGATCTCTCGGGCAAGCGCGTGTGGAGCTATCACGAGGCGTTTGGCGCCGCGGAGCACGGCCTGCACACCTCGCCGCTCCTTGTTGACAACAAACTCGTTTACGCCGCCTGCAAATGGCTGGTGGCCTTCGATGCCGCCACGGGAAAGATTGTTTGGAGGCAGACGTGCGACGAAGTGGACGGCGGCTCGCCGCAAGTCGTCCGCATTGGGCAGGAGCCTTGCATTCTGACGCGCGGCGGCGGACGCTTTGTCACGCTCTACCGCGCCTCCGACGGCACAAAGATCGCCGCCAACGACACGAATCTATTCGGAGTGGACACTCCCATTGTCGAGAACGGTATCGTCTACGTCCCGGACCGCTTCAAAGGCTGGACCGATGCGAATGTTGCCTTCACCGCGTTTCAACTTCCCGCCGACACGGCAGGTAAGCCCGCCATCAAACAGCTTTTCGAACTGAATTGGCAACAGGACCACGTGCCTCTTCGCGGTATTTCGTACTGGTGCGCCTCGCCGCTCTACATAAACGGGATCGTGTATGCGATGGACATGAGCGGCGGACTGATGGCTGTTGACGTCACCGCCCGCAAGAGCGTCTATCGCCGTTGGTTGGATTGGTACTGCCGCTACGATCGCTATCTGTACGGCGCGGCGGCCAGTCCGGCATTGGGCGGCAAGAACGTCTATCTGACTGATAACGCCGGATACACCATCATCGTCAAACCGGGTCCCGTGTACGAGGAATTGAGCCGGAACGTTCTGGAGAACATTTCTCCTTCAACAGTGAGCGGCAATCCCTGCAAGCAGGAAGCCTTCTATACCTCGCCTGTCTTCAGCGGAAATGCTTTGTTCTTGAAAGGCGAGGAGTACCTGTACTGCATTCGGGGGCAGTAGTGCCGGTGGATCGTCTTGCCCAAATCCCCTCTGCGTCGCGCTGTTGCCTCCGCGCTGAGAAACCCGGTTCAGCGCATCTTCTTGTAGATGATCACGACGGCGCTCGGCCGATTCGGAATGGTCACCTGGAGCCCTTTCTCCAACAGCTCTCGCCCGCTGAGTTCCTGCGGAGCACCGCGGTCCAGGTCTGTGACCGTGTATCGTGCCTCTGATTCCAGGCCGCGGAGTTTCAAGTGCGCCGACTCGTAAGGACTCTCCGCGCGGCGAAACACTTGCACCATGCCTTCGCCCAGGTCGGGACGATCAAATTGCCAGGCCATCCAGACCGTGTTGTCCAGGCTGTACGAGGTGAGCGGGTAGTAGTCGCCTGAGAAGTACTCAAACACCTTCCGCAAGTCTGCGAGCATGTGGTGGTACTTGGTCCAGTCGAGGCCCGCCTTGCGCGGCTCCCCCCGGCCGATTCCCAGCCAGGGACACCAGTGGCTGCGCACGACGTAATCGTCAGAATCGCCCACGCCGGTTCCGTAATACGGGATCCAAAGCGCCATGCCGTAGGTGTGCCCCTGCGTGCCTGTGGGCTCGGAGCGATAATCGCTCCGCAGCAGCGGGAACGCCCTGCGCAGCGTCTCCAGGTCATTGCGCCGCCCGCCGCTGGCGCACGTGTCAATCGGCATGTCCGGGTGCCGCCGCCGCAGTTCGTCCCAGTAGGCCAGGTAGCCTTCGACGTGCCGGATTTCGGTGATCCCCTGGCGATCCGGGGCATCGTTGCGCCGCCAATGCCCCAGGGGGTCCATGTTGAAGTCCTGCCGGTACAGATCAATCCCCTGCTCGGTGAGCAGCTTGTCTATGTGGTCGGTCAGCCACGCGCGGGCCTGCGGGTTGCCCAGGTTCAGCAGGCCCCCGCCCTTGCCGCCCAGGACCCAATCGGGGTGGTTGTCGGCGAGCCACGTGCCCTTTGCGACCCGCTCCGGCTCGAACCAGACAACCAGTTTCATCCCCTTGGCGTGCACGTAATCGGAGACTTCCTTGAGACCCTTGGGATACCGCTCGGGATCCGGCTCCCACGTGCCGACGTTCGGCCAGGAGTCGCCGCACGGATACCAGCCGGCGTCTATCCACCAGTAGTCGAGTTTCACGCCGGCATTGACATACGCGTCCACGTACTTCATCTCCTCGGCGGCGCTGCTCTTCATCCCGGGATAGAAGTCGCTGGTACACATCATCAGGGCCGGCGGCATGCGCTTTCCGCCCGGCCGCGGCAGATTGTGCTCGACCATCCAGCGGCGCCAGACGTTCTGTCCCCTGATCCAGTCGCCTTTCCAGAACTGGACGACGGCCAGCGGCGTGCGGACCTCCTCCCCGGGTTGGAGCTTGAAGTGGGTGAGTTCCTGGCCGCCGCGCACGCGCAGCCGAGTCTTCTCGTCGCGGTTGAACTCCGCCGCCCACTGGCCCGGCCACCCGAGCACCACAATGACCCCTTCGCCCGTCCAGGCGACATTGAAGTAGTTGGATGCCGGCGAGCAACGGGGTGTCGGCTGCACCCGTGTTCTTGAAGTAGAGGGTCCACTCCACGGTCGGGAAGTCGTGGTACTCAACCGCCACGCAGCGGATTTCGAGGCCTGTCGCCGGATCATGGTAGACGAGTCTGTGCTGGGTCCGCTGAGCGTCGAGTTTCTCCTGCGCACGCTGCAGTGTCCAGGTCTTGAGCAATTCGGCTGAGGGCTTGTCGCCGTAGGTGAAAGAGAACACCGGATCGGCCGTGAACTTCTCACCTTCCGCAACACCCTCGAACTTGGCCTTGACCCATGAGCGGGCTTCGGCCAACTCCGCGGGCAGTATGTCCACCGCGTGAGCAACCTGCGGGAGCGCCAGCAAGCAAAGCCCCATCAAGGCCAAGGCTCCGCCAGAGCCTCGGCAGCTCCAGCCGACGGCAGCCAAACAGTGATCCACTCGCAGCATGGCACTTCTCCCCTCCTGAATGATGGATCAGAGTCAGAAGCTATCATGGGCGGCGTTCCTTCGCAACGACGCCGGAAAGCGTGGCTCCGAGCCGACGCCTCGGCCGCCTGCTCCAAGAGCACTTTGGTCACACGCGCAATCCGGCCGGATCCAGCCGGACAGCCGAAGGGCGGAACCTCCGAACGTGCTGACGTCGAATCGACCTGCAGGGGGCGCCCGGCGCCCTGCCCCCCGCGTCTTGCTTCTGGTTCCATCCGGCCCGAAAAGGTACACCGTCCGGGGTGGCCCCCCCGGCGAAGAGAACGGCGGCCGAACGTTGCGACGACGGACCTCGGGATGAATTCGTCCCGAGGTCGGCCACAGCCCTACCGCCGCCATTGTATCGCAAGCCGCAGATGAACTGAAGGGCCAGGAACATGTTGAAATCCCGCCCGGCCGCGGTAGAGAACCGTCAGGCGGCAAGCTGCCAGGTGTTGCTTTTCCATGCCCTGCTGTTCATTGAGAAAAGGAGATCCCATGCGGACGCGGTGGATCGTGCAGTTGGTGGTTCCCATGGGTTTGGCATTATGCGTTGCCGGCTTGATGGCCGGGGAAAGCGAGAAGAAGGAATCCAAGGGCAAGATGCCCTATAGGGTCTTCTTCATCGGGCACAGTCTCTACAACTATGGCGCCTGCAACGTTCCTGCCGCGGTGCAGTTCCTGTCGGAGGCGGCGGATGTGGACCGGCCAATCCAGGCCTCTTCTTTCATCAGGGGTGGCGCAAAACACCAGGACTACTGGAATACTCCGGAAGTCATGAAGCGCCTGCGGGAGGAAGCATGGGACATTGTTATCATTGCCGGAAATCTGAACGACATGGCCAGCCCCGAGAAGGTCAATCTGGAATTTGGGAAGAAGCTCGACAACGAGGCCAAGAGCAAAAACATCCGGGTCTTGGAATACCTTGCGTGGCCATGGGTGAAAGTGAGCGGCGATCAGGTGCTTGAGAAGAGAGTGAAGGCTCAAGACGCGTTCAATCAATCCCTCCTTCAACTGGCCAAGGAAACGGGAGCCACCCTTGTTCCTTGCGGCCCGGGCCTGGTCAACGTCATCAAGAAGGATCGAAAGTTCATGGACGAGTTCAAGTATGGCGAGGTGCATGTTTCCCCCATGGGCTACTACTTCACCGCCTGCGTGATCTTTGCCACGATCTACAACAAGAGTCCGGAGGGGTTGCCCAGCGTCTTCAGGGAGTACAAGATCGACAAGGAGACGGCGAGGATTCTTCAGGTCACCGCTTGGGAAACAGTTCAGGAATGGCAGAAGATTCAGGCGGCAAGCGCGGGCGCCAAGGACGAAACGCGCTAGCCTGGGCGATGCCCGTGCGATGCGGACGGATGGGAATCGTCGTCGGCGGAACCATTCCCGACAGGCGCATGTCTTCGATTGTGCTGCGAGCGCGTCCGCTGTGCCCCAAGAACCTGGTTTTTCAACCGGGTGGGGTTATATCAGAGCGCCATGGTCGCGCATCGTTTCAGGCAGATTCCGTCGGTGGCTTGGTGGGTCCGCCTGCTTCTTGTTTGCCTGTGGTGTCCCATTGTCCCCGCGAAAGAGGCCGAGCCCGTGGACCTCTTCACTGCCGGAGCCGGCGGTTACGTCATGTACCGAATTCCCGGAATCGCCGTGACGGGGCGCGGGACGATGCTGGTGTACTGCGAAGCGCGCGCGGGCCAGGGGGACTGGACGCCGCAGGACGTGCTGTTGCGCCGCAGCATAGACGGCGGGCGGACGTGGTCGGAGCCGCGCCAGATGGCGAAGGCGCCGCCGGATCTGAAGCCGAATCCCGCGGGGCTGAAGCAGAAGCTCAGCACCGCGGACGTCGCGGCGGGCAAGTTCACGGCGCACAACGCGGTGGCGATCCCGGATCTGGAGCCGGGCGTCGTGCATTTCCTGTATCACATCGAGTACGCCCGCGTCTTCTACCTGCGCAGCAGCGACGACGGGGAGACGTGGTCGCCGCCCAGGGAGATCACAGCCGTCATCGAAGGCTTCCGCGACCGCTACCCCTGGCTGGTGGTCGGCAACGGCTGCGGGCACGCCATACAACTCGCGCGCGGGCCGCATCGCGGGCGGCTGGTCATCCCCCTGTGGCTGTCGCTCGGCACCGGCGGGCACGCTCACCGCCCGTCCGACCTCGCCGTCATCTACAGCGATGATCGCGGCGAGACGTGGCAACGCGGCGATTTCATCGCGCGGAACGGCGGCCAGTCGGCATCCGGGGACGAAATTGTCAATCCAAATGAAACCACCGTAGTCGAACTGTCTGACGGCCGCGTGCTGGCGAACATTCGCAGCGAGTCACGGAGAAACCGGCGCCTGCTGTCCATCAGCGCGGACGGCGCGACGGGCTGGTCGAAGCCGGAGTTTCACGAGCAACTGCTGGAACCGGTCTGCATGGGAAGCATGGCGCGGCTGGCGGACGGCGGCCTTCTCTTCGCGAACCCGGACAACCTGCTGGTGAAAGGCAAGGAGGGCAAGCCAGGCCAGAACCGCGACCGGCGGAACTTGACGATCAAGCTGTCGCGCGATGACGGCAAGACGTGGCCCGTATCGCAAGTGGTGGAGGCCGGTCCGAGCGGCTACAGCGATCTGGCGGTGGGGCCGGATGGGACGATCCATTGCTTTTTTGAGCGTGGCGACGTGAAGACGAACTACTTTCATCCCACGGCGCTCAGTCTGGCCTGCTTCGGTCTGATGTGGCTGACGGAAACCAAGGGCGCACCTAAGGCCGGGGAACCATAGGCGGTAACCGGAAGCTCCCGCGTCGAGACGTTGTGAAGCTTGCGGCCGGCGCGGCAAACGTGATTGTTGGACCAGAAGGACCGCCGCACAGGTCGCCGATGGAGCCGGCCCCGGATCAAGTACAAGATATTGGCTTTGATCGCTATCATCCAGCCGTTGGAGGATAGGCCGTCGCTACGTGTCCCCCAGGGCTTTTCAATTCTCGTCTTCTTTCATAGGTGAAATGCCGATTCTTAACCTCAAGGAGGTTGAGAATCATGAGCGCACATGCTTCAGCGGCGGCAGTTCCGTCCTTGTACGAACTCTTCATGGGCTTGGCCGATCC
>JAPLOD010000003.1 GCA_026692735.1 Planctomycetota bacterium | reverse complement strand
GCCCGCGTGGACGTCGGCGATGCGTGGTGGGCGCTGGCCGAGAAAGAGAGCGGCCCGTTCAAGAGCGCTGCGCAGAGACACGCCGCGGACTGGTATAGCCGCGCCGTGGGCGAACTGGACGGCATCAAGAAGCTTCAGATCGAAAAGAAGATCCAGGCTGCGCTGAGCGTTACCGGGCAAGGCGCGGATTGGCTGCGGGGCGCGGGGCTGGTGTTCTGGGTCAATCCAAACCTGGATGCCGCCGGCAAGCCGCGCGACCTCATCTCCAACGCGCAACCCACCAGCAGCAGCCCGCCGGCTGCGGCCACGGACGCGGGCATGAAGGTGCTGAAGTTCGGAGGCCGGAACGATCTGGTGTACCCAACGACGGACCCGGTGCGGGCCATCAAGAGCGCGGGCGCGGCCTTCGTGTGGATCAAGATCGAGCAGGGCGCCGAACGGCATCCGGGCGTCTTCTTCCATGGCTGTCCTCCGGGGCCGGCAGTCGGACGCGGCTATTCCGACTTTTCGTTCTTCATTCTCGAGAACAAGCTGACTGTCGTCTTCAACTGGCCTGAGTGCGGCGATCCGCCGTGGGCGGCGGGAATGGAAGGCAAGTCGGCGTTTTACTCGAAGCACACGCTCCCCTATGGCAAGTGGGGCATGCTCGGCTGCGCGTGGGACGGCAAGACGGTTTCCATCTACCTGAACGGCGAGCGCGACAACACGTACAAGTTCGCGGCGTCGCTGCTCAAGCGCCCGGCTCCTCCCAGCATCTTCCTGGGAAATGAACCGGCCGGGTTGCCGGAATATTTCACCGGCATGATGCACAGCGCCATGATCTTCAACCGCGCGCTGACCGACGCGGAAGTGAAGCAGCTCTATGTGATGTCGGGGATGCAGGGGAAGTGACGGGCGGGGAACTGAAACCAGAAATCCGAAGGAAGGGACCAAAGGGAAAGCGGCGCAGCGCGGTTTGGGAACGCCCCCCGTGAAGTGCCACTCGTAGGCTGTCGCGACCTGTCGCGTCGGGGCGAGAACGTCGGAGGACGACTATTCCGGCGTTTGCCCGCTTCGCTGGCTGTAAGTATAGTCTGCGCTGCACCCGCACCCGCTTCATACCGAGATCCCAGGTATGACAGACGACCCGACTATGCCGCTGCCGAAGCATCCGAGCAAGAACTCGGACGAGACGCGGTGTCCTGTCAGCTTGGCGCTCAGCTTTGTGGTGACTCAACTTGTGCTGCATGGGTGGTGGCTTGCCGCCTCGGGGGGCATGTTGATGCCGCACCTGGTTGGCTGGGTCCAGGACTCGGCCATACTGCTTGTCATGGCCTTGCTGTTGGGATGGTCGTTCCGTCGCGCCAACCGGCAAGTTGCGCTGAAGCGACTGGCAACCGCGACCACCACTGTGACCGTCATCACGGCCGGTGTTCTCCTGGCCAGCTACACACCACTGCTGGACGACTTTCTCCTCTTCCCCGTGAACCTCCTGGCTACCGACCGGGAGACCGCATGGTTCTTCTTCTCCGATTACCTCGGTTGGGCCTTCATGCGCACGCCTGTGGCGGGCCTGGCCTTGGGCCTGGCGATCTACTGGCGCGGCGGCCGATTCCTGGACCTGCGCCGCCCGTCGTTGATCGCGGTCCCGTTGGTGGTCCTGACGTTGGCGTCACTGGGCCGGCCTGCGCCCAACCCGTTCGTCTACAGCCTGCAGGCGACGGTCCAGTCGTGGTTCCGGCCACGCAAAGTGCCTTCGTTGACCCGGCCAGTTGTCACAACTCCGTCCGCCACGGCAGAAGAAGAGTCCGCCGTTTTCGACACGGCCAGCACACTTCGCTATCGCCACTTGCTGCTCATCGTTCTGGAGAGCGTCGATGCGACGGTGTTCGAGCGTCAGTTCCTGGCCAACCCGAACGGTTACTTTGCCCGCGTCAGGCACCGTTCGGCTTACTACGCCAGCTATCACGCCACCAACTTGGACAGCCACACAAGCCTCATAGCCATGCTCACGTCGGTCTTCGTGCCCTATCGCGCCTACACCGACGCTCGGCTCTACGAGAACGCCGATCGTGCATCCAACATGGTGCACTCCCTGCGACAGCGAGGCTTCCAGACCCTGTTCGTTAGCACGTTTGATCACCAGCCCTTCGTGCCGGTGCGTCAAGATTGGCAACGGATTATCACCCGCGGCGACCTACCCGCGCAGCCGGGGTTGGTCGCCATCGGCAGTAGCCGAATGGAATCGGCCGTGGAGGATCTGGCGGCGATGCCGACCATCGTCGAGTGGCTCAGTACCCATGATCGCACGGTCATCCTACACGAGATGGCCTATGGCCATTCACAGGCTTGGGCGAGCAAGACAGGCGAGAGTCAGTTGGCCTACTACGACCGCTACTTGCGGGCGCTGCTGGACAAGCTGGAACAGGCCAAACTGGCGGAGGAGACGCTGGTGGTGGTGGTGGCCGATCACGGCCTGCGGGCGAACGCTGCCGATCCGCAGAACTACCACATTCCGCTTCTGGTCACCGGCGCTGGCGTAGCCGCATGTCGCGACAACTCGTTCCGCTCACACCTCGACCTCCAGCGGATCCTGGCATACCACGCCGCCGGCGCCGTGCTGTCGACCGGCGGTAACAGCATTTTGACCGTTGGTAGCAGCGATCGCTGGGTATATGGTGAGGTCCGTAAGGATGGCGCATGCCTGTTCGTCGACAACGGGACCGGCACTATCATGCGCAGCGCCGGCGGATTGGCGCCTGACGAACTGTACCGGCGCTTCCAGGCAGAAGTACAGGCCTTCGCAGCACGCTGGCAACACTGATGCCGGTGAGATTCCCCCCCCCAGCGACATCGCACCGGGCCGGCATAGCAGCCGAAGGTAGCCACGAGGCAAGGATCGTGGCGGGCTCGTCGTCGAGTCGTTGGTCTGGCGAAAGAGCGGAGCGGTGACCTTCGGAAGGCATGTGGGCTCCTTGTGAATGAGCGCCCACAATGGCCCTCGCTTCGCGACCAACCGCATCGTTTTGCAGGCGCGGCCTTCCCACCCAACGCTCCCCGCCGCGCCAACCCTCAAGGAACCCTCGCGCCAAGCTCTCGCCGTGGCGCTTCCCGGCCATCACGCGCCTCCAGCGCGGCGCAGCTCTACTCCGCCTCTTCGTTTGTAAAGCCCCAACAACGACCAGCGATAGCCGCGTTGGCGGCACCTCTGACTTCATAGGTGGCGATCTTGTGCCGCCCAGCTTCCTCGGAACCGCTTCTCACACCCTCCTTTGCGTCCTTCATCTTCCTCTGTTACGCAAGGGAATTCGTTTTTCTTGAACTCAGCCTCTGCTATGGTGTAGCGAGGAACGTGGCACCATCACCGAAAGGACTTCGAGTTTCATGAACAGCAAGCAGCCCCAAACCACATCGAGGCGGGATTTCATCAAGGCCAGCGGCAAAGCTGCCGCCATCTCGGCGCTGGCCGGCATGATCGCGCCCCGCGCCTATGCCGCCGGCAGTTCGCTGATCCAGGTTGCCCTGGTCGGCTGTGGCGGCCGCGGCAGTGGCGCGGCGAAGAACGCGCTTTCGACCAAGCCCGGCCCAATCAAGCTCGTGGCAATGGCCGATGCCTATGAGCACCGCTTGAAGGGAAGCTTCAATGCCTTGAGCAAGGAATTTCGCGACAAGGAAAAGATGGATGTGCCCGAGGACCATCGCTTTGTTGGATTTGACGCTTTCAAGAAAGCCATGGACTGCCTCAAGCCCGGCGACGTTGCGATTTTTGCCACGCCGCTGGCGTTCCGCTGGGTGCATTTTCAATACGCGATCCAGAAGGGGCTCAATGTCTTTATGGAGAAGCCGCTGACGGCGGATGGCCCGACCAGCGTCCGCATGCTCAAGCTGGCCGAGGAAGCGACGGCCAAGAATCTGAAAGTCGGCGTCGGGTTGATGTCCCGCCACGCGCGCAACATGCAGGAACTCCAGAAGCGCATTCAGGACGGCGAGCTCGGCGACGTCATCGCCATGCGCGGTTACCGCATGGCGGGCCCCATTGGACACTTCAACACGCTGCCCAAGCCGAAGGAAATCAGCGAACTGGACTATCAGATTCAGCGCTTCCACGCACTGCTGTGGGCCGGTGGCGGATGCTTCAGCGACTTCAACATCCACATCCTTGACCATCTGTGCTGGATGAAGAACGCCTGGCCGGTGAAGGCGATGGGCCTGGGTGGGCGCCATTACCGCTATTCCGGCAAGACCCCGTATGTGGATCAGAACTTTGACAGTTACTCGGTCGAGTACACGTTCCCCGACGGCACGAAGATGTTCTACGACGGCCGCTGCATGCAAGGCGCCGAAAGCGCGTATTGCAGCTATGTGCACGGCAGCAAGGGGCTGGCCATTGCCGCGAAGGCCAGGGACTGCGACGGACCGTCCATGATCTTCAAGGGCCACGTCGAGGACCCGCAGAAGATCGCCTGGCAGTCCACGGATACGAGCAATCCGTACCAGAACGAGTGGGATGAGTTGATGGACGCCATCCGCAATGACAAGCCGTACAACGAGGCGAAGCGCGGGGTCGAAGCCAGCGTCGTGACCAGCATGGGACGTATGTCGGCGCACATCGGTCAGACGGTGACGTACGAGCAGATGCTGAACTGCGATCACGAGTTCGCGCCGGGACTGGACAAGCTGACCAAGGATTCGCCGGCGCCGGTTACCCCCGACGCGAACGGCATGTATCCGCAGCCGGAGCCTGGAATCAAGAAGCGCGAGTACTGATCAGGGCAGCTCATGGAGCGGCCCTCCCATGAGGTAGGCGTTGTCAAGGCGAAGAGCGCCTCGAACACAGAGGCTTGACCAGCCTCCCATTCGCGCTGGTGCTTAACACCGCGCACTCAACCGGTCCGTCCAGCTGACGATGGACTTGCTCCGGCTTTGCGGTTATTACACAACACAATGTCACACTCCATACCGAAACGCTTCAAAAGCGGATGGGCATGACTCGGTGTTTGCGCGGCGACGACTTGATGACTCATTGCTTAAGGCAACTCGCAGCCCGCCGTCGGAGGGAGCTCGTTAATGGAAATACACAGTCCATATGAGGCCGGCACCAAATATCTGCTTGCCGGTTGCCTCCTCGGCTTCATCGCACAGGCAGCGGCCGCGGATATCCCCTGGGGGGACAACGACCACACCGTCCGCCTTCCCATTACGGTCTCCGCCCCCAAGCGGGCGTCGGCCGGGGCAATAGACGCGACGCAATACATTGGTGTCTGCAAGCTGGGTCTCGATGCCGATCTGCGCGCGCTCGGTCTCAAGACAAACATAGATTACTCAAGCGGACGTATGGTTCGCCTTGCACCGGGTACGCCCGGCGGCGGCGAGGTCATTTCGCATCAGATCGAGTCAGGCGAAGTGAAGTGGGTGGACCGCGCGCTGGCTCCAGGCGAACAGCGTGCGTATTGCCTGTACTTCCGCACCTCGCCGCAAGAGGTGCCTCCCCCGCCGGTTCCAGTCGGCCTGCTGCCCGATTACGCCCGTGACACCTACGGCCATGCGTGGGATTTTGACGCGGGCGACGAGGAATTTCTCCAGTTCAGCAGCGCCGTCACCAAGCATGAGGTCAAGGACGGCCTGTTGCAGTTGGATGTCAATGGCGATGCCTATTTCATTTGGGGCGTAATGTGGGGCCAAGGCCAGGCAAAACGTCCGGTCAACATTGACTTGGCCAAATACCCTATCCTGGAGATGCGGGTACGCCAAAGCGTGCAGGGCGCGGAGTGGCACCTGTACGGCCGTCCGGAGAACAGCACGGACCTTGTCCACCATGTGTTCCGCATCAACGGCAAGGGCTGGCAGATCGTGCGTGTTGATCTGCGTCGCGACGCCGGCTGGAAGAACTCTCTCACGGCTTTCCGCATTGACCCGCCCAAGGGCGTGAAAGCACACGTTGACTTCGACTGGATCCGCCTGACGAATCTGAACATGGCGGAGCGGCAGCCCCTGGAAATGCGAAACAGTGGCGGGACTTCACCAACGCGGCTGCAACTCAGTGTGCCCGAAACTCGCCCCACCGTCGGATCGGAACAGAACGTGAGCGTCCTGGCGCTTGATGCGCAGGGTCAACCGCTCGGCGGCGTGCCGATCCGGATCGGACTGCGCCAAGGCTGCCTGGGCGAACTGAACGGCGACAGCTCGTCTCCCTCCCTGAAACTCGATCCGCGCCAACGCCGGGCTCTGACCAACGCCAAAGGACTGGCCACGTTCCGTTACCGGGCCTCGCGCCGCGCTGGGACCGCTGCCGACGTGATCGAAGCTCGTGCGGAGTTCTCGACGGCTCCCGTTGCCATTCTCGAAGTCACCACGCTGGCCAAGACGGCCCACCATTATGTGGTGACACCGGAGCGAACGCGCGTTCTGCGTCCGCAGGATCCGCCCTTGGCTGTCCGTGCTCAATTGGCCGATGAGTTTAATAATCCGCTGCCGGGCGGCGGGCGCAAACTGGTCTGGGAGACCCTTGGCGGCACGTTGAAGGCTCCGGGCGAACAGACGACAGCCGATGGTGGCGCGCAGGCCGAATTCACAGGAAATCCAAAGCAATGTTGGGCGGATCGCATCCGCGTCCGGGACGATCAGGGACTCGCCGGGCAGTCAGCGTACCTGTGCGTCATGCCGGATGGCCCTCGTCCGGAGCCGGTGAGACTGCTGCCGAACAACTACTTCGCCGCCGGAGGCAAACCCTGGATTCCGCTGGGCGGCTTCTACGCAAACTGGGTCCAAGTCCCCACGCCGGACGGCGAATGGGATCGCCGGCTGTCGTTCACGGATGCGACCGATGAGCAGACCGTCGCCTGGCTGAGAGTGCTGCAAGAGAATGGCGTCAACGCGCACCGTTTCATGCTCCGCACGCATCGCCCAAAGTATTTGGAACCGATGGACCTGGGCGGGCGAGTGAATCTGGACCTTTTCGCGGCGTTCCTCCACTACCTTGATCTGGCGCGTCCGTTCGACTGCAAGTTCCTGCTGGTGCTGCATGAGGATTACGATAAGCCTGTCTACGTGAACCGGCTTCCGTTGGATCTGTACAGCGTTCCCAGGTTCGAAGGCGAGAATCTGGATGCGCTGCCCGCCTGCCAGGCCAGGTTCATCCGCGATCGTGAACTCGTTGCCGGCGAAAAGTACACCGATCCCGACGCTATCGCCTGCCAGGACATGTACGCGCGCGAGGTGATCGGCCTCCTGAAAGACATTCCTTCGGTCTTTGCGTACGAGTTGGAGAACGAGATGGTCAATTGTCCTGCGGCGTGGGCCAATCACGCCATGGACGTCATCCGCGCAGTTGACCGCCAGACACCCGTGTGCGTCAGCCACGGCGGAGGCGGGCTCCATACCGCCGACCCGGCCTGGTGGAAAGAGAAGACAACGATTGACTTCTACACGTACCACCTGTACCCGGCAGATGCCAGGAGTGCCGGTTCCCTCACCGTTGACTATGGCGCCGTGATTGACGTCCTGACGCGCTATGGGCGCATGGGCAAGCCGGCGTTTCTGGGCGAATCGGCGGGCGACGAGTTCAGCTTGGGGGTTGACGCCCTGACGCGGCGCTACACCATGCGCGACATCATCTGGTTCTCCCTCGTGAACGGCAACCCCGGTTGTTTCTTCTGGAATGCGCGGTTCAGCGAGTTCTCGGAGTTCAAGCTGGCCAGGACCATCGCCAGCCGCATCGATTGGGCACACTTCCGGCGCCAGCGGCCTGCCATCGCTGTGGAGGTTGGCCATCCGCTCGCGAACGACAAGTATTACCAGACGCCGGAAGGCATCGCGGCTCACGCGATGATGTGCCGCTATGCGCAGCACTATCTGAGCAAAGGGTTCGCCTTCGATTTTACATTCGGCCCTGCCCCGTATTCTTCCGTCTCGAAGCTGACCGAATTCTCGCCCGTGTACGGTGTGGCGGGGCAGTTCAGCATTCCGTCCGGCTGGCAGTTGTGCCCATTGGTCCGCGCCGACGCGAAGGAGGCCTTGGTGTACATCCGCAACATCGCCTCCGTGGTCGATCAGGAGCTCAAGCGGCCGGGCAAGACCCCCATGCACATTTTGCTGCGGCAGCGCAAGCCCGCGCCGCTCACTGTTACTCTACCGCTGCCGCAACTGCACAAAGTCACCGTCTGGGATCTGGATACCGCCGAAGAGCGCGTCATGCCGGCCAAGGCGGACGGCGCCTTGGACCTCGGCACGTCGGACCACGATTTCGTTCTTCACGTGGAACCATAGCATTGACGCGAATCGCGAGGAGGAACGTATCGTGGGAGGAAGAACCGGTTCTCCACACTACCGAGCGTACTGCCGCCTCAGCCTCAGCAGTTCCGCGACGGCCTTGTCTATTGCCGAGACGAGGTACTGCGCGGCGACCGGGTCATCCCGACCTTCCAGTCGGGCCTGGTGACAAAGCCGCACGGCTGCGTGAAGGGCTGGTCGCATCCCTGTGGGAAACAAATGCGGGCGCGTTCTTTGGCCGACGTCCGCGGTGCGGTGCAGAGGCGCGGAATCGGTGTATCAAGAGTGCGGGATGGTGAATAATGGCCAGTAAA
>JAPLOD010000002.1 GCA_026692735.1 Planctomycetota bacterium | reverse complement strand
TTTCAATTTGTTGGAACTTGCCCATCCCCCCGGCCCCCTTCCCTACACCCCACACCCTTGGTGCACCTGAAGAGGTAAGGGTGCACCGAAGCGGCGTGGGAAGGGTGAGTCAAAGCAAAATTGGGTTTGCTCGGGCACCTTCGTGCCCGAGCAAACCCAATTCGCTATTTTCCCCGCACCTCGAGCGGCGGGGTCTACATGTGGGGCATGAATGGCAATGATGGCGCCGGCAGCGATTCCCGCGGCATCATCGGCGATGGCAAGCCGATCGCCGATGACAAGGCCGCCGGGGACCAGGTGGCCGCCCGTTCCGTGCGCCGTCCCACGCGCGTAGTCTTCCCCGAGGACACCGTGGTCACCCACCTCGCCGCATCGTCGAGCATGGCCGTGGCAGTTGACAAGAACGGCCAACTGTGGACCTGGGGCGGCGGCGGCGGTGGTGGCGCCGGCCTCGGTGTCGGTGACCGTGGCCCCCAAGGCGGCAACAGCAGCACGCCGCTCCTGCTGAAGCAGGGCCGCGCTCAGGAGGGTGGCCCGTTGGGTTCATTGCCACGCTTCGTCGCCGCCACCACCAACACCGCCACGAATTTCGCCATTGACCAGACCAGCGACCTGTGGGGATGGGGCATGGTGGGGCCGCGCCTGGGTCTCGGCGGGCCGAACCAATGGAATCCTCAACCCTACCCGGTCAGGCTCACCCGCTGCGGCAACGCCCA
Organism: Planctomycetota bacterium; assembly: GCA_026692735.1. Classification (GTDB taxonomy): domain Bacteria; phylum Planctomycetota; class SZUA-567; order H5-PLA8; family H5-PLA8; genus JAPLOD01. Next base: position 7,874 of record JAPLOD010000002.1, on the reverse strand, counting down.
CTACGCCGGCCTCGACGAACTGCTCAAGGCCGGCCGCCGGCTCACGTCGGTGCAAGCGAGTTTGAACAGCATCCACGTCCTCGCCGATGACGGCTCCCTGTGGGGGTGGGGCGATGCCGCCATGGGCGAGGTGGGCGACGGTCACGTCGTCAACTACCTCCAGGTCACGCCCAAGGACGGCAAGAACCTTGTGCGCTGTGCCTGGGACTGGGGGGGAACCAAATCCATCGTCCAGGATGCCACGCGCATCATGACCCGTGTGCGGTCGTTCTCGACGAGTGCTTTCTCCTTCCACGTCATGGCCGTGCGCGAAGACGGAACGATCTACGCCTGGGGCCGCAACGCCAATGGCGTGCTGGGCAACCACTTGACGCCGTACGATCGGGATGGGCCGGCCCTCCAACCGTTCGCCCCTATCGGGGAGGCCTACACGCCGAACATCCACGACACGGCCTTCCCGATCCTGGTGAAGCCGTTCTGACCACCCGACGATGCACTTTCGTAGCAGGTCGCAATTGCAGTCGTCCACTCTCCGGATGGAGGATGCGGGAATGAGAACCCAGGTGACAGGAAAATGGTGCGTCCTGGCGGCCTTCGCGTCCATGCTTGGCGCGGCTGGTTGCTTCGCCGCCGAGGTCCAGACGCCCGTCGGCATGGAGGATGGGCGCATCCAGCAGGGGCTCTTCCTCCTCTTCGGCGGCAAGAAGGGCGGCGTACACCTGATGAGAGGCTCGGACGTCCTCATCCGGGACATCGGGATCACCTGCGGCAACGGCGGATTCTGGCCCTACGACAGGATGGCCGATGTCAAAGTCACCTTCGGAAAGGGCACCTTGACGTTCAGTGGAAAGGTGCCGAAGCGCGAGATCGCCTACGATCAGAACATCTCCATCGAGGGAAACCGGATCAAGTTCGTGATGCACCGCGCGGGCGCCTGGGGTCAGCGGGGCTGGGACAACCTCACCTTCCGGCTGCCGGTGGAGTACTACAAGGGCGCCAAGTTCCGCGCGGACGGCCAGGAGAACACCTACGCGCTGAAGTTCTCGCAGGAGCACGAGTACCTCGCACCGAACGTCAAGAAGGTGGAGTGCCATCTAGGCGATCCGTCGTTGAACCTGACGTTCGAGTGCGCTCAAGGGATGAGCGTGTCGGACGAACGCCGGTGGAGCGGACAGAACTACTGCGTGAGCATCGGCGTTCCGCGCGACCAGCAGGAAGGTTCCTCGGTCATCTACCTCACGCTGCCGCAACTCCCGCTTTCCTTGGGCACGGCGGTCCGGTACTCGCGCATCGGCTATCCCGTCGCGGGGCCGAAGTACGTCGTCCTCGAATGGCCCAGGCACGGAGCCCGGCCGGCCGACGACTCGGTGCGGCTGGAGAAGGCCGGCGGCGCGGTGGTCAAGGAGGGGAAGTTCGAGAAGACCGTCAGCCTCCAGCACATGCAGTGCGACTTCGCCCCCTTCGACTTCTCGGAGGTCAAGGAGCCGGGGGAGTACCGGATCGTGTGGAGCGGTGGGAAGAGCGACGTGGCGATCCGCAAGAGCGTCTTCGAGGACAAGCTCTGGGAACCGACGCTGGATTACTTCATTCCATTTCAAATGTGCCACGCCGACGTGGACTTCGGCGGCAAAGCCCCGGACCACACGAGATGCCACATGGACGACGGGATCCGCGTCCCGGCCAACTTCCCAGGCGTGGACCGATTCCAGTCCTACGAGTGCGAGGGCACGCCCTACAAGGCGGGCGATCCCATTCCTTGCGCCAAGGGCGGCTGGCACGATGCCGGCGACTGCGACCTGAACATCTACGCGCAAGGCTTCGCCGTGTGGGTGCTCGCGCTCGCCCACGAGGAGTTCGACATCCGGCGGGACGTGGCGACCGTGGACGTGGAAGGGGGAACGTTCACCCTCGGGAAGCCGGACGGCGTGCCGGACATCGTCCAGCAGATTGAGTGGGGCGCGATCTGGCTGCGCAGCATGCTGCAGCCGGACGGGCGGTCGTACGTGGGCATCGTGGATCAGCCGAGCCGTTACTCGCAGGCCACCAAGAAGTGGTCCGAGATGACCGACAACAAGCCCGGCACCGGAGACGAGCGACAGGTGTATGTTGACTACCACGCGGAGCTGCAACTGATGCAGGCGACGGCGCTCTGTTCGGCCAGCCGCGCGCTGCGCCGGACGAAGCCGGAGCTTGCGAAGAAATGCCTCGACGACGCAGTGAAGGCGCTGGAGTACTTCCGCACGCACAAGGAAGTGTATCGTTCGACGGTCTATTTCTATCCTGAGCACAAGGGTCGCGACGGCATGCTGGCCCTGACGCTTGCGGAACTGTATCTCACCACGAAAGACGCGTCGTATCTGAAGGAGTTGGAGGGGATGGCGGAGACGATACGGAACCTGCCGGTGACGGATCCCTACATCTCCACCACGACCGCGAGCAGTTTCTGGTACGCGCCGCCGGTCCTGGCGCACCTCCACGGAGTCTTGCCGGATGGCGCGCTCAAGACCGCGATCGTGACGGTCTGTCGCCGGGCCGCGGAGGTCCAGGCGCGATCGGAGTCTCCGCGCCCGTGGCCCTTCCACTACTGGCACTTCGGCAACTGGGGGCAAGCCCAAACGGGGGCGATCCGGACGTTCGACGCCTACTGGCTGTCCAAGGTGGCGCCCGACATGTTCCCTGTCAGCGCCGCGCTGCGTTCCATGCTGTGGATCTACGGACTCCACCCGTTGAGCGACCGCGTTTTCGTGTCGGGCAGCGGTCTCCCCGGCCCGGAGTACATCCACAGCGGGCAGATCTTCGGCCTCTTCGGCTCCGAACCGGGAACCGTGCCCGGCGCGTTGGTCGGGGGCCTTACCGGACTGTTCCCCTGGGTGCAGACGAACGTGTTGTACTACCGCGACGACGGCAACTGCGGCAACAACGAGGTGGGCATCTCCACTGCGCCGGTGTATCTGTTTGCCGTCCACGCGCTGAAGAAGGGAGGATACTGACTTCGGAGGAGTTGTTTGAGTCGATCCCGCGCTTTCGTCGGCTCTCTGCACGATCGCCGTCCGTGTGTTGTTCTCACCCATCCAGCGGGAGCGGCGGCGTGCTGTCGTCGCTCCCGCTATTTAACCTGGAGAAACAAGTCATGAGCAACACCGCACTCGCGGCGGCGCCGGTGCCGCCCTACTGCCAGATCACCTGTCGTGGTCCGGCGTCCAGACGTACAGCCAGTGCCCCAGGAAGTTCCACTACCGTTACATCATTCAGGCGCCGGTGGAGTTCACACCGGCGTCGCTCGCGTTCGATGTCCACCTGCTTGCCCGCAAGACCGGCGATCCCGTCGCAGAGCGGCGGCACCTGAGGGACCTCCTTTGTGATCCCGGCCTCGATGTGCGCCTTCCTGTCGAGCACTGTCTCACGCTGGTTGGCCAAGCCGTCCTGATCCTTCCCACGTCCTTCGTCTGCGCCCATCAAAGCCACGGCAGGCCAGAGCAAGGGCAAGAGGATGGCAGCGCTCTCCGCTGCTGGTACGCCGACACGTGTCATGGTCTACTCCCCCAGGTTTGCTATCTCGCGCGCGAGTTCCGCGCGCACTGCCATTACCACGTCCGGGTCCTTGAGAATCTCCGTGGATCGTCGCGTCCCGTTGTTCGGTATTGAGACGAGCGACCGGGCCTTTGCAAGCGCCGTTTCCGCCGAGGCCGTGTTCTTCCCCTTCTTCTTGGCGTGCTCAATGCGCTCATTGAGCAGGTAGAGGTACTCGAAGTCTTCAACGCCGTCGCGGACCTGTTCGAAGCGCACTGAACTCAAGAAACCCTCTTCGCCGATGAGCCATCCCGGATAGAGAAAATAGCCGTCGCCGTTGGGGTAGCGTATCATCTGCGTCTGCTTGTCGTTCGCCGTGAACGTGTGCGGAAGCGATGTGTGCCACCCGTATCTGAACGGGTCGTAGGTCCACCATGTGCCGCCCCAGAACTCGTACGCCTCAACGCTGTACTTGAAGCAGTAGTAGGGATAGAGGCGCTCCAGCGACGAGTAGGGCGTATCGAGACAGAACGTGCCGTCGGTGGTGAACCAGAAGCGGTCGCCCGCCTTCTGGCGGCGCACCATATCCTCCACGGCGAAACAGCCGTAGAAACCCGCACCCCAGTGGTTGAGGTATCCGTCCCACTCATGTTCGTACTTCCATGTGCTTGAGTAGATCCTCATCTCCGGAACGGCCTCGTGGATCATCGCGCAGAGTTTCTGCATCTGCTCGACGATCATCGCTCGCGTCTCTTTGGACTCAAAATGCGGTTCGTCGGAAATGTACAGCGAGTAGTGTCTCTCCCACCCCTTTGATTTGAGGTGCGCCCAGAACGCCTGGAGGCATTTCTGGTACGCGTCCTTGTATTCCGGGGTGAACGCCTTATGCCCCAGGAAGTCGGCCGGCGGGAACCCCCAGCCGAACGCGTAGAATATCTGGGGGAGGTAGCAGACGCGCATGTGCAACTCATCGAAGCAGTACTGCGCCATCTTGTCGTAGTCGGTTGTGTCAACGGTTGCGTTCCCGTTTCCGTATGTGAATTTCGGCTCGGGCCGGATCATGTCTATGCACGCGCGATGCTCGGCGTACACCTTGCAGGCGTTCCTCATGAGGTGCGGCGGAAACGCGCTCCACCCAGGCCCTGAGCGGAGATCAAACATCGCACCCACATGCGCTTCGTCAGGCAGCGTGAAATCCCAGACCGTGACGGTGAGCGGCATCGTCTTCACAACGGCGCCGTCTGCCTCGATGACGACCTTGCCGGCGTAGTCGCCCGCCTTCTTTCCCTTCGGTATCGCAAATGTGATCACGAACGGCTGCGTGGTGTTCGCGGTGAGGGCCAACGGTTTCCTGTGCGGGATGAGCGGGTCGGGCCAGAGTCCCTCCCACCCGTCGTTGTCCTTGTGAGTGGGTATTGTCCGCTGGTAAGGCGGATGGGTGAAGTTGCCGTAACCCATCGGGAAATCAACGGGCACGAAATCAACCCGGTCAATTCCTATGTCGTCGAGTTTCTCGCCGCCCTCAGCCGACGGCGCAACAACCCCGACCGTCACATTCCCAATATCCCTCTTACTGCGGAGCGCAAGGTGAAGCCCTTCACGTTCATTGCGCGCGCTGGCGATGCGGAATTCCCCTTGAACGGTCAGCGGAACGCTGTCTTTGAAGACCTTCGCGATCGGGTTCGCCTGCCAAACGACAAGATCCTCCTTCATCTGTGAACCTTCTATCGGCCCTGCCACCGCGTCCTTCGTTTCGGCAAGCAGGATGCCGTCATGCCACACGGTGCCGTGCGCGTGCATCGTCAGATGCAGTTCGATGGCCGCGCATTCGGGCGGCGTTTGTACCACCGTGGACAGGCGCTCCCACTTTCCCTTGCTGATGGTCATTGCTTGCTCCATGGTGCCAACAGTGCCCGCCGGAGGGGTCGAGAAGAAGGCAAAGGAGCGGCCTGCGGCGTTCTTGAAGTGCCCGTGAAGGCGCACATCGCCGTCCTTGATCTCCCCGGCGCGCACCCAGCCGCTGTAGACGTACTTCGTATTCGGCTTTACGTTCTTCACTATCTGCCGCCAGCCGCACCATTGCAGCGGCACGCCCGCGGGCGCGATCATCTTGACGCAGCGCTTGCCGAAGAGCCCGGGGCTCTCCAGCGCGTACTTGATCGGCGAGTTCTTGTCGTAGGTGAGCTTGCCTTCAACGTTCCGCACTTCCGATGACGGCGCCCATCCTTCAGGCACGTCATCGCCGGCCTCGAAATCGGGGTTCGTGACGAGGTTCGCCTTGTCCGCAAGCAGATCCGTGTACGACACCGCCGGCCCGCCTTTCGCCGCTGCGTCGGTCGAGAAATAGAGGTAGTAGCGTGCGGCGGTTGACGCTGGGATCGCGGCGCTGAAGAGCACGTCGTTCTCCATCGCCGCGTGCGGAATCGCCGCTCCTGCGCTGTCGGTAAGCTTGAGCGACGACTGGGCAACGCGAAACTGCATGAGCGTGTTGATACGCGTATAGTTCACCGAGGCGAAGAGGTTGTTGATTGCCTCCCCATAATTCCGAATCTCAATAGGGACCCGGTAAGGTTCGGCGCCATCGGCCCACGCCGCAGTCGCCCCCGCTTCTTTCAACTGCACGTTCTCCACCGGGCCTGTCGTGAACGAGATCTCCCTCTTTCGGTCATCGTCACCGATGCCGGCAGCGCTGCTCTTCTTCTCCTCCACCACCACGTCATCAACGTACGCATCGCCGTTGTTGACGCCGTCCGGACTCCAATAGTTGAAGCGAATCTTCACCTTCGCGGTGTTCTCCGGCAGGATGACTTGCGCGCCGGATCCTTTGAGACCGAACGTCGTCTCGAAGCGCTTCCACCCGCCACTGTCTGTCTTCACCGACAGTGGCGCTCTGTGACCGAGCCCGTCCTGCACCGTAGGCAAGCCGCTCGCATCAAAATGCATGATGAGCGCCCACCAGATACCCGCGGTGATTCTCGTCTTGTACCAGAACGACAGCGTAGAGACCTTCTGCTTTGAGATCGTAAGGAAGGTGGATTCCGGCCCCTCAGTGTTACCGCCCGTAGCGGCGAGTTTCGCGCTCTTCTTCCCCGAGTGCGCGTCCTCAGTGGTGATCGTCGCGCCGTCCATCTTCCATTGCGTGGGGCCTTCAAAACCATTGCTCCATTCTTCCGCCGTCTCCGCAAGATAGTCGGGCACCGTCCATGCGGAGGGATTGTCGAAGTAGACGTAGTAACGCGCGGACGCGCCCGGCTTCAACTCGGCGGGGACATAGAGCTTCGCGCCGTCGCGTACCACGCCTTCATGCAGCGGCTGTTTGTCCGGGCCAATGACGGCGAAGAGATATTCAACGCCGGTGGCGCTGCACACGCGGATGTCCTTCGCATTCGCTCCGGCGAGGGCTATCTCCCCCGGTTTGGTCCCGACGGTGATAGCGAGCGGCCTGCCCGCGATCTCGTGTGTTGACAGATTGGTGATGTCAACGGCACTACGCTTGCGCCAGATGCCGCCGCCTCCGGCATAGGGCGTATGCCAGTCCTGAGCGGCGGCGGAAGGCGCGAAGGCGGCAAGAGCAACGACAACGGCCTGGAGTGGGCTGAACATTAGGCCTCTCGGCTTCTGCTTCTGAGGTATACTGCGCGCGGGTAAGAATCAAGCTTTTTCCCGGAAAACGTTGGGACCGGGCAACCCCACGCGGACAAGCGGGAGGGTGGACGCCCAAGTTTGCCGCGTTCCGTGGCTGTTCCCGCCTGGATCGCCAACGGGCGGTACGCCGGCCTGTGTGCCCATGATATCGCCGATCCCGCCAACCCCGCCGTTGGTCCGACGCCAACCACCGCCATGCGCTGCTTCCTCGGCGACACCAGAGAGCGTCCATCACCAACCTGTCCGCCGCCGGTCCGTTCCGGCGGCACCATCATCAAGCCGCCGGTCATCGGCCTGGACATGACGATCCCATCGTCACCAGGGCCGGTCATCGGCCTTGGTGATCCCGCCCTCGACATTCTGATTGCCCCGCCCAGGTGAACCGCCAGCCCAATACCGCTCGCCCGCGTCAACGGGGGGCGTCCGCGTTCCGGGCGGGCCGCCGTCGGGCATCTTTCTAGACCTTGCGCCCGAAGGCGGGTGCGTGCCGCGTTGTGCCCGGACAACTGAACGCCACCGAACCCGCGGGGGGCGTCGCCACCCGGCCGGGCGCGCCCTTATGTCGCGCCGGACAGAGCACGCAGGGCAACGCAGGGATCCGCTGCGCGCCGTTTCTCAGTCGTCCCGCGGTGGGACGTGCTGGACAGCCCTCTCCGGGTCTGGTATCCATCCCGGGGTTCCAGGAGCGCGCCGATGGAGTTCTTCGACTGCAACTGCTG
>JAPLOD010000001.1 GCA_026692735.1 Planctomycetota bacterium | reverse complement strand
CGGCCTCCTCGCCGGGGCAGGCCGCGTAGGTGATCGAGTACCTCTCGGTGCCGGAGTCCTCGGGGCCAAAAACCAATGCCTCGGCCTGTTCGTACGTGCCGCCGCGAATCAGGACGAGAATATCGTGATCGAGTCCGGCTGTGATTCTCGCGCGGACCGCAGCGCGGGCCTTGGCCACGGTGGCGAAAGGCTCGTCGGCCGTGCCGGGATGGGTGTCCCTGCCACCAGGGGCGACGTGGAAATCAGCATGAAGACTTCGCGCGGGGGCTGCCGGGGCTGTCTGGGCGCAGACCAGTGGGCCGGCCAACACGAGCACCAGCGCGGGGATGAGTTTGAGCCGCATGCAGGTTACTTCTGCCCATCTGGCGTTTGGGGTCATGGTCGTCATCAATCGGCCTCCACTCCGTACTTTTTCCGGAGGACCTGCGCGCCGAGTTTGCGGATGCTCTCTGCCGTTCTGGCCGTGGTGGGATCTTCCGCCTCCTGGATCCCCGCCTCCTGTCTCAGCCGCTTGACCATTACCCTGTAATCGCCGGTCATGCGATGTTGCGTTCCCGCAACCTCACGCAATTCGCGCGTCAGGGTCTTGCACTCGCCCAGGTTCTCGGGATCGCTCCTGGACGCGAGTTCCTTGATTCGCTGGCCCACCTGAGCGGCGTGCGCCGGGTCCTTGATGGTCGGGAGTTTCTCTTGGTAGAGTGCCTCGATCTCCCTGGCGCTCTTTTCTGCCGCATCGAGCAGTGGGGTGGCGGGCGCGGCATCCCGCCGCAGCGCGGCGCACTGCTGGCCCAGTTCCTGGCCGAAGCGGCGAAACTCCAGGACGCGGGCGTGGATAGCGGTGATGTCGGCCAGGATGTCGTCCACCAGGTTGCCGACGAGCGCGCTTTCCCGCGCCTCAATGCCGCCGATGAAGAGGTACTCGATAGGCGTCGTCGTATCGCATACCCCGCGGCCGAAGTTCTTCCTTCCTGTGTTGGCGCTGCGGCCCTGAAGCCCCTCCCGGTCCAGCACGTATTCGCACGGCCCCACGCCCAGCGTTTCGCGCACGATGTCCACCGGCGTGAAGGTTGCCAGCGGGGTGTCTTTCTTGCGGTCCGACGGGTAGACCAGGACGGATTCCATCGGGCCCTTCACGCCGATGAACCTCTTGGACAAACGCACGCAGCCGCTTGCGCCGTCAAACCAGCACGGCCACACTATCTGCTGGTACAGATACATCCAGGTCTCGCTCCTGCCGTCCTGGAAGTCCCACGAATCGCTCCGGCGCCGGGCGCAGAAGTTCGCCCGCCATTTCGCCTGGAAGGGCCTCTGCCATCCCAGGGCGATGTCCTGGTCGGCGTAAGGCTCCTGCAACCGGCGCTCATGCCAGATGCCCGGCGCGTGCAGGAGCGCCACGTAGATGCTCTTGGAGTCGAAGGTGATCTCCGTGGCCTCGATCCGGCGTTCCTCACCCGCCCCGGCAAGGGCGAGCTGGGCCTCCTGATTGCCGGCCGGCCACACACACATCACGATTGTGTTCTCCCCCTCCAGCAGGTCCAGCACGAAATTCTCCGGGGGGATGCTGAGCTTGGGCTGGGTATAGGCCCGCGGGTCAAAGACCATGTCGGCGCCGAAGAAGTCCGGGATCACGGCGAAGCGCGTCGCGCCTTCGACGCGGATCCGCTCTGCATTCCGGAGCGGCTTCGCCTCGAGGAACACGCGGCCCCGGGCCAGGGAGTACGCGGTGCATATCTCCTTTCCGCCCGCCGTGCGGCAGGTAACCTCAATGGCGACCTCGTTCTTGTCGTTCTTGCGGATCTCGAGTTGGCTCAGGCTGGCTGCTGGCTCGCCGCCAGGGGCGACGGCGACGAGCCGGGCACAGTCCTTCCCGTCTGGCGGGACAGGCTGGGGACAGACGACGGGACCGGCACTGCGACGGCAGAAGATGACGACGATTCGCTCGTTCTCGACCACGACATCGCCTGGAAAAGCGTGCGCCGTCGTGCCGGGGCTGACCTGCTCCCAGTTCTTCTTCCCGCCGAAATCCACCGCGCCCCCCTCGGCAACGCAGCGCGTGTCCCACAGGACCGTGTGCGCGGCGGCACCGTCGCCTGCAGCCAGACACTTGCCCAGACTTGGCAGGCCGAGCATGAAGGCCAGGGAGAACCGGGCGAGTGTTCCGCCCGCGATAGTCCTTGCAGCGTGCATTTCCATTGTCAGTTCACCTGTTGCCTACTCGAATGGCCGCGGTCCGAGCCAGAAACCGGGCACCTCGTAGGCCTCGCCTCGCCAGCCGGCTTCGGTATAGAACCTATTCCGTAAGACGTCCTTGCAGAGGGCCCTCATCTTCTCGGCAAGGCCGCTGAGCTCAGCCTGCTCCAGCGGCGCGCTTCCGGCGGCGTCCCTCAAGGCCACGGCGCACGCGCGGTATGCCTTGAGCAGTTCCTCGCGCGGCCCGGCGACCGCCAGGATCCCCTTGCGGCATTCCTCGAACTGCTTCCTGTTCTCGCCGGACTCCTGCGCGGTCAACTGCTTGATCTTTGCGCACAGTGGCAGCAGTTCCTGGCAGCCCTTGAGTCCGCGCTGCTTCTCCTCAAGTTCAGCCAGCTTCTGTATCGGCGCCGCCAGGCTTTCCAGTAGCTTCGCGCTGGCCGGCCATGGTTTGCAGAGCGTCTGGACCTCGCGCACGAAGAGAGCGTACTCCTTCAATCGCCGGTCCATGCCCTCGACAAAGAGTGGCACGTCGTCGCAAAGGTGGCCGGCATACGCGCTCTCCTGCACCTCCAGCTTCCGCTCAAACAGATAGCTCAAAGACTCGAGCGTCACGGAAAGCTCGGCCCACGTCGTCGGCCCGGCTGCCCGGCGGTAGCTGGTGAGACCTTCTTCATCCAACGCCTGCTGAGCGCGCTTCAGCCCCAACGCATCGCGCACGAGGTCCACCGGCGTGAGCGCATCGGGCGGCGTGCCCGCAGTGCGGTCGTAGAGGTAGATCACACCGAGCCGCACGGCGGCGGGGGAGAAGCCTTTGCTGCTGCGGAAGAGCACGTCCTTCTTGTCGAAAAACGCAGACTCCTTGTCCGAGAAGAGCGCGGAAAAGCGCTGCCCGTCGCCCTGCACCGTGAGGCGCCACGTGGCCGCGCACGGCATCGCCCACTTGAACCGGAGCGGGTCCGTCTCGCCCTCGGGTCCGAAGCGTTCCAGATGCCAGATTCGTTCGCCGGTGACAATTCCCGCAGCAACGGATTCCGATCTCAGCGCCACATCGGCGCCCAAGAAAGCCGGCCCCTTCCCCTTCCGTAGTTCCGTTCTCTGGCCCGGCTCGGGAGAGACGAGGACAAGCATTGCCGAGCCGCTGCCGAGGAACCCGGTCACCAGCGGCGCCCACGGCAGCGGTGCCCTGCCCTCTCCCAGCGCCTCCGCATCGGCGACGATGTCATTCCCGAACCGGTCGGGCACAACTGCGCAGGGCATGGCAGCACTGACGCGCAGCTTGCCGGCGTTCTCGAGCGGCGACACGTGCACCAGCGCCTGGCTGCCGCCGATGGTCCAGGCCGCCTTCACCGGCGCGCCTGGCGGGCGCGATGAGGACTCCAGTGAAACATAGTCAAGGCCGTATCTCGGCACACGAACCGCTTCCAGCGGCCCGGCCTCCGTGCCTTGCGGGTCGAGCAGGATGAGCTCAATCGCGCTTTGCGCCGCGGCCTTGGGGATGAGCACCGCGCCCGCCCGGCCGGCAAGCAGGACGAAGATGGCGACGTCGTTCTCGACGACACATCCGCCGCGCAGATCCTGGGAGGAGGCCTGCTCCGCAGCGACGGCGTGCCATCCCTTCCTCTCGCGGCAGAAGGCGACCCAGTCCGCGGGTGCCGCGGGCGCGGGCTCTGGCGTTTCCCACAAGTGGATGCGAGGCGGCGGCCGGACGGCCGTGCCCTTCAGCTCGGGCTTCGCGCCTGGCTTCTCGACGCCCCAGTCCGAACACAGTACAGAGCGCGCGTCGCGAAGTGGAACCGCGAGGGTCTTCATCCCCTCGAGGCGGGTCACGGCCATCTGCCACGGGCCTTTGGGGCCCGGCCCCTGGCAGCAGGCTATCGCCGTCCCGTCCGGCGACCATGCCGGCCGGCGCTGCGTCCCGCCCGCGGCAGTCAGTTGGCGCTTGGTGCTTCCATCGGCGTCCATCATCCAGATGTGCGCCCCGTTCTGGTAAGCGATTCGCTCGCCCCCCGGCGACCAGCGGGGCGTGGAGAGCATCTGGCCTTCGGCGAGTCGCCTGGGCTCAGGTTCTCCGCGCGTCACCAACCAGATCGCATCCGTCTCGCCGTCATGGGTAACGAACAATACCTTCCGGCAATCCGGAGAACACGCTGGCCAGGAGCAGGATTTCCAGCCGGGGGGGCTGGTGACGGTTTCCTCTCCGCTGTCGAGCGCCCGCTCGACGATCTGGCCCTGGCGGCGGAAGGCGATCCGCCGGCCATCCGGGAGCCAGTCGCCCTGTTCCCCGTCGCAGATTCGCTGCGCCTCCTCCCCCTTGCGGTTCATCGTCCAGAGGCCCGGCGTGCCGCCGCGAGCTGAGCTAAACAGGATCCTGTCGTCGCTGGGGGAGAAGCGCGGGTTGACGCCTTCCCCGCAGAGATAGTTCAGCCTCCTGAGGTCCTTGCCGCGCACGTCGGTGAGGAAGGTGCCGAGCACGGTCCCATATTCTTTACACACCACGAACGTGCCGGACAACTCCTGCGCGGGCAGACACGCGGCAACCAGGAACAGAACCGCAGCGGAAGCGAACCACGCACCTCGGCGTGCTGTCTCCCGTGTCATCGGTGATGGCTCCTTACAATGAGGACAGGGTACTTGACCGAGAGACGTTGCGCAACTTTCCTCGCGCGAAGAGTCCTGCGGCGTTGATGCCCCAGGACCGCGGCTGGCCCGCCCGAGACGGCCGGGCGCCGAAGGCACAAGACGTCGTTCCCTGCGCCTTGAACGGCTCGGGAGCCCGGCACGTGGCACCGCTGGCGCTGTTGATCGCGGCTTGCGCCCATAGTTGCGTGCCCCTGCTGGCTTGACCAGCAGTGCCGGGCTTTCCGCCTTGCCCCGCATTCCGCCGCCCCCGATATGCGAAGCTGCAGGAACGGCTGAAGTTCGATCTGGCCGTGCCGTCGGCGTGCGTGGCGGGCCTAGTCTTTGTCGTCTGCCTCGTGCTGCACGAGGGTCATAAGTGGTTCTGACCCCAATGGGCACTCACGTTAGTCGCAAGATGAAGCGGCCAGCTCACTGTCGGCTGCCCCGGCGCCGCGTGGTAAGACGAGGCGCTCCCCGGCGAGCGATTCCAGAAGTGACTCGTTCTCGTAAGTCGGTCCATAGGGGGCATGGAAGACCAAGGCCCTTGTACTGCTAACGTCCCAAATCTTCTCGCGGCGCGAAGATTTCTTCGTTACTGGGACTCCCCTCTCGCTCTGTTACAGGTTTCAGGTTACATGTTACAGACGCGCCACAACCGGATGACGCCTGCAACCTGTAACTTGTGACCTGCAACCTCGCCCCGTCCCTCCTTCCCTCTGTCTCCCCGTCGGCTGGCCGTTTGGTTGCGGCTCTGCTGCCGATGGGATATTGTGGTGGCCAATCTCGCGCAGGAGATCGCTGGCGTTGCGCGGCGCCAAGCCCACTGCCGTGAGCCCTCCGAGCATGCAATTGCAGTCGAAGAATGTCAGCATGAAGGCACCCCGCCTCCAAGTCACGCTCGCCAGAATAGGGGCAATAAGAGCGCGCTCGGTTCGACGAGCTTACACGCATCAGCCAAGATCGTCAACCTGATCTCTTGCTCACCAAGCCGTGGAATACAGGTCTGCTTCCCCTTCTGACCTCGTCGTATATGGATCCTTGACGATTGGTCACGCATCGTGTAAGCTCACCACTTCCTGCTGATTGATGATTGAGGAAAGATAGGGGGAATCGCATGAGGACCGGCCGAAATCCGAGCAGGCCAGGACGGATCCCCGACGCCGCCACCACGGAATCGGGGCATGTGCAGGCCCAGTTCCTCCGACCCGAGCAGATTCTGGCCATCCGACGGCGAACCAGTCTGGCCTTCCTGCCGCTCGGGCCGCTGGAGTGGCACGGCCCGCATTTGCCTTTGGGGGTGGACCCGCTGCGCGCCGAGATGGCCGCAGTGGAACTGGCCCGCGTGATGGGAGGCGTGGCACTGCCCACACTCTACATGGGGACAGAGCGGGAGCGCGCTCCCGCGATGCTGCGGCATATCGGCTTCAAGGGCGATGAGTACGTCGTCGGCATGGATTTCCCGGCCTGCGGGCTGCGCAGCTTGTACTGTTCAGAGGAGATGTTCGGGCTGGTGCTTCGCGGCTGGCTCGATCTGATCCATCGCTCCTGGGGGTTCCGCCGCATCGTGATTGTCAACGGCCATGGCGGAGAGAATCATCTGGCGGTGATCAACCGCCTGCGGCTGGAGTATGAAGCCGGGGGCGAAGTGAGGGTTGCGATGGTGATGCCCGCTCTGGGATTTCCGCGCGGCGATTGGGGCCATGCCACACGCGAGGAAACCGAAACGCTCATGGCCCGGTATCCGGAATGCACCGACCTCCGCACGCTGCCGCGGCGGGGAGTGCCCCTGCAGAACCTGCGCTGGGCGATCGTGGATGACGGCACGTTTCGCGGCCGGCGCCACACGGGGACGGTCGCCGTTGTAGAGGATCCCCGCGACGCGGACCCGCGACGCGGGGCGAGGATCTTCGCCCGCACGCTCGGCCGACTCGTGCGGCATCTCGATGCATGGCTGAATCGCAAATCCGTACCGCAGTCGCGCCGCCGACGCCGAAAGGTGTAGACATCCGACACGAGGTGGGGTGGACTCAGGATCTCTGGGGCGCTCGCTGATTCCACGCTGGAGGGAGCAAGCATGTTTCGCGACGTAGTGCTGCAGGATACTCGTCCCGAGGAATGGCCTGCCATCCGCGCCCGCATCCACCAGCGAGTCGCCGGCTGCATTGGCACGCAGCCCCAAGTGAAGGTGGAGCCTGAGATGCAGGTGGTCAAGGAGTATGAGAACTACGGGCTCAAGCATTTGAAGATCCGGTTTCGCGTCCTGCCGGACGAGTACGGTCTGGCCGTGATGGTGATGCCGGAAGGCGTGAGCGCCCAACGGCCCGCGCCCGCGGTCGTCGTGTGCCATGGAACGGCCCGCGCGGAGGGCAAGTACAGCGTCCTCACGCGGGAGGCCGCGGATTTCCGCGGCTACGCGATTGACCTGGCCCAGCGCGGGTTCGTCGCGGTCGCCCCGGACACCTACATCTTCGGGGAACTCCTGACCCGCGGCGAGGACCTCCCTTACCCGGAGGTCGAGAAGCGCTGGAACGAGGCCAATGCGCAGTTCGCGCACACTCACCCGGAATGGTCCTTGGATGGCCGGCGGCTATGGGATCATCAGCGGCTGCTGGACGTGCTGGACACTCTGGACTTCGTGCAACCCAAGACGTACGGGGTCATCGGCAACTCGCTCGGGGGGCGGACCGCTATCTTCCTGACGGCTTTCGACAAGAGGATCGGCGCGGGCGTGCCTTCGACCGGCGTGAGTCCCAACATCACGAACATCTACCGCTCCGGGGCACAGCGGATGTCGAAGTGGGCGGACTACGTTCGCAGCGGGAGCATACACTACGACTACCAGGACATCATTGCCCTCGCTGCGCCGCGCCCGCTGCTGATCATCGAGCCCTTCAACGACCCGTACAACCCATTTCTCGCGGCCAATTTCCAGGTCTACCTGAGCGGCCAGCGCGCGTACGGTCTCCTGGGCAAGCCCGAATGCTTCTGCACTCTCAATCACGGCGACGGCCACGGAATTCCGCCCGACGCCTGCGAATTCGCGTATCGTTGGTTCGAGCGCTGGATCAAGGGGGAGCAGGTCAAACCCGTCCAATGAGCGCCCGCTGGAGATCCTTCAGATTCGCCTTTGCCAAGGCAAAGCGCTGATTGAGCCGTTTCCCGATCGCCACCACTAGGCAGGCCACGTCCCCCTCGATGATGACAAGCGGGTCGCTGACCCGAGGGTTCGCCTCCCCGAACAGGCGATGGTCCACGAACTTGCCCAGCGGCTTGCGAGTGGCGAATTCCGCATCGAACTCATCCAGCCAGATATCGGTATAGGCTGGAGAACCGGCCTCGGCGTTGCCGAACTCCGCGTGGTAGGCCACGTAGTACCTGCCCTGCAAGGCAAACAAACACGGAGAGCACACGAACCTGGCCCCGCCGGCAGGCTGGATGATGCGGATGGGTTGGCTCCAGTCGCGGGCGTTCTTCGACCAGGAAAGGTAGATCCCGTGCTTGTGCGGGCCCTGGTTGCTCTCGCGGGCGAACAGCATGACATACCTGCTGCCCTTTGAGGGGATACGATGCGCGAAGACGCGGCCGTAGAAGACACGGTCGTAGGTTCCCTTGGCGAAGTCCGCATAGGCCGTCTGGTCGAGCGCCACGCCTCCATAGTTGAAACCGAGGCCGTCCTTCGAGACTGCGTAATGCGTCTGGTCGTTGTCGCCGTGGTAGAACACGAACAACTGGGACTCCTCGGGCACCCAGATCGCGTGCGGCGCGGATACGTGTCCCACGTGGTAATGCGGCGCCCAGTCTTTCCGGATGATGGGGTTGCCGGCGTGCTCCTTCCACGGTCCTTCTATAGAGCGGGCGTAGGCCAGGCAGATTCCGCCCGGGGTATCGTGGGGGGCATAATACAGGTAGTAGGCGTCCGCGGGTCTTGAGAGATATCCTTCGGCCTTGAAAATGCTCGGGAAGATCAGGTCATTGCAGGGATTGTACGCAAGGTCCCTGTAATCCAGGATGACGTGTCCTGGCTGAAATGCGGACTCGAGGCTGCATGAGGAAGCGGATCCGCTGGCAGGCATCGTTGTCTCTCCTGTGCGCCGGGCTGAACCGGCGAGGTGTTGTGAATGAAAGAGTCACGCGGTGAAGGTTTAGCAACCCACAGCCTCCCGAATGACCTTCACGGCGCCCTTCTCGTTGTCGGTCACCAACCATGGCGTCATCCGCCCACCGCGATGACGAATTTCTGGGTTGCTGGTTCCAGCGTCTCGATGCTGGTAGCGTTGACCTTGAGCGCACCCCATTTCAATGCGCCTTCATCCACCTTCCGCACAGGCCTCTCCAGCGTTACCGACACTACGACCTGGAACTTGCCGGGCGCATCCGGGGTTCCGGACAACAGGCCGGTCGCCGCGTCAATCCTCAGCCACTTTGGCCCTTCGGAGAGGGTAAACTGGGGCTTCTCGATATCAAAGTAGCCGCTGACCTGATCGTTGCCCTTCATCCGTGCGCTGAGGTCTCCCAGGGAGCGATTGGCACAGACACGATAGTGGTACTCGGCGCCCACCTTGACTGCCACCTCGGGCTTGCTGTAGACAATGGGCCGGGGGCCGGTCGCGTAGTCGGACGGACCGCTGCGCTTGCCCTGCTCGTCCACCGCCACCACGCGGTAGTAGGTCTTGTTCGCTGCGGGCAAGTTGACTTCGCAGCCCAACACAGCCAGATCCGCGGCTGTTGTCTCGGCGATGAAGTTCGCCGGGAACCAGGGGTTCCAGGCCGCCATCTCCTCCTTGGTCACCCCCACCGTGCTCTGGAACCTCTGGTCGGAGATCGTGAAGCCCTTCTCGTCGCTGCCGTACACTCGGTACTTCGCCGGCCGCTTACCTGCCGGGTTGGCTTTCCACTTGAGCGTCCCCACTCCCTTGGCCTGATCGTAGTCCACCATCACCTCCACCGGACACGCCACTCCCCGCGCGGTGAAGCTCCATGTCTTGCTCCACGGACCCCATACCCCTTTGTCGTTCATCGCGCGCACGTGCCAGTAGTACGTCTGGTCGGGCGTCAACATGCCTGGCAGGGGCAGTGTGTATTGGCTCTTGACCTTGGCACTCGCGATGTTGCCGTCCTTGCCCTTCACAACACTCGCGTCACCCGTCCGCGAGATCAGCTTGTAGAAGTCCATCGAAAGCGGCAGCTTCATATCCGGTCGCCTTGACAGCTCGAACTGGTAGTCCCCAATCCCTCCCCCGTCCGGGACCTCCGGCGCCGTCCACTGGAACACAATGTCCGTCCCATTGCTGTCCCCGCCGTCCGGCGGATAGACCGCCGCGGGCGGCGCCGGCGGCGGCTTCGAAGCCGACCGCTCCACCCAGTTGTGCGTAATCCTCACCTTCCGCTCCCCGGGAGTCTGGTCGCTGTAGGTGAATACATTCTCGCCCACGACCATCTCCGGCAGTGCCATCGGCGCCATCTGCACGTCGTTGACGATCGCCACTCTCTTTAGCTGCGCACCGGCCTCGAACTGGCACTTGAGTTGATACCCATACCACGCCGGCCCCACGATCGAGAAGAACCCGTCCAGGTTGTTCCCCGCGGGCCTCCAGGTCTTGCCGTCCTGGCTTACGAAGAACTTCGCCCCTGTACCCTCCGTCTCGAGCCGTCCTCCCACGAAGACGTACGGGCTGCTCATCGTCCACACAATCGTCCCAGTCTTCCCTTCCTCCGCCGTCAGGCCCTGCGGGCCTGCGGTAACGTTCTCCACCTTCGCTCCTTTGAGCCACGTCTCCTTGGTAAAGTCCGGGCGATACTCCCACAGGCCGTTGCAGATGACGTAGGGCACCCGTTCGTATGTGGGCACCGTCTGTAGCGCCCCGTGATATTTCATCGGGGCCGCCTGCCCCCATCGCCATACGATCGCCTCTCCCGGGCGCAGGACCAGGTTCATCGTCGTGTCGGCTTTCCCTGACCGTTCTCCCGTCACCGCTTCCACGTAGAAATACATCGCGGGCATTCCCTGGCCCTGCCACCAAGTGTCTGGAAAGAGGATCCCCTGCGAGTGCGTCCGCTTCACCAGGTCGTGGTCCCGCACGATGTCCTGCTCGCCCGCCGCTGTCTGGTTGTCCCTCAGCAGGTACACGCAGTGCATATCGCCGTCGTAGAAATGCCATGCGTTGTCGTAGAACACCTGCGAGATGCAGTGCCCCAGCGCCCGCGCCGGCGCGGCCTTCAGCCCCACTGCCTTCCACAACGTTCCCATGCAGATCGAGTCATTTCCGCACGTGTTGTATCCGTAGATGTTGAACATTTTCACGGGGTCGCCCAGCTCGTTGTTGTCCCCTGGGGCATGGTGCCGGTACTGAATCTCCTGAAACCATATCGCAAACGCCTTCTCCGCGTCCGTCATCCCCGGCGTCAGCGCCGAGTTCACAATCGCATCCACGGTCCGAAAATTGTTGCGGCCGTTGGAAATCCAGGGGTTGACCACGTCCGTCTCGCCCACGTTTTCCATCCGCACCGAGCGGTTCGACTCCCACGTCTGGTAGAACGCCCCTTCCCGTGCGATTCCGCACCCCATCGGCGTCCGGCAGCTTCGCCCATCCATCGTCCCGCCCTGGACGATTCGGTATTCATGCTTGCCGGAACTGATCTCCTCCTTGTGCTCCTTGCGCGCATCGCTTGGATGAGTGTTCTCTGCCCACGGACGCAGGTCGCCGTCCTGACAGACGCCTGACGCGGCCATGAGCAACACCAGCAGCCCCGCGGCCAAACCCAAACGTCCGGTTTCCACCATCCTTAGCCCCTTGCCTTCGCGTCCTTCGAGAAGCATCGCCTCGATGAAGGCGCCTAGCGGCGGATGACTCCTCGACTGGAACTCTGAACAAACGGAATAAGCTTACACGAGAAAGTCGCCCCCTGTCAAGCTTCTATGTCCATGATCTGCGATTCAAGCATGAGTCTGAACATGGATCTTGCAGGTTGGCAACGAGGGAGCGCTCTGCGTGCGGAAAGACCTTGACATCCCATGATCGTGTAAGCTATGATCAGACAATGGCTTCCGGAGTGAACGGGTTCAAGGATTCCACGAAGCTCCCTCCAGCAGCCGATACCGCATGCAGGCGGGATTATGGCGGAGGCCTATCCATGGTGCCAAAGGTCAGACGAAGAGACGTAGCTGAGCATGCGGGCGTCTCGGAGGCCTTGGTGAGCTACGTGCTCAACAACAAAGCAGCTCAGAATCGGATCCCGCCGCAGACCGCGGAGCGCGTGAGGGAGGCGGCCGCGAAACTCGGATATCGTCCAAGTGTGTTTGGGCGTGCGTTGAAGATACAGAAGAGCAACCTGCTGGCACTCGTCAGCGAAGATTTGACGGATCACCACACGACAGAACTCTTCCGTGCCCTTAGCCGCGTCACGCAGAAAAGCGGCTTCGGCCTTTTCGTGATGGAACTGTCCATACATCCAGCGTCCGCGCTGGAAGACCTCCGGGCCATGGAACTGGGCTTTGCGGAGGGAATCTTTTTACATCTGCCGTCAGCATCCAAGCTGCCGCCCGGGAACTCCGGCCAACTGCTGGGCAAGCCTGCCTGTGTGGTGGGGAGACAGTTCAGCGATACGGATGTCCCCTGTGTTGAGGTGGACAACGTGGCTGGCGCTCAGTTGGCCATCCGGCACCTCTGCGAAGCCGGGGCGCAACGGATTGGAGTTGTTGCCGATCGGCGGGATTACCCCTTCGTGCAAGAGCGGCTGGACGGTTGCGCGGCCGCCTTAAAGGATTTCAAGGACTGCGCCGCACACGTCTACTACCGGCAAGGGACAGAGGATCAGTATCAGGCCGGCATTGCGGCGGTAGAGGAGTGGCGGAACCTGCGGCTGGTGCCCGATGCCGTCTTCGCCATGGGTGATATGATCGCCGTAGGCGTGCTCCACGCCCTTCACCAATCGGGGATTCCGTGCCCGCAGCGCATCAAGGTAGTGGGCTTTGATGGGCTGCCGTTGGGGCGTTATACCACGCCGTCTCTTTCCACCATTCAGCAGCCCTATGAAGCCATGGCTGAAGCGGCCTTTGATGTGGTCCGGCGAGGTCTGGCTGGAGAGCCTGCGCCCACCACCACCAAGAGGCTTATCCTCGTGCCGTCACTCGTGACTCGTGAATCGAGCAGTACGCATCCAGCCAGGAGCTGAGTACGAAGGCAGCGTCCAGACTCGCATATAGAAGGCGAGGATCGGAAAACGTGACGCTTGTATCTTGACGGCCCAGCTTGTTCGTGTAAGCTTGGTTTGAGCACACAGCTCACTCGGATGTGCCAAGCAGCGCCAACATCATGGGAGTGACCAGCTTCCGGACTGGGAGAAGATGATATGGCTATCCAACGAGTGGTCCTGCACATGGCGGTCGCGTTGGTGGGTCTGATTCTCCTGACGGGTCTCTGCTTCGCCCAAGCTGAAGGGGTGCTGCCTCCCGGAGTGAAGGCAGTCTGGGATCCAGCCAAGGCGTATCGCGAGACCACACCGACGCGCGAACGCGTTTGCCTCAATGGCCTCTGGCGCTGGCAGCCGGCCAAGAAGGGTACAACGGCGCCGCCCCAGGACGAATGGGGCTATTTCAAGGTCCCCGGCTCATGGCCGGGTTGTGGCGACTACATGCAGAAGGACTGCCAGACCCTTTACGTTCATCCGAGTTGGAAGGCTGCGAATCTCGGCGCCGTGACGATGGCCTGGTATCAGCGAGAGATCACTGTTCCCGCGGAATGGGCCGGCCGCCGCGGTGCCCTCTCCGCAGAATATCTGAACTCCATCGCCGAGGTGTTCGTGGATGGCCGGAAGGTCGGTGATCTGCGGTTCCCCGCCGGCGAGACAGAGCTCACGGCCGCCTGCCGCCCCGGAGAGAGGCACATGCTCTCCATGCTCGTCACGGCCGTGCCCTTGAATGCCGTCATGCTCTCGTACAGCGACACCAACGCAACGAGAGAAGTGAAGGGTTCCGTGAGGCATCGCGGGTTATGTGGCGATGACGCAGTATCGGGCAATGGAGCGAAGTCTGCGCTGCCAAGGAACCGCCACAGGATTCTGGAGGGCGCTGCAAGCCCAAGGGACATTGCGGGTTAGAACCCGTGTCTTCCGGCTTCCCAAACCGGAGGGATGACAGCGTCGCACGCTGCAACCATGGCGCGAAGGCATTCGCCGCTTCATTTCCGCACTTCGCCCAGAGCCCCGCCCGGCAGGACGCGCCGGATCAGCAACCGCTTGCCTTTGGTCAGCAGCCGGAAGCCCTCGCCCGATTCGGTGGTCTTCTGTGGAGTGGCGCCAAGATTGAGCGCCAACCTGGCCATGACGATGCCCGAGCCCTCGCCGTCCTCGAGCTCACCGGCGACGACTTCCAGCTTCGCGCCGGACATTTTCTCGAGATGGTAGTTGCCCCCAGCCGTTTGGCATCCTACCGTTCGGAACGAGCCCTCTCGGGCGGTCTCAGGTCGTAGCAGTAGAGCGTCTTGGCGTCGCGGACGAAGAGCTTCCCGTCCGCCAGCGCCGGGTGCGACTGGGTCTTCCCGCACACCTTCATCTTGCCCAGCAGTTCGCACTTCCCGGCCTTTGCCGCCAGGAGGGCCAGTTCGCCTTCTTCGTTCAGGACGAGCAGCCGTTCCTTGCCGCCGATGAGCATCGTGAAGCCCGTGACGGCCTCCTCCTTTGACTCCGTCCACAGCGTCTTCAACGTCTTGGCATCGAGACACAGCAGGTCGCTGCTGCCACCGAAGACCAAACCGCTCAAGCAGACCGGCGTGGACATGGGCGGGCTGAATCCCTCATTCGTCGCCACCGGCTTGGGGATAACCTTGCCGCCCTTCTCGAATGCATAGAGGCGCGCGCCGTTGTTCTCCGTGGCCACCAGGAGTTTCCCGTCCACGGCGAGCGGCGTGCCGACGTTGTAGTCGTTGTCCTTCTCGGGCCGGACGCCCCACAGCTTCTTCCCCGTCGCGAGATCCCATCCGGCTATCTCGGGGCCGTCATAGCCGACGATCTGGATGACCTCGCCAAACGTGCTGACAATGAAACTCGCATGCGGCTGCCCGTCACCCCGCGTCTGCCACAGCGTCGCACCGGTCTTCGGATCAAGGGCCGCGATGCCGGCCCCCGGCCCCATCGGGCTGACGATGAGTTTGCCGTCAGCAATGACCGGCGAGGAACAGTGGCCCCACGTCGGCGCCCTCCCCTTGAACTCCTGCGTGAAGCTCCGCTTCCAGAGAAGCGCGCCCTTCGCCAAGTCCAGGCAGCAGCACTCGCCGACGGCGCTCACGCTATAGACGCGACCGTCGTGGATCAGTGGCGTGGCGCGGGGTCCGGGACCGCCATCCATCTCGGCATTGTTGCCGACTGAGTAGGTCCAGAGCAAATCGCCCTTCTCCGCGGTGAAGCAGCGGACCTGATCTTCGTTCCCGACATGGCAGGCGGCCACGACAAATCCACACGCGACCGACAGGCCGGCAGGATTCTTGCTGGCGAGCGGCTGCTGCCAGAAAAGCTTCTTCTCGGGAAGCTGCGTGGGCACATCCGCCGAGAGGCCGTCGCGCCCGAGTCCGCGCCACTGGGGCCAGTCGTGCTCTGTCGCCGGTCGGACGGCGGGAACGCTCGCGGGCACCTTCGTCTCCGCCGGCCTGCGGCTGGTCTGCGCTTGGTCGGCGGGGACCGGTGCCTTCTCGGCTTCCGGCGTCTGCGGCGCCGCGGCAGGTTCGCTCCCGACCTGCGTGCCGGGGCTGCCGTCCCCGACTTTGACGCAGACCAGTTCCCAACTCGTCTTCAGGTACATTCTGCCGCGCGTCACCACGGGCATGATCCAGTCGTTGAGCGAACCCGCCTCCTTGTGGAAGCTCTCCAGTTTGCCCCGTTCCACGTAGCCTTTGGGCGTCGCCTCGACCAACCTAACGTTGTTGTAGGAACGCACGAAAAGGAGCCCGTCCACCAGGCTCAGCGACATACCCCAGCGGAAGCCCGGTGTTTCCCAGACGATCTTCCCGGTTTTCGGCTCGACGCACATGAGATTGGCCGTGGAGGTGTCGAGCTTGCCGGATTCGAACTGGCCGCCGCCGAAGCCGTAGAGATAGCCCTCGTAGGGCACGAAGCTGGAGACCTCGGAGGAGAACGGGTAGATCTCCTTCTCCCACACTTCCCGTGTCGCGAACGGCGGGGCGCTGCGGTCCACTTCCAGCATGTGGAAGTGTTCCTCCTGCGCCATGTTCGCAATCAGGTTGTCCATGAGCACCGGGGGAAATCGCGTCGGCCCTCCGCTCTTCTGGTGCTTGAAGAACCAGACTTCCTTGCCGTCGGAGATGCGCAGAGCCCCCAGGCCCAGGCTGTAGCCAAAGACAACGCAAGGCTCGTCGGCGAAGAGCATGAGCGCCGGTGTCCCCCCGATCCCGCCAAACGTCCCCTTGCAGGGCGGCGGGTAGAATTTCCAGAACTCCTTGCCGGTCGCCGTGTCGAGCGCCACGCAGAACTGTTTGAACGCTCCTCCGTGTACGATCACGGTGTTGCCGAAGACCACCGGCGATCCGCAGAACCCTTTCCATTCGCCTTTGCCCGGCAGCATGTAATCGCCATATAGATCCCTGTCCCAGACCTTCTTGCCCGTCGTGCGGTCCACGCAACACAGTGTCCCCATCGCGCCCAGGGCAAAGACATGGTTTTCGGTGATCGCCGGCGTTGCGCGCGGCCCGCCCACGGCCCAGCCGAAGCCCTCAGGTTCGCGCGTGAAGAACTTGAGCCTCCATTTCTCCTTGCCGGTGGCGGCGTCCACACAGCTAAGGGCTTCCTCGTTGCTCCACCCTTCGGCTACCACGAGATAGACCTCGTTGCCCCAGACAGCCGGCGTACCGAGGCCGCG
Source organism: Planctomycetota bacterium (assembly GCA_026692735.1). Classification (GTDB taxonomy): domain Bacteria; phylum Planctomycetota; class SZUA-567; order H5-PLA8; family H5-PLA8; genus JAPLOD01. The sequence continues at coordinate 17,290 of JAPLOD010000001.1, read as the reverse complement.
GCCAAGCTTGGTGCGCCAGAGAATCGTCGGGCCGCCCGCGGGCCATTCGCGATACAGGCCTTTCTCCGTCGAGACGCCGTTGCGGTGCGGACCGCCCCACTGGGGCCACTCGCCGGGCGCGTCCAGTAAGGCGGCTTTACCGTTGCCGTTCGTCGGCGCCGGTGGTTGGTCCCCGGGTCCGGCGGCGGGCGATGCCGGTGGCACGGCAACGGAAACGGCAGCCCGGTTTTCACTCGCGTTGCCGCTGTCCTTGTCGGCGCGGTTTGCGTGCGCCGTGGCCGCGCCGCCCGCAGGCCCCGACGGCGTGGCCATGCTGGCAGAGATCGAGTAGAGCGCGTAGGGCGTGGCCGTCAGCTTCTGCCGTCCCGCCAAGGCGCTGAATGCCGCGCCCGACGATGGCTTGACCGCGATATCCAGGTAGCGGTCGGCTCCTACGAAGACCGACGTGCCGAAGTCAAGCGGAATGGTGAACAGTCCCCCAGTGACGGTGACTCCGCTTCTGGTGAGCGTCGTGCCTATCTGCGTGCCGCCCGTGGCGGCGTCGAAGAGCGAGAACTGGAAGTCGAACGACCCCGTGACGGGGCCGCTCGTGTCCTTCAACTGGCCCTGGTAGGTGAACTCCGTCGAGGCGGCCAAGGCCGCTCCGCAGAACACAACACCAAGGAACAATGACCGCGTGTATCGCATGGCAATCCACTCTCCATAAAGCTCGCGGCGCGGACAAACCGTGCGCGCTTGCGCTCGTCGGCCTCCCCCAGCATGATCTTCATGGCCACGGGACGCCGGATGTCGCGGTCCACGGCCTTCAGGACGGCGCCCATCCCGCCGCGCCCCAGCAGCCGCAGCAGCGTGTACGGCCCGACCGTCTGCGTGCGCTCGCGGACCGGCGGAATGGCGATGGCTGGAACCTTCGGCCGCTGCTCATTGCCCGGAAGTCCGATGGTCTCTTCAGCCCCGGCCTTGCCGTCGCCGGCCTGCGCAGGCCCTGGCACCAATGTGGGCGCGTCGGAACCTTTTTTGGGAACTGGCTCGGTCGCCATGCACTCCCGCCCCTATGACGTGCTCGATTTCCGTTGCGGGCGCAGTATAGCAGCCCCAAGTTATGGGAGGCAAACGTGATTGGCGGGGAAGACCGCTGGCCGTCAGCCTTTACCTATGGATCAGCCATGGTCGAGCGCGCCGAATCTGGCGGTTTCAGCCGTTATTCGCGGCGATCTTCCTCCGGACGCCTAACAATATCCCCACCAGCGAGATCGTCGCTCCCAGGCTGGCAAGTACCCTTCTTTGTCGTGGTCAGGGGCGGCTTTTCGAGGGGGCTTGAGCCCTGGGAAGGCGCGCCAGCCAGGACGGGGGCGAAGTCTGCCGGTCTGAAACTGCCGGTCGTTCTTCACCGACGCGCGTTGCGCCGGCCATCGCCGGCCTTCCTCTTCCCAGGCCCAGTACAGCCCGACCGTGGCCTGACGGTACGGAGTGCTGGCTGGCCGGCAGCCTACTGAGCCTTACGCCTCGTCCCTGGCGCGCTGAAGCACCGCGATGACCGCGTCCATCACGGCGCACGCGCTCGGTGTCGCCGAGGGCATTCATCGTCGAAACATGGCGCTCAAAAGCCGCGAATCAAGAAACGCGCAAGTTGTTGTGGCGCAAGGGAGACGGAATTATTCGGGGGGACAGGAATCTGAAATCGTCTGCAATGCCGCGGAGGAACACAATATCTATTTCCGGGGCGGGAGAGGAGCGGGGTTCAACGAGCCTTCGACTTCGATGCAGATGTCGTCCACGTAGAAGTTGTGTCCCCGCGGATCATCCCCGCCGAAGGCGATGCCGCCGCAGACGTCGAGGAGGAACTCCGTCTTCTTCAGGAACTTTGCGATGGGGATGCGGACCTGCTGGTAATCCGTGCGCAGCTCCTGCAGGTAGCCTTCTTTGATCAGCCAGACGCCTTTCGACACATGCGCTTCGCGCTCGCCGCCCGGCGAATCGGAGAGCATCACTCTCACGTCGCGCTTGGATGCCACCTGGCCTTTGATCCAGAAGCTCACGTAATCCATGTCGGTAAAATTCCTGCCCGGGATCATGCTGGACCCCCAGCCGCTGACCCAGGGGCCGCGGGCCGAGTACACATGCAGGCAGCGCTTGCCCGTGCGCGCTTCGGATTCGACATCGTCCACGATCCCGTTTCTGTCGTCGTACTTTTGACTGTACGCGGAGCGACAGCCCTCCGCGAGTTTGCCGCCCCAGCGCACCGTCTCGCCATCCCAGTACACGAAGCTCTCAGGTTTCGGCAAAACATGCAGCGGCGCGACGTCGGCTGCCAGCCGGTTCTTATCGTCGCGCGCGCATACCTGGACCATGATCTCGCCGGGAATGCTGAGCCGGCGGTCCTGGCCCTGCGCCGGGAAATCCTGGCCCATGGCGAACGTTCCCGAAAACACGCCGTCATCGGCCGCTCCGTCGTTGTGCTTGCCGTCGTCGCACAATGTAAAATTGCCCGGCCCGCGCAGTGCCGAGAGATTGACTTGCACCAGCTTGATCTTCGACTTCGGGTCTTTGTCGAACGGCAGCACCTTCGCCGTGAGCTGGATCTGGCCGTCCTTGGCCCACTTCACCACGTTCGGCGTTATGGCGAACGAAGCGATCACCGGCCCATCAGCCGGTACCAGCCGTCCCACATACAACTGGCCGTTGATTGACGCGTACAGGACTTTCCCGTCCGCCGACGCACAGACGTTCGCGCCTTCCTTCACCAGCGGCTCGACAAACAATCCGGTGTTCTCCGGCCACCACGTCTTGAAGTCGTCGCGCGAGGCGATCAGGCCATACTGCCGCGGGTCGTAGGCATAGAGCACGTCGTCGTCGGTGTCTCGGCCAAATGCGCCGAAGATGGAAGTCCATTGCGCATTCTTGGGCGGGCCGGCTTGCTGCCACTCCGGGAAGATTTCAAATTTAACGACGTGCGGCCGGTGGAGCAGCCTGCCTTTCAGTATTCCAAACCAAACGCCGCCGTACTTGATGCGGTTAAGCCCCGCGGCCGTCGGGCGGACGTCGCGCACGATCTCGGCCCACGTTTCGCCGCTGTCCAGGCTATGATAGATGCCCCAGATGTCGTCTTCCTCACGGGGGTGAGCGCTGACGAGAACCTCTTTGCCTTCCAGCAGAATCTCGTGCGCAAAGAAGTGCTCCCCGATGCTGAACCAGGTGTTACCGCCATCAACGGTCTTGGAGATCCCCGTGGCGCCGTCGCCGTGAGTCGCATAGAAAATCCGCGATCTGCGGTCGTTCGCATCGCACGCCAGGCGCAACACCTGAAGCGATGTGACGCCGCTGGCCGGCGTCCCGACGTTCTGCCAGGTTTTGCCGCCGTCCATTGACCGGAAAATCCCGCGTTCCCGCGATGCCAGAAACGCCAGTTGAGGCTTCAGCGGCGCGAAAAGGACGTCGGATACGCGTCCGAGCTGATCGGGGCCGGTGTGTGGGAGCAGGTCCCAGGTGCCGCCTTCGTCCCTGGTTTCCATGATTCCCCGAGCCGTGGCAACCCAGACGCGCCGCGGTTCGTGTGGATTGGGGAAAATCCGCTCGGCCCGAAGGACATGCAGTTCCGGGTCCCAGACGAAGCGGCCTTCGGAACTGATGGTGGGCGCGGCCGCAAGAACGGTCGCTGTGCTGACGACGCCGCACAAGCCCGCCACGACGAGCAGAACGATCAGGGAACGCGTCACGCTCAGCAGCCTAAGCAGCATACGGTTGTCTACTGGTTCTTCTCAATTTTCTCGAGCGGGACCGGCGGCGGCTCCGTGTTCCCCTGCGGCTTGCCCAAAATGATTTTCTTGGCGTGCCACCCGTCCACGCCTTCTTCGCTGCCCGCCAGTGGAGTGAACTGATTGCCCGCGAAGACGGCCGTGCCCTGGTGGTCGCCGTTGTCGTCGAGCTGCGCGTGCTCGGCCGGCATGCGGCGGCTTTCCCAGTGCGGACCCCACTCCCCCAATTGCGGCTCGGCATCGTCAGCATTCGCGTCCAGCGCCTCGGCCATCGTCTTATCCTTCACCTTGCCGTAGAACTTCTGCCACAGTTGGCGCGACTGCTTCCCTTCGATGCGCCAGCCGACTTTATCCTCAAGGTACTGACGCAGGTACCATTTCGGGCATTCAGTCGCGGCGTAGTTGAACGCTTCCAGCAGATCGACGGCGCCATTCTTGTCCTTATCGGCCGCGCGGTTCCCATACGCTCTCAGCAGAAACTCCATCAAGTACGTTTCGTTGCCTTCGCCGCTGTTGTTGGTCGCGGTGATAATAGCCCGGCCGGGGAGGCTGCATTTGTCGACGAAGCTGTCCGAACAGCAGGCGCTGTTGATGAACACGACTTCGCGGTTGGGCAGTTGGGTGAGCAACTCCGCCGTCTCATCGCTGGTGATATCGGGGCCCGGCAGGCAGAGCTTGCCGATTTTGTTCTGCGCGGTGCCGTGTCCGATGTATACGAGCAGGAACTGGTCGCCACGCTTGACTTTCGATTTCAGGTCCTTGAACGTTTTGAGCACGTTCTCTCTGGTGCTGGTGTCGGTGGCGATCTCCGGCGCCAGCTCTTTCTTCTCCATCAGAACGCGAACGTTGCCGGCTGGAATTCCGCAGTCAGCCGTCAGTGTTTTCTGGAGACGCACAGTCCAATCGCGGTAAGTTTCGGTAAAGTTCGGCTCACTGCCTTCGCCGGCAACAATCAGAGCATACGCCTGGAATTGCTGCGGCTCGCCCCCTGTCGCGACCGCGCCGCACAACAGCGCCAGCGCACACAGCCAATAGTTCCGAACATCGCGCATGGTCGTCTCCATGAGATCCTTACGTAGCATGGGCATCGTGCCCATGTTCACGGGCTGGAAGCCCGTGCTACGCCAGTCCCGCCCGCCGCCTGACACTCCATTCGAGCCCCAGGCACAACACCAGGACGATGAAGAAGATCGGTGCATCCCATAGATCCTTCTCTTCGACGTATGAGCCTGTCCGTTCCTGCTGGGCCAGCAGTTTTCTGATCTCGCCTGTCAGGCCGCTCGTGTCGCTTTCGCTGAAGTACTTGCCGTCGGTGTTCTCCGCCATCTGCCGCAGCAAAGTTTCATTCAGACCGGCGTTGTTGAACTCCAGGAACGGCTGCGTGACGCTGAACGCCGTGTCGATGTCAATCGCCTTCAGCTTCGGGATTCCGACATGCACCGAGACCTTGTGATCGCCATGCTCGCGCGTCTCATAGCGGCACTGGTAGACGCCGTCTTGCATCAGGATCCACGGCATATCGAGTTCTTCGACGTTGCCGAACGGGTCCTGGATCTTCGCTTTGACCGCCGCGTCGTTGACGGCCTCCAGCGCCGCGCCGAGCACCGTTGCGCGCAGAATGACCGGCTCGCCCTTGGCGTACACGTCGCGGTCCAGCGTAACCGAGACGCTTTCCTTTGAACCGACCGCCAGCCAGCGCACGAACTGCCGCCAGAACTTCTCCTGAATCTCATTCTCGATCGGAACCGCCATGCGCCATGCCCACGAACTGCCGGTGCAGAACGCCGCTGCGCGGCCGCGGCCGTAGGGCTGCACGGCTAAAATTGGCTGCCCCGTCTTGGGATGGACGCCCAGAACTCTCGCCCCCGACTTGACGCCCTTCATCAGGTTGTAGCCCTGCAGTTCGGGCACGTGCTCCCAGACTTTCTGGTTCTGCTCGGGGTCATCGTCCTGATGCAGGATGGGGTGCCGCAGTGTGGCCTCGGGCACCTGCATCTTGAAACGTTCGAACGAATAGGCGCTCTTGCCGCTTTCCATGGTGACGGGCAGCAAGCCTTCGATCGGCGTTCCGACGTAGCCGCCCAGGTTGAACGAATTGACGCCGCCGAGCATCACGAAGCCGCCGCCGCGTTCGTTGACGAACTGCTCCGTCATCCGGAGCTGCTCCGGCGTGAAGAAGCCGGCTTCGATGTCGCCGAAGATGATGGCTTCGAACTTGAACAACAGGTCCTTGGTTGTCGGATAGCCCTTCTGCAGTTCGGGCATGTCGTCGGCGCCCTGCACGTAGAAGCGCCCGTGGCCGGTGCGGAGGATCGACACGATCCGGAAATCCGAATCGCGGAACAGCGCTCGCCGGACGAAACGGAATTCCGTGCGCGGACTGCCTTCGACATACAGCACCGGCAACCGGTGTTCGCTCACTTCGACGGCAAACTCGCGGAGATTGTTGTCTTTGACCTTCTCGTCCGGCGCGGGCTTGATGTATAGGTTGTACTTCTGCTGGCCGACCTGTTCCGGATAGAACGTGAAGCGCACCTGGTACATGTCTTTGCCGGGTTGCGGGCGCACCGGCATCGTTGACAGGATCGCCTCGCCCTGCCGCAGATAGACCGTGAACAGATCCTTGTAGCCGGTGCAGCGCACCGTCGTAAACGCTTCCACCTGCGAGTTGCGCCGGACCTTCTGCGGCACGGCCACGCGCACGATCTCGTAATCGTTAGGAGGATTCGGACTGCCGTAGCCGACGGTGTACAGCTTGATCTTCTGAGCGGCCAGGTGCGATGCCATTTCGAGCGGCGAACCGGCGCCGTTGTTGCCGCCGTCTGTCAGCAGCACGACCGCGGCCACGGGCAATCCGCGCAGCTCCTGATCCACGTCTCGAATCGCGCGGAACAGGTTGGTGCGTTCGCCGTCCGGCAAGATCGCCCGCGGGTCGTTCGCGCGCTTGGCGCCGTCCGCAAACGCGAACACCCGCACCGCGTAGCTCTTCGCCAGTCCGGTCACCAGTCCGTCGCCCGTCTTGTCGCCCATAAGCAGCTTTGTGGCTGCGCCGAAACGGCTGCCGCCTTTCGTGGAATCCTCAATCGTCATGCTTTTGGACGCGTCGAGCATCACAGCGACGAACGTCTCTTCGTTCTTCAGGTTCGGAAGACGCAGCGTCGGACCGAGGATCATTATGATCAGCACGATCAGCGTCACGGAACGCAGCGCGATCAGGAGTTTGCGGCGCAGAGGCGAAAGCGACTGGCGCGAACGGCGGTACAGCCAAAAGACCAGCGCCGCCGCCACGACGCACAGCAGCAGCCGCACTTCGGCGGGCATTCGCGTCGAAAAGCCGACTTCGCCTTCTTGGAACAGCTCCTGTGGATACTTGAAGAGGCGCTCAAACATTGGGGTCGTTGAAACTCAACTCCTGCACTTGGTTGGCGCCTATTCTTTCGCCAGCCGTTCGTAGTACTCGTTCACCATCTCACGGTACTGAATCGGCGTCTGCTCGCGCTGCGCCGCCGACAGGCGTCTGGCTTTCAGCACGCTTTCCAGCTTGCCTTCCAGATGCGAAGAGACGGCCTTTATCGAGTTCATGTAGCGCGCCAGCCTCGGTTTCTGGTCTTCGTTGAACATGCCGTGGAAACCCCTCTCTTCCTTGACTTCGTTCTGGATCTGCGCCTGCAGCTTCGGGTCCAGCAGCTTGTCTTGGTCGAGGCGTCGCGCGAGCTTGGCCGTGTCGCGGTACAACTCCGCCTTCAGCTTGGCCTGCTCTTCAGGCGTTAACTCTTTCTTCCCAACGTTCTTCTTCTCAGCCGTCTGCTTATCATCGGACTTCTTTCCGTCCGGTGTCTTCCCGCCGGTCTGCTTGTCGTCGGGCTTCTTCTCGGCGGTCTGCTTATCACCGGGCTTCTTTTCGTCCGGTTTCTTCTCGCCAGTCCGCTTGTCGTCGGGTTTCAGTTCGGGCTTGGGGGCGAGTGTCTCCGCCTTGGCGAGGAGTTCCTTGGTTTCGTTGAGCGCGCGCTTCAGCTTCTGTTCGTTGGTCGCGGCCAGCGCGCTGTTGGCGTTCTGCAGCGTCGTTGTCACTTTCGTCAGCGTCTTGTCGAGCTTCTCCTGGTTGGCCTTGGCGTCCTCGAGTTCCTGCTGGCCCATGTTGACGGCCGCAGTGATCATCGTCGCGGCAAGCTCGTCCTGCTTCATGATCTTTGCCGCTTTCTTCAACTCGTCCGCGGCGTCCTTCTTGCGCACGTCTTCCGCCCATTTGGCGACTTCGTTGACGTAATTCTCGAGGTTCTCCGCGTTCTTCTGGTTTTCGACCTGCAGCTTGGCGAGTCCCTGCATCTTCTGCAGTTCCTGCGGCGTCAGCTTGGGCTCGTTCTTCTTCTCGGTCTTTTCCGCGCGCTTCTCGGCTTCCTCGACGACGCGATTGGCGGCCTGCTGAATCTTCTTCTGCTCGTCGGCGATCTGCAGCGCCCGTTCCTCGGCCGCTTCGACCGCTTTTTCCAGGCTGTCGTATTGGGAGACTTCCAGTTTCTCGGCCGCCTTGACGAGTTCCTCCTTGGCCTGCTCGCCGCGCGCGGCCGCCTTCTGGAGGTTGTCTTCCTTGATCTGTTTGGTGGCTTCCTCCATTTCCTTTGCAGACTTGCGGAGATGGCCCAGGACGTCCTTGGCTTCCTTGTCCGGCGTCTGAAGTTTGGCCGCGAGCTTGTTCGCAAGTTTCCTGGCGTCGTTGGCGAGCTGTTCCTGCTGCTTCTCCAGCGTCTTCTTGCGTTCCTCGCGTTCCGCCGAATTCTGGTCCTGGTTCTCCGGATCGCCCTTGCGCTCATTCCTTTGCAGCGGCTTCCCCTCAGGCTTCTGGTCGCCCTTCGCGTCCGGCTTCCGATCATTCCTCTCTTCCGGTTTCTGTTCCTTGGTGTCCCCCGGTTTCTGTTCGTTCTTGTCCTCGGGCTTCTGAGCGAGCTGCGGGTCCTCCTTCTTCTCGTCCTGATTCTGCCTCGGCTTATCCTCTTCCTTGGTCGCGGCCAGTTTCTTGGCCTCGTCTATCAACTGCTGCTCCTTCTTCTGCAGCTTCTGAGTTTCCTCGCGCAGTTCCTTCGCCTCTTCGCTCTTGATGGCGCGGCGGTACTGCGGCAGCTTCATGTCGTACTGCGGCGCCGCGTATTCCGGCGTCGGAATGTCCAGCTTGACGAAACCCAGCGCGTCCTTCATCGGGTCGAAAGGCTTGCCGTCAACCACACCCTCGCCAATTTCGCGTGTGGGCATCTTGTCCTTCCAGTCCAGCCCGGTCCCGGCCCTCTCGTACAGCCCCAGGCCCTGGCGCAGTTCGGCGACCGCTGCGCCGGCGTCGTGTTTCTTGAGGATTTCGATGCCGCGCGCGACATACTCGTCGCCTTGCAGCACCAGCGCGGCTTTCTCGGGCGGCAGCAGTGAAATCTTCGGCTTCTTGAACGACCGCGGCTTGCCGCCGTCGGTCATCTTCTCCCACAGCGAGTCGCAACGCTGATCGTAGTCTGTTTTCTCAATGTGATCCTTCTGGATGTGCACGTTCCAGACCGCCGCAATAAAGATCATCAGGTCCAGCGGTGGCGCATGCGCGCGCGCGTGCGTCCCGCCGCTGGGATAGGCGCCCGCGATCTCGAACGGCCGCACCTTTAGCATGTAGATGTCCGAAACCGCGTCCTGGCCTTTGAGATCCTTGACGATCATGTGGTAGAAGAGTGAGTCGCCGGCGTTGACGCGCGGCTGCAGTTCCGCCATCGGCAGCATGACGCTGAGTTCTTTCTCGCCCGGGCCGGCGTCTTCGACTTTGAACGGCACGCGGTGCGGCGCATCCGGGCCCGAGGAGAAGTTGTAGACCAGCTCCACGCTGCCGATCCCGACGTCTTCCTGCACTTTGGCGGTGAAGTCCACTTCGGCGTCCGGGTGGCAGGCCATGTCCGACGCCGGCGCGACGACCGACAGCGTCGGCGGCTCGTCCGTCAGCGCCTTGATCATGAAAGCGATGCCGGGTTCCGAATCCTGGCCGTCGGCGCTGCGCAGCTTGACCGTGTACGCCGCGTCTTTTTCGATCGTGAATTCGCCGACGGCGGCCCGCTCGCCGGCCTCGCCGACAAGGACCAGCTCCTTCCCGTTGTCGAACTTCAGTTCGCCTCTTTCCAGCGGCGTGTTGGCCAGCGCGCGGAATTTCACCTTCGTCCCGATCAGCGCCGTGATATCCGCCGCCTGGCTGGTTTCCACGACCGTGTTCTGCTTGGTGTACGCGGGCGGCGTCAGCGTCAACTCATAGCCTTTGATCTCCAGCTTGTCGTACACAGCGACAGCGTAATTCGTTTTTGACACCTCTCTGCCGCTCTGAATCATGAATTCCAGATCGTCATTGATATCCGGCAGCCGAATGGCAAATGAGTTGAGCTCCTCGATCTCTTCCATTTTGAGCTGCTGGAATTCGATTGTGCCTTTCGTGCGGAACTTGATGCAAACGTCCTCGCGAGGGGTGCGGCTGAGCTTCGCTTTCACGCCGATCGCCGAGCCGCGCAGGACGCGCCCCCCCGGGGGCGTGATGTCCACTTCAAACAGGATCTTCGGCTCGCCGTTTAGCAGCGTGCCCATCGCGCGGCGGTCCTCGTCGGTCACTTGCCAGGGCATCAGCAGACGCGTCGCCCGTGCGCCGATGAAGCTCGAAAACTTGAAGGCGCTGAGGCCAAAGAACAGCAGCACGATGACCGCGGCGATGGCGTACTTGCGCAACTTTCGGACGTCGACCAGCTTGGAAAGCTGAATGCTGCCGGCTTTTGTTACCGCGGCAGAGACGATGGTTTCGACGATGAAGTTGTAGAGCGCCGAAGAACTCTTGTCGTCGCCTTTGCCGAACGTCGTCGCCGACAGCAGCGCGCCTTCGGTCTCCTGCTGGCGTTCTTCGATATACAGCGCGACCTGGTCGTCGGGAATGACGCGCAGCAGCGGCCTCAGCACGTGCCGCCCAAACAGGAATGCCAGCACCGCGCCCATGATCGTGAGAAAGGCGACGCGCGTCGGCTGCTGCAGGCTGTACATGTAATCCACCAGCGCGAACAGCAGGAACATGCCCAGGCCTTCCATGACGACGGCCGCAAGTCCCTGCAGCGCGGCGGCGCGTTTCCAAGCCCAGCGGACCCGGTTCAGGTGTGACTGTAGTTCGACATATGGCTCCATGGTTCACCTCGAACAAAGGCCCATTTGCCTCTGCTACAACTACACTGGTCGCGTCGAGCAGTACGTATAATCTCCCAGACAATCTCACCGCCTGGACGTGTTGTTGGCCAGGACGTGTTCGGCGAAAAGCAGCACCACCAGCGCGATCAACAGGTACCAGCCCAGTTTTTGTCCGCCCTCGATACGTTCCCGAACGGAATTCGAGGCCGCCACCCAGACCTTGTGTCCTTCGATCACTTTCTGCTGGCCGTCGGGGTCGGACGCAACGGCCGCGATCATCTCCTGGCCGTCCATCATGGCCGGTTCGGCTTCCGCGCGCGGAATGTTGACCGCCAGCTTTTCGTCTTTATCGCCGTTCTTGACGGCGTAGATGCCCGGCATCGGCGCGGACAGGGCCGCTGATCCCGGAGCGGGCTTGAGTTTCTCGCCGTCGGGTCTGATGACCTCGACTTTGGCGCCGCCGAACGCGAGCGCCTCGCCGACAGCGGCGGCCGTGATGCCTTCGCTGTGCACGGCCAGGTACTTCATTGACTCATGGATGAACGGCACGAACACGCCGCCCTGCAGGCAGAAGTCGTTCCACTTCATGCCGGCGCTGGACGTGAACAGCAGGCTGTAGCCCTTGCCGATGCCCTGTTCCAGCAGCGCGGGAGGGCCGTCAATGTAGCGCGCGAGCACACGCGCCGCCTGCGAATCGGTGATCGAGAAATACTTGCTGAACTTGGCGCTGGCGAAATCGCCGCTTTGCGGCGTCGTGAAGTGCTGGAAGATCGGATGCTGCAGTTCGATCTCGCCGATCGTCCAGCCTTCGCTCTTGTCGTCCTTCGCGCAGACCTGCTTCAGGCGGCAGGGCACCAGGCCGGTGAAACTGCGGTTGAAATCGTCGGCAATGACGCGGTCGCCCGGGAATACCATGATTCCGCCGCCGTTTTCGATGAACGTCTTCATCGGCCCGGCCAGCGCTTCCGCAAGAGAGCCGACGTTGGCGAAGACAACCGCCTGGCAGCCTTCCAGGTCTTTGGCGGTGAACGCCTGCGGCCCGATCTCCCGCACCTGGAACGGCGTGCCCGGCACGGAGAGCGCTTCTTTGACGAAGCGCCCGTCGTCTTTCGCCGCCGCCGCATTCGGACTGCCGTTCACCAGCAGCACCTGCACGCGCGGCAGGACGCGCACGTTGAAGAACCAACTGTTGTCGTCCGGGAAGTCGTCCTTCGCGTCAACGACGATCGTGCCCGCGCTGTCGCCGGGTTTCTCGAACTTGTAGGTGAAACGGACGACTTCGGTCTTGCCGGGGCCGAGGTTCACGAACTTCTCGTCAATCTTGGCGCCGTCAATCGTCAGCGTCACCTTGACGTTCTTGCGTTCCTGCCGGCCGAAGTTGACGACCTGCAGGCTCAGCGGTTCGGCGCGGGTCGAAACCACGCTGCTTTTCGGAATGGCGACTTGCGTAATCGCCACGTTATCAGCGGCGCTCAACGCGACCGGTTTGACCCTCAAATCCGTCCCCGGCATCACGCGCCAGTCGCCATGGAACTGCGACCAGCCGCTGCGCTGCAGGTCCGAGACCAGGACGATCTCGCGTCCGACATGCTTGTAATCGTCGCCCTGCAGGAGCCGGTCGGCCTCGCGCAGTCCGGCAAGCAGGTTCGTGCCGCCGTAGCCGGCCTCGAGCGTGTTGATGGCGGCGCGCACCTCGTCCAGGTTGCCCGTGAGATCCACCACGCGCCGGGCTTCCTGGTCAATCGTCATCAGCGCCACGCGGTCAATGTGTGCGTGGTACTTGCCGATGCTGTCGAGCGCCTGCTGCCTGGCTTCCTGCATGCGCGAGCCGATGCGCATGGATGCGGACGTATCAATCACGACGACCGCGACTTTGCCGGCGGTTCCCCCCGCCGCGCTCGCCTCGTCGGCTTTCATGAAGAACGGACGCGTCAGCGCCAGCGCCAGCAGGAACATCGCCGTCGCGCGCAGGATCAGCAGGATCAGTTCGCGCAGCGCCTGGGTACGGGTGATGTTGCGGGAGGCGCCGAGCAAAAAGCGCGTGGCCGGGAACACGATGCGCCGGATGCGATCGCGCTGCAGAATATGGATCAGGATCGGGACGGCGACCGCGGCCAGGCCGGTGAGATACCAGGGGTTCAGCAGATTCATGGCCGCTTGTCTTCCCTCATCTTCCCGTCGCAGGATACGCTACCGGCTTGTCTAAGGCAAGCGAACCACGCGCAGGCCGGGCTTCTTTTGCCATCAGAGCGCGAAGATGTTACTATCTCAAGCATGAAGAAGCATCGGGAGTTCGAGATTGATTATTTTCAGGATGAGGATGGATATTTCACCGCACAGGTTCCGGCCATTCCGGGATGTATAGCTTCCGGCAAGTCCCTGCAGGAAGCTTACAGAAACGCGGTTGACGCCATTGAGAGTTGCCTCGAAGCCCGGCGCGTGGTCGGTGCAATGAAGCTGCGCAAACCGCGTTACGCGGGACTTAACCTCTACCGGCACGCCATCCATGGCTAAGCTGGTTCGGCGCATGGTAGTGGAGGCGTGAGACGACGAATAGGAGCGGTACTGTCCGCAGCCAGTGCGCCGCCGTCCGCTCACCCGATGCCCCGCGCGCCAGACGCTCCCCACGCGTGGCGCTACCAGTCCAGCGCCCGATCGGCAATCGAAAATCGCAAATCGAAAACCTGAGCTGACCTCGGTTCCGTCTGTCGCGTCGGTGAGACGAGCCAGAGTATAGGGGATTCGAGATCCCAGCCCAAACCAAATAATACCCTAACCTCTCCCGTGCACAACACAAATCCCCAAGAGAATCTGCTGCGCCGAGCACTCCGCAATCCGTCATCCGCCATCCGGTATCCGGTATCCGTGATCCGGTCCTGGGGATTCGTGGAAAAGTTTCTTGGAAAAAGCAGCAAACCGTCTACAACAATCTTTCGTAGTCATGCCTAGGGTGAGCACGAGGGATGCAGAGGACTAGATTCAGAGGGGCGTTCCCTCTCGGGTCTTAGACAAGGAATTGTGGCTTCGCGCACTGTGCGCGTAGAAGCAGCTACCTGTGAGGAGGTGTGGGATGATCCGAGCGAAGAAGCACGGATTCACGTTGATCGAGTTGCTGGTGGTTATCGCCATCATCGCAATTCTGGCAGGGTTGATCCTTCCAGTGCTGGCTCGCGCGCGCGAGGCGGCCCGTCGGACATCGTGTGCCAGCAATCTGAACCAGATGGCCAAGGCCATGTACATGTATGCGGACGTGCCGGCGAACGGCTGTTTCCCCACCACCTCATCCACGTCCGATCCGTATGCATCCAGTGACCCGATGGCAGACCTGAACCTGCTGTACAGGGGCTACATTATGGACGTGAGAGTCTTCTCGTGTCCGTCCAAGCCTGTGTCGGGCTCCGCGCTGATGGAGATCCTGCCCGTCAAGGATGGGAAGCTGCAGGACGCCGGCGCGAAGATGAAGTTAGCCAATATTGGCTATGGCTATGACCCTGGCCACGGGCCGAATAATGCCGTGTCGGCCATCGCTGCCGACAAGAAGGGCGCGGCGGGCAGCACCGTGTCCGACAACCATGGTGATAACCAAGGCGGAAACGTCTTGATCGGCGCGGGCACGGTCGAGTTCCGCGATAGCCCCAAGAACCGCATGGGCAAGGGCTCGGACGGCACGGATCTCATTGACAATGATATCTACAGCCTCCAGGGCGAGCAGGGCGACTTCACCCGCGACATGGACGGCGTGATCCGCACGGGTGGCGCTGCTGGAAGCTAACAGCGACCGGAGAGCTTTCGGGCCAAACGCCCTCCCGCAAGACGGAGGGCGTTTTTTTGGCCGACTGGGTTCTCCGAGACTGTAGCGACGTTAGCGGGTTTCTGCCACAGAGGTCGCAGAGCGCACACAGGATCACGGCTGGATCTACCTCGTGTTCTCTCTGTGTCCTTTGTGTGCTCTGTGGTAGAGGCGGTAGCCCCGCTTTTCCTGCGAAAAGCGCCAAACAGCGGGGTACTGCACTTCGTAGAGTGGGTTACAGGCAAGGGGAAAGGAGGCAGGCGATGAAGGGGGGCCGGAATCCAGGGTTCACTCTGATCGAGCTTCTGGTGGTAATTGCCATCATCGCTATCCTGGCAGGGCTGATCCTTCCGGTGCTGGCCCGTGCGCGGGAAGCGGCCCGGCGCACGTCCTGCGCGGCCAACCTGAGCCAGATGGCCAAGGCTATGTACATGTACGCGGACCAGCCGGGGAACGGCGGTTACTTCCCGACGTCGTCGGCCACCGGGGACCCGTTCGCATCCAGTGACCCGATAGCGGACGTGAACCTGCTGTACAGAGGTTACATCCAGGACGTACGGGCGTTTTCCTGTCCATCCAAGCCTGTCGCGGGTGCGGCGCTGATGGAGATCCTGCCCGTCGCTAATGGAAAGCTGCAGGACGCCGGCGCGAAGATGAAGTTAGCCAATATTGGCTATGCCTATGACCCCGGTCATAGCATCAACAGCGCCGTGACCGCCGTCGCCGCCGACAAGAAGGGCGCGGCGGGCAGCACCATGTCCGACAACCATGGTGAGAACCAAGGCGGCAACGTCTTGATCGGCGCGGGCACGGTCGAGTTCCGCGATAGCCCCAAGAACCGCATGGGCAAGGGCGCGGACGGCACGGACCTCATTGACAACGATATCTACAGCCTGCAGGGCGAGCAGGGCGACTTCACCCGCGACCTGGACGGCGTGATCCGCACGGGTGGCGCTGCTGGCGGAAGCTGACAGCGGCCTTGTGCCGGCGGTGTTAGGTCGTCCGGGAAGAGGTCGCCAGGCTTGGCCATTGGTCAGGTGTTTTCGGTCAGTTGTCAGTGGTCCGTTGTCAGTTGCTTCGCGCCTTCGTGGCCTTCCGCCTGATCCACCAGTCAGATGCACATGCGGCCGCGACAAGGATAGCGAGGTCGCAGGCAGTATCCACGGACAACTGACCACGGGCCAATGACAAACGCCCTCCCGCAAAACGGAGGGCGTTTTCTTGCGTCCGTGGTAGACTGTACTCCGGAAATCGCGGGCTGGCATCGCATGCGGGCCATACTCACTGTCACTGCTCTGTTCCTGATCGCAGCCCTGGTCTGGGCCTTGCATGCGCCGCTGGCCTCCTACGGCGCGGCCAGCCGGATCGCCACGCCGGACGCGGATGCGCAGGCGCTCTCGCGGGAACTGCGCCGTGCGGGCAGTGGCGCCACGCTGGCCCTCCGCTGGGGCGTGGCTCAGGACGCGCCGCGCCGGCGCGCGTATTGCGCGCGGCTGCTGGCCTTGGCCGGCGACCGCAATGGCGACCGCGTCCTCCTGCTACTGTTGCGCGAGCATGGCGGCGCTGAGCTGGATACGGTGGGCGCGCTGGCCGAGACGTTCCTGCTGTCGGTGTGGGCACAGCGCGGCGGCCCGCCGGACGCGGTGCGCGAGAGAGCGCTGCGGAGCGACGCGGATCCCGCGGTCGGCATGGCGGGCCTCAGTAGCCTCCTGGAAAAGTACCCCGCATGGAGCGCCGGGTACGCGCAGCGCGCGCGCCTCTCCCTGCGCCGCGGTGACGCTCTGGACGCCAGGCGCTGCGCCTTGCTGGCGCTCGCGGTGGAGCCCGCGAACTTCGAGGCCATGGTGGCGCTGGGGCAGGCGAATCTGATGCTCGACTCGCCCACGCAGGCGCTGACGTGTCTGGACCAGGCTGTGCGCGTCAACCCGCGGCTGAAACACTCGCTGCAGAAGGAAGTTCATGACATCCTGAAGGCGCTCGACCGGGAACGCGCGCGGCGCCGGCTGGAGCGCCGGAAAGAGATGCCTGCGGTCTGAAGCGTGGCACTGGCGGCTCGCCGCACCACCGGACGGAACCATCGGCGGCACAGAGCGGCGGACCCTCCATCGCACCGGCCACGCTGGAAAGCGTGTCCGGCATCGCACTGGGCGAACTGGAAAGTTCGGCCCGCCGGCGTTAGCTTCTCAACCAGCATGTCTTCCGTCGTGAAAGAAACGGCCGCCGAGAGCGGCACACCGCCGCGCGCAACCTACGAGAACGACCGCTACTGGACTCAGCGGCTGGAACGCGAGTTCAACTTGGCGGGCGTAGGGCACGCCGGGGTGGGGCTGGCCTTCAACCGCTGGGCCTACCGTGTGCGCCGCACCGTGCTGCTCCGCGCGCTGCGCCGGCACACCATCGGCGTGGCCGGCGCGCGACTGCTGGAACTGGGCTTCGGCACGGGCTACTACCTGGAACTCTGGCGGGCGCTCGGCGCCGCGCACGTGCTGGGTTTCGACATCACCGAGATCGCCGTCAACGCCGCGCGGGAACGGTTTGGCGGCGCCGCCGCCCCGCCCATGACCGGCGG